>JAQCFT010000222.1 GCA_027619545.1 Verrucomicrobiota bacterium | reverse complement strand
ACGATTGGTGGCCGCAATGATGATGATGCCATCCTGGGTGTCAAAGCCGTCCATTTCGACCAACAGCGCATTGAGTGTTTGTTCCCGTTCATCGTTCCCGCCGCCCAATCCGTGACCACGACTTCGACCCACAGCATCAATCTCATCAATGAAAATCAAACACGGGGTACTCTTGCGAGCCTGATCGAACATGTCGCGGACTCGACTGGCTCCAACGCCGACAAACATTTCGACAAAATCCGAACCGCTGATGCTGAAAAAGGATGCATCCGCTTCACCGGCAATAGCTTTTGCGAGAAGTGTTTTTCCGGTTCCCGGCGAGCCGATCATCAGGATACCTTTGGGAATTCTACCTCCCAGTTTTTGAAATTTCTTTGGATCTTTAAGGAATTCAACAAGTTCTGATACCTCTTCCTTGGCTTCGTCCACACCTGCCACGTCTTTGAACGTAGTGCGGTTCTTCTCTTTGCTGAGCATGCGGGCCTTGCTCTTGCCAAAGCTGAGCGCACCCTTACCAGCCATGCGAATCTGCCGGATCAGAAAGACATAAATCAAAATGGCTATAATGAGAAATGGAAGGATCGAGAAAAGAAATCCAGTCAGCAGGGTGCTTGGCTGTGTGGCACGAAACCGGGCACTTTCCAACATCTGCTGTTCCATGGAATCCATCAGCACTGTTTTGATGTAAAAAGCCTGAAGGATTTCCTGGCCGTTTTCATCCGTCTGGATCTCGATCTTCTTGTCTCCGTTTGCGTTTTCGCCGGTTACCTGG
This sequence comes from Verrucomicrobiota bacterium, assembly GCA_027619545.1. GTDB lineage: Bacteria > Verrucomicrobiota > Verrucomicrobiia > Limisphaerales > AAA164-E04 > AAA164-E04. Next base: position 7,508 of record JAQCFT010000222.1, on the reverse strand, counting down.
TAGAGCTTGTACCGCCCGGTGATCTCCTGCAGCCGGCTCTGAGGATCATAATTAATGATCCCTTTTTCCACTAGATCGTTGTCGACCAGGAGTTTGAGTTCTGCGTAGTTAATCTGTTTCTGTTCACCGGTTTCGGCCTGGCGTTGCAGGAACATGATCAAGGGGATCAATCCAAGAATGGCGATCCAAATCAATAGCGTTCTTGGCGGGACTTTCATCTCGCCATTTTCGTTATCGTCTTCCGGTCTTTTGTTGTTTGGTCCGTTTTTTGACATCTCTGCTTCCCGAGAGATTACACCTTGATAAGGATTGATGCAACCATCTATACATGACTATCCATTCACAAGAATGGGATGCGCACTTTCCATAGCTGTTATCGGTTGGAAACTAGGCGGACTTCAAAGGACACAACTGCAAAAAAAGGTAATGGGTGAACGCACAGGCAGAAGATACGAACGATCCATGTCGGAGAAGGTGTTTTATTGCCGCTGACAAAAAGGCGCTTTACCGGATATGCCAGCAGACAGGGGACGCCGGCAAGGATGCCACCCATATATTTCACGACGTGGACTTGCTGGGGGATCTTTATGTGGGACCTTATCTGGAATTTGAACCGGAGTTGGCCTGGACCATTGAAGATGGCCGGGGTGTCTGTGGGTATGTGCTGGCTGTGTCGGACACGGTTGCCTATCAAAAGTGGCATTTGCGTAATTGGTTGCCCAAGATTAGGAAAGGGCGGCATTTTCCTAAAAGCCCAGAAGAGGACTGGACCATGGATGATGCACTGCGGGCATCCCTTTTTGAGTTTGAGTTTGATCGTCCGGAATGGCTGGAACAATTTCCGTCTCACATCCATATCGATCTCCTTCCACGCATCCAGGGCAAGGGGTGGGGGAGCCGCTATGCTCAGGACATGTTGGACACACTTTGCCAGAAAGGCAGTGTGGGGGTGCATCTGGGCGTGCACCCGGAGAATCTGCGGGCGCTCTCATTTTACCAAAAACTGGGCTTTCAAGTTCTGGAACAGGTTGAACTCAGGTGGGAAGAAGTTCTTTATTTGGGAAAATACTTGCAGTGATGGCCATCTTGACGGCCAATGTGCACCATGATTGAATCGATGTTCGACGCTCAAAGGTATCTGGATACGGTCTCAGACCAAATACGCAAAGTAAGAGAAACGCAATGGCAGGCCATTGAAACAGCGGGTCAGTGGATCGCCGAGGCCCTGACCCAGGATCACTGGTTTTATACATTTGGGACCGGGCACTCCAGATTATTGGCTGAAGAAGTGTTTCACCGTGCTGGTGGGCTTGCAAGAGCGGTGCCGATTCTGGATCCAATGATCTATTTCTCCGCAGGGGCCGAAAACGCCACTGCTTTCGAACGCAAAGAAGGGGCAGCCAAAGTGCTCCTGGACCAGTACCCTGTTGAAGCGGGAGATGTCATCATGATTTCCTCCAACTCCGGACGCAATGCCCTGCCTATCGAAATGGCATTGGACGCCAAAGAACGGGGATTGAAAGTCATCGCTTTGGTCAACCTGCAACATAGCCAGGCCTGGCCCACCCGGCACTCGTCCGGAAAGAATCTCGCGGAAATTGCCGATCTGGTATTGGACAACTGCGGTATTGAAGGAGATGCCGCACTCGAAATAGAAGGTATACCCGGAAAGGTGGCTCCGACATCGACCATCACGGGAGCGCTGCTGGTTAATCTGGTGCTGGTATCCACCGTCTCCACAATGAAGAAAATGGGGCAAGATCCTGAAATTTACATCAGCAGCAACAGTAATGGAGACGATCACAATACCAAGCTGGCCAACAAATACCGAGGTCGCATTCGGCACCTGTAACAGCGGTGTGTCTCTGAAGCCGCAGGAGATCATCCTGCGCACCTTTTGAATGATGCTTGTCGATGGGATTTCCTGCCTTGTTTACGATTTTGCTTTTTTTCGGGCCTGAAATCCGCTTTTTTCAAGGACTATGATACCGCGTTATTCACGCCCCGCCATGCGGGAAATTTGGACCGAACAGCGAAAACTGGAAATCTGGTTGAATGTCGAACTGCTGGCCACCGAAGCCTTGGTGGACCAGGGAATCGTGCCTGCGCGCGATTTTCAGAAAATGAAGAAAGGGGCTGCTTTCAGCATTGATCGATGCAAGGAGCTGGAGAAAACCCTCAACCACGACGTCATCGCCTTCACCACCAACGTCGCTGAAAATATCAACGACAAGGCCTCACGCTGGTTGCACTACGGATTGACCAGCAGCGATTTGATCGATACGGCTTTTGCTGTGCAGATGGTTGAATCCGTTGACATCCTGATCAAGGATGTGGTGGATCTGAGGAAAGTGATTGGCCGGAAAGCCAAGAAACACATGTTCACCCCCATGATCGGGCGCAGTCACGGTATCCATGCCGAACCCACCACGTTTGGTTTGAAAATGGCGCTGATGTTCGATGAATTTGGTCGGGCCGAACGTCGATTGAAAGATGTGCGCAAGCATGTCGCTTTTGGAAAATTATCTGGTGCCGTGGGAACCAACGCACACCTCTCACCCAAGGTTGAAAACTTTGTATGCCGTAAGCTTGGGTTGAAGCCAGCGCCGATTGCCACTCAGGTCATTCAGCGCGATATCCACGCCGAATTCATTTCCACCATCGCCCTGGTGGGTGCCAGCATCGAGCGATGGGCCACCGAGTTTCGTCATCTCCAGCGCACCGAAGTTCTGGAAGCCGAAGAATTTTTCGCCAAAGGCCAGAAGGGTTCCAGTGCCATGCCCCACAAGCGGAACCCGATCACCGGCGAACGGCTCACCGGCCTGGCCCGGGTGCTTCGCGGCAATGCCGTGGCCGCATTGGAAAATGTCGCCCTCTGGCACGAACGTGACATCAGCCACAGTTCGGTGGAACGAGTGATCTTCCCTGACTCATGCGTGTTGTTGGATTACATGCTTTACAAGTTGACCGACCTGACCGACGGATTGATTGTCTATCCCGAGAACATGGACAGGAATATGAAGCTGTCCCTGGGGATGTGGAATTCTCAAACGGTGTTGCTCGCCCTGATCCAAAAGGGGTTGACGCGTGAAGATGCCTATTCCCTGGTGCAACGTAACGCCATGTTGACCTGGAAGAGCAAACACGAGGGCGATGTGGACGCCGATTTCAAGAAGCAATTAATGTCCGATCCGGATGTGGCAAAACACTTCAAGGCCGGTGAATTGGACAAGCTTTGTTCCACCGATTTCCATTACAAGCAGATCAAGTCCCGCTTCAAGAAATTGGGGATCAAGTAATCCCCATACATCTCATGAGGCGCTATTCTTTTTTCGCATGGATCTGAACGGAAAAACCATCCTGGTCGTCGGCGGGACCAGTGGACTGGGTGAGTCCGCGGCCAGGATGTTCTTGAAATGCGGAGCCAGAGTGGTCGTTACCGGTCGTAACGAAGACAAACTGCAAGCGGCAACATCCTGGTTGGGGGATGATGGGATGGCGCTTTCATGTGATGCCTCCAGTTCGAAGGAAACCCATGAAGTTTTTCGTAAATTGAAGGAAGCCTTCGGTGATTTGCATGGAGTTTACCACGTGGCAGGCGGGAGTGGACGTCGTTTTGGGGATGGTCCGTTGCATGAAATCACCGATGAAGGTTGGGATTTAACCATGAAATTGAATCTGGATTCGGTCTTTTACTCCAACCGGGCGGCCATCCGAATTTTTCTGGAGCAGGGCAAGGGGGGCGCCATTGTCAATTGTGGGTCGGTCCTTGGTTTTTCCCCATCCCCCCGTTTTTTTACCACGCATGCCTATGCCGCCGCAAAATCCGCGATGATCGGCATGACCAAGTCTGCCGCCGCTCATTATGCTGGCAACGGCATCCGTATCAACCTGCTTTGCCCCGGCCTGGTGGCAACCCCCATGTCCGAACGTGCCCAAACCAATCAACCTATCATGGACTTCATCCGTACAAAGCAACCATTGGACGGCGGACGCATCGGTATGCCCGAGGACTTGGACGGAGCGGCTGCCTTCTTGTTGTCCGATGCGGCTTGTTTTGTGACAGGACAGGTTCTGTCCGTGGACGGAGGCTGGAGCGTCAGCGAAGGTAAGACATGAAAGAACCATAGTGAATTTTAATAAGGGATCGGGCTGTTCAGTAAAAAAAATGCCACCCCGGCATCGCCCATCCGCCACTCTGAATTCATTATGTCAACTCACGTTTTTTGCAACGGAGAAGGGTAGCCCATGAAGGAGTCATTATGAGACATTTTTCTATCATCAATATTTGTGCAATCCTTCTGTTGTTTGAGGGCTGGGGTGTGCTTGCGGATACCGAGGCGCCTGTCGTCAGCTCGGTCGATCCACAACCGGGTTTGGTGGAGAAGTTCGATGAAGTGACCATTCGGTTTTCGGAGCCGGTCCGTGGAGTGGATCGGGGGGATCTTGTCTCGAATGGCAATTCTGCTGTCCGAATGTCGGGTAGTGGGGATACTTACCGTTTTACCTTTGCAGGCACCCAGGCACGTGAACTCACACTTCGTTGGCAGCAGGATCCGGGCATCGAAGATCTGGCATCGCCGCCCAATGTGTTCGACTGGCAGGCGGCTTCAGAAATCAGGGTGTATCAATTACTGGATCAGAATGCTCCTTATGTCACTCAGATCTTTCCGCGTCCTGGTCAGCGGCTTTCTTCATTTTCGAAGGTGGAAGTGTTTTTTTCGGAGCCCGTTTTTGGGTTGGATGCCCTGGATTTGTTGGTCAATGGCGCGCCTGCTGAATCACTGAGTGGAGCAGGTGCGGGTCCTTATGTGTTCGAGTTTCCCGCTCAATCAAATGGTGGGCTGCGCCTGACTTGGCGTGAGGATCATGGAGTGGAGGATGACGCCCCTGAACCGAATGCTTTTCAACCTGGAGAGTGGCGTTATGAAGTTGATCCCAATGTACGCTATACGGGGGTCGAAATCACCGAGATGCTGGCGGGAAATCAGAGTGGATTGATGGATGATGATCGGGATCACGTGGATTGGATTGAGTTGCACAACACAACCGATACTAAAGTGGACTTGACGGGGTGGTCCTTATCGGACGATCCGGATCAGCCGGGGAAGTGGGTGTTTGATGGATTACTCATCGGACCGGACGATTATTTGATTGTGTTCGCTTCTTCCAAGGATCGTCCCAACAGGCGGACAGGATTCTCCCCACATACGAATTTCAGTTTGAGTCGAGCTGGTGAGTTTCTTGGTTTGTATAGTCCGGAAATGCCTCGCCGGCTGGTGAGTGATTTGGGAGATCGCTATCCGGTCCAGCGCAATGATCATTCCTACGGTCGGCTGGACGACGGCACGTTTGCTTATTTTTCTTCGCCGACTCCGGGACGAGATAACGAGGGACCCTCGATAACGGAAATTTTACCGGAACCGCATTTCAGCGCATCAAGAGGCTATTACGATCGTGCTTTTCAGCTTGTTTTGTCCACTCCCGTGGATGGGGCGGTGGTCCGTTTTACGTTGGACCAGTCGGAACCCACAATGGAAAATGGTGTTACCTACGAGTCTCCCATTGAACTCAGTCGTACCTCCACCGTACGTGCGGCGGTTTTCAAAACAGGACTCCTTCCCTCCAAAACAGAAACGCATACTTATCTCTTCAGGATGAGCCGATCCAGGCGTGCATTGCCGGTTCTTTCACTGGTTACCGATGAGGAGCATTTGTGGGGACGGCAGGGGATCATGGAAACAAGACCCCGCAATACCACCAAGCGTGGGCGGTCCTGGGAACGGCCGGTGTCAGTCGAGTATTTTCTACCGGATGGTTCCACCGGGTTTCAGATCGATGCTGGTCTGCGTATCCAGGGAGGGAATTATGTACGGGAACGGTATGATCCAAATGGGGGACTGCCTTTTCGAAAGTATTCTTTCCGATTGTATTTCCGAGGCGATTACGGAGAGTCGACGTTGAACTACCCGCTGATACCCCGTTCACCCGCTCATTCGTACAAGCAAATTGTTTTGCGCGCGGGAATGAATGATCATTCCAATCCGTTTGTGGTGGATGAATTGGTGCGGCGACTTTCGGCAGATATGGGGCAGGTTTCCAGTCAGGGCACGTTGGTTCACCTCTACATCAACGGAGTTTACAAGGGATATTACAATCCGACCGAACGCATAGACGAAGACTTTCTCGACACCTGGCAAGGGGGCAACGGTGAATATGATATCATCGCGCAGTTCGGTGAGGTCAGGTCCGGGGATACGGTGGAATGGAATCGACTCAAGACGGCGATGAACCGTGATTTGTCTGTGGCTTCCAATTACCGGACAGCGGGCCAGTTGCTGGATATCGACAGTTTTATCGATTATTTGATCCTCAATATCTATACCGGGACCCGCGATTGGCCCCACAACAACTGGCGTGCCGCCAGGGAACGAGTCGATGGAGCCCGTTGGCGGTTTTATGTTTGGGATGCAGAGTGGTCCTTTTTTAATGCCGGTGGAGATGTTCGCCATAATACGCTGACGACGGAACTGGTGGTTGAGCAGGACATCGCACGCTTCTACCAGTCACTTGCAAAGAACAGCGATTTTCGAGTGCGTTTTGCAGACCGCGTCCATCAACATTTTTTCGGCAATGGAGCGCTGACCGATGAACATATACTCAAGCGTTACGAGGAATTAAGGGATGGTATCGCAGGGGTGGTCAGGATCACTGACACGATCGCAACCAGTTGGATTCCTCAACGCCGTAACATTGTTCTGGAGCAGCTTGCCGAGCAGGGTTTGTTCCTTGCTGACAATGTGCCGCAATTTTCAGCGCCGCCAGGTGGTGTGCGTGATGGACAGGTCAGTTTATCTGCTGATGGCGAGCAGATTTATTACACACTCGACGGCTCTGATCCTTTTCTGCCCGAAAGTTCGTCTGGAAATCATCTGCCATTGGTGACCGGGCGAGCGACCAGATATGTGCATGTACCGATTGATGGAACCATCCGAAGTTCCTGGCGCTCGAATGTTACCGATTTTGACGATTCGGAGTGGCTGCGGGGACGGGGCGGAGTGGGATTTGATCGGGCGCAGACTTACGATGCTCATATCAGAATCGATGTGGGGGATGAGATGATTGGGAAAAGTACGTCCGTCTACGTCCGCATTCCTTTCAATGTTCGGATGCGGGACATTGAACATCTGAATGTCATGAATTTGCTCATGAAATATGACGACGGATTCACAGCGTTTTTGAACGGTCGACGTATTGCGGACGCCAACGCTCCAACTTCGCTTCGCTGGAATTCAGTCGCAAATTCTGAACATGCCGATTCTGAGGCGATTGCATATCAAGTGTTCAATGTGACGAGTCAGATGAATCTGCTTCGTGACGGTGCCAATTTATTGGCCATCCACGGAGTGAATGTCAGTCTGCGCAGTTCGGACTTTCTGATCGACGCTTTGCTGGAAGCTGGAATATTGGAGTCAGGAAAACCGTCGCCGGAAGCGTTGGTGTATCGT
>JAQCFT010000221.1 GCA_027619545.1 Verrucomicrobiota bacterium | reverse complement strand
AAGATAATCAAGCCTACGCCGAGTTTCTCTCTGCTTGGGACGTATCATTTTACCAGAAGTATATCAATACCATGGTGCCTGACTCAAAGGACCTGCCCGTTTTGGATGTCGGATGTGGCGTGGGGCAGGTGGTGGCGGAACTGACCTCATGCGGAGTGGATGCTCACGGTGTGGATGTGTCCCATCCGAATATCGAGCGAGCGAGGCAGCACTCCGACAAATGTCAGTTCTACGATGGGAAAACGTTGCCTTTTGAAGCTCGTTTTTTTGGTGCAGTGGGCGCCTTTAATGTGTTGGAACACGTGGAGCAACCCGAAGCGTTCCTGAAGGAACTTGTCAGGGTGGTTCGTCCCGGGGGAAAAGTGGTTGTATCAAGTCCCAACTTTTTTCGAGTGCTGGGTTTTAAGGATTATCACCCGAAAATGAGAGGCGTCGGCAACAAGTGGGCCAATTTTAAACGCCTGATGACCAAACGCAAACTTATGAAAGGGGCGTTTGAACATTGGCGGTTTGACCGGATGGAACCCATCGTCAAAGAACCGTTCACGCCGGATGACGATGCCATCATAGCCACCAATCCGCTGGAGATCGCGGGGTTTCTTCGCCATTACGGATGTCGCATAGAATCCGTCGCCTGCACGGATCGAATAGTCCCCCCGCTTGTTGACTTTTGCCTGAACCTTGGCCCATGGAAATATGGCATGTTCAACGGTTTTGTCGTGGCGAGACGTTAGCTTGGCCTTCTTTCCAAAAGGAGTTCTTTCCTTTCGCGCCCGGTTCCGCCTACGGGTGATCCGATTTCATAGCCAGGATGTCTTCCCTTAGTAGCTTGGTGATTTCCTTTCGATCCTGATCCTGCGGATACCGGGTTGCTCCGAAATGGATCTCGGCGCTGACAGATTCCAGGCAAAGCATCCGAATCAAATGGGGTGCAAAAGCCATGTCTCCCCAGAAATAAACATCATCTATCAAAGTCCCTCCCTCACACACATAACGAACATACGCGGGAGTAACAGGCTGTTGATTGTCACATGCCGGTTTCAGGAGTGATGAACGGAAGGGCAGGATGGTTTCTCCATTGGAACTGGTTCCTTCAGGGAACATGACAATCAGAGACTTTTCCTCCCAAACCTCCGAGAATGACTCGGCCAGGGCGTGCAGATCCTTTTTTTTCTCGCGCTTGACGTAAAGGGTTCCCGCAAACTGAGTGAGCCAGCCAATTGCCGGCCACCCCCTCACCTCGGCCTTACTTAGAAAAGTAGCTGGCGTCGTGGTGCCGAGAACGATGATGTCCAGATAACTCAAATGATTGGCGACCAACAAACCGTGTTTGGGAGGATTTCCATGGACGTTGATTTTGATGTCTAGGGATGAGGCAATGTGGCGGCTCCATTTTCTCATCCATTGATTCCGTTCCGGCCGCGACACCTCACCTCTCAGGCGCATGCGGGAGCCATCCAGCCCTGCCCGGAGCAACATCAGCAAGAATCGGGTCAGTCTGGAAGTAAAACGAATGGGGTGAGCAAGAACACGTCGCAGCATGACGGGGGACAATGTGCCTAATTCGATCGGCCGATGGCAATCTGTGAGTGCATTTTTTTCACACAAAGGCCCTAAGGCAAAAAGTTTTTGGGTGTGCTACTTCTCTCAATATTCCAATTCTTCGTGGCCTGCTGGCTTCGTGAGAGAAAATAGGTTGTTCGGGACTCCGGATGAATAGAATTTGAAGTCGAGATGTCCAAAATCAAGGGATTGCTATCCAATCTTGAGTTCGGTAGTATTCCTTTTCGTTACAAATTAAATCAAGCACCCATTCATTGTTTTAGTTATATGAGCCTTTTTACCAAGTTGCATTCTGTGGTACAGCTGTTTGGCGCCGCGGCATTGCTCGCTGTGGGGTCTGCCGTTGCAGCGGAACCCGTCAATCTCTGGATCAGTTCCTTTCAGGACAAGACCTATTATGAGAAAATGGTCAAGGAGTATCAGGCCAGAGTGGATTCCGAATTCAAGGCGGATATTCAGGCCTTCGGATTTCGTGAGATGCCTGACAAACTGGCCATTGCCATCAAAACCGGAACCAATCCGCCCGATATCGTGCAATTGGATGAAGTGCTGTTCGGTAGCTACCTGGCCGATGAAGTGCCATTCGTTGACTTGGCCGAACGCGTCCAAAAAGCGGAGTTGGACAAAGGGATCGTTCCTCAGCGCCTGAAGTTGTTTGCCAAAGGTGATGCGATCTACGGCTTGCCTCAATCCCTGAGCGCCATGGTGCTTTATTACCGTACCGATTTGTTCAAGGAACACGGCATCGATCCGGAAGATATCGCCACCTGGGACGATTTCGTGGACACAGGCCGTGAACTTGCCAAAAAGAATCAGGCACTGATTGCTCTCGACCCCACTTATTTTGAAATCCTGTTGCGCCAGAAAGGCGCAGACTGGTTTGATCGCGCCGGGCGGATGTTCCCCGATGAAGCCGAATCCGAGTCGGTCATGAACTGGCTCTACATGCTCAATGATGAAGGCATCGGATTGATTCCTGAACGCGCCAGCATTTTTGATCCTGTCTTCTTCAGCAGCATGGTCAATTACGGAGAAGTGCTCAGCATCATTGGAGCTGATTGGTATGGACTGGACATGATCCAGCAATTTTCTCCCGAACTCAAAGGCAAGTGGGGCGTCATGCCGCTGCCCGCTTGGAAGGATCGTTTTGGTGTGCCTGGCCGTCGCACTTCCACTTTTGCGGGGCAGGGATTATTGATCTACAAAAACAGCAAGAAAATCGAAGAAGCCTGGAAATTCATTGAATGGGTTATCAAGGACAAGGAAGCCAACGTTGAGCGATTTGTGGGAGGGAACAGTTTTCCTGCCTTTCAGCCGGCATGGGATGACGAGCGTCTGCACCAGCCCAACGCCTACTTCAGTCATCAGAAATTCGGGGACCTGCTGACCCAGCTGGCTCCGGAACTTCCCGAAGTGGTGATGCATCCCAAACGTCCCCAGGCGGTTTTCCTGTTCCAGGAAAATTTCTTCAGCTCGCTGATGTATGGTCAGATCAGCCCCAAGGAAACCATCCGTCAAATGCGGACAATGCTGAAGGAATAGGCACGCGTGCCATTCGATCCGGAACCTGTCCCAAACGGTTTCATGAACTTTGCAAGGCGCCACGCAGTATACGGACTGCTGGCGCCTTTTTTTATTCTCTTCGTTTGCTTCTGGCTCGCACCTTTGATCGGGGGAGTGCGCATGAGCCTCTACTCTGATCAATTGTTCGGAGAGTCCTCCTTTGTGGGACTGCAGCATTACCGTGAACTCCTGAATGACGGTCGATACTTCAAGGCGGTCCGCAATACGGCGGTTTACACATTGGCATCGATCGGACTGATTCTGCCTTTGTCCTTGTTGCTGGCGCACGGTTTGAAATCGGTGCATGCCCGTTTGCGGCCGGCTTTTCAGTTCATGATGTTGCTTCCCGGGCTCACACCACCTGCTGTCCTGGCCCTGTTGTTTTTGTTGGTCTTTCACGGACGTCAGGGACTGTTGAACCAATGGTTTGTGATTCCGTTTGGGGGCAAACCCATCAACTGGCTGAAAGATCCCGACTTCATCCTGATGGCTTTGGTGCTTCAATGCGTTTGGAGGTGGTTGGGATTCATGACTTTTTTTCTCGTGGCCGCCATGGAATCAATTCCCAAGATGTATTACGAGGCCTTACAGGTCGAATCCACCAAAGCCTGGCATCGGTTTCGATGGGTGACCCTGCCTTTCCTGAGACATGTGCTTTTGTTTTGTCTCGTCTATCTCATCGTGGATGCGTTTGCGCTTTTCAGTGGCGCCTATGTGTTGCTGGGCGGTTCAGGGGGCACGGCTGATGCCGGTCTGCTACTGGTGTCCTATACCTACCAAAGCGCCTTTTCCTTCGGGAAATTTGGAACCGCCGCCGCCATGAGTGTGATGGTGGCCCCCTGGTTGCTGTGTCTGCTTTGGGGATGTTTTTGGGGATACCGCAGATGGACTTCACGTGGGGCGGGCTGAGGCCAGATCGGACCAGGCTGCCCCGCGACCGCGTGGATCCTGGTCCGCACCTCGTGGCTTGCATGTTCAGGAATACGATCCAGAATAAAACCCTGACCTATTCGAACCACAAATCGCTCGTTCCCGCCCAAGCTAAGAATGCTGTTCAATGAAAACAACAGGCTTCCCGAAACCGGGATTCAATGGGCTTCCAACATCGCAAGGGACGTGTCAGGGACAACACGTCTCAACCTTTGCGGGCGCCTTGACAGCTCTGTGATGGAAATGCTTTTTCCTTGATGAACGGGCGTTGGAGGTTCATGAAAGGTGGGTAACCATTTCCACAGTCATGAGCACAAAATCCAATTCCATTTCGCGGCGTCAATGGGCCAAATCAACCGCAGGCCTGGTGGTCGGCGGGGCATCCGTTTCCAGATCTCTATGGACTCCTTCTTTGTGGGGGCAGGGTGCTGTGGGCGAAAGGCAGTCATTGAATCGTTTTCCTCGGATGGTCCAGGAGTTCTATGTGCGACGTGTGCGGGAGGAGACCGGGAAGAGCGACAAGATCCGGGCCTCTTTGCAATCCAAATCCGATGCCGAATTATACGTCAAAACCATCCGCCATCACATACGTGCTTCCTTTGGTCCCGAGCCCGAACGGACACCGTTGAACGCGCGCATCACCGGAGTGCTCGAGCGCGATGGGTATCGTGTCGAGAAACTGATTTTTGAAAGCCGTCCCGGATTTCTGGTCACAGCCAATTTGTATGTTCCCACCCAACACGACAAGCCGATGCCCGGTGTCATCGGAACATGCGGGCACTCGTCCAACGGCAAAGCGGAAGCCGCTTATCAATCCTTTTCTCAAGGATTGGCGCGCATGGGTTATGTGGTGCTGATTTATGATCCCATCGGACAGGGGGAACGTCTGCAATATGTGAACGACGATTTGAAATCCACGGTGGGCGTTGGTGTGAGAGAACATCTGTATGCCGGCAACCAACAGTTTTTGGTGGATGAATTCATCGGAGCCTGGAGGGCTTGGGACGGGATACGTGCTCTGGATTACCTGCTGACCCGTGAGGAGGTGGATCCGAACCATATCGGAGTGACGGGTAACTCCGGTGGCGGCACCATGACTACGTGGTTGTGTGGATTGGAATCACGATGGACGATGGCCGCGCCGAGTTGCTTTGTCACAACACTACGGCGAAACCTTGAGAATGAATTGCCCGCCGACACCGAACAATGCCCTCCGCGTTGCATTGACCTGGGCGTGGATCATGTCGATTGCCTGATCGCGATGGCTCCCAAGCCGGTGGTCATCCTTGCCAAGGAGAAGGACTATTTCGACGTTCGAGGCGCGCATCAGGCCTTTGAGCAGCTCAAGCACGTTTATCGTCTTTTGGGGGTGGAACATCAGGTTCAGTTTTTTGTCGGGCCCACTTACCATGGATTCTCCCAGGAAAATCGAGAAGCCATGTATCAGTGGTTCAACCGTGCAATCGGTATTCAAAAGGACTCTCCGGAAACGCACATCAAATTGGAAAAGGACCAGGATTTGCAATGTGTGGAATCCGGGCAAGTTGCTTCGCTTGGATCCAGGACTGTGTTTGATTTCACTTCAGACAAAGCACTTGACTTCAAGAAGCAACGTTCTGAGCTTGCCGCCAAAACAATCCGCCAGAAACTGGCTGATTATCTTGCATTGCCCGCGAAACGGGTGGCTCCCTATTATCGAATTCTGAGACCACGCGGTAGTCGCGGTTATCCCCATCCTCATGTGACCACCTATGTCATCGAATCCGAGCCCGGTGCGCAGGCTGTCGTCTATCGACTTGGTCAGGAGCAGCATTATTCACGTCCAAAAACCGAAGTGAAAGATGCGGTGTTGTACGTATCGCATCATTCGGCAGATGCTGAGTTGCAGGCCGATGAATGGGTGCGCAGACAGGTCCCCTCCGACCTGTCTCAGAAGGCCTTTTATGCCTGCGACGTGCGCGGCGTTGGTGAATCCAAACCGGACACATGCGGCGAAAATTCCTTTCTGCAGCCCTATGGCAATGACTACTTCTATGCCATTCATGGCATCATGCTGAACAGGCCGTACGTCGGGCAAAAGACATTGGATGTCCTGCAGGTCCTGAAATGGCTGGAACAGGCAGGCCATGAGCGGATTCATGTGGTGGCAAAGGGGTGGGGGACTCTGCCCGCTGCATTTGCCGTTCTCTATAATGAAACGGTGACCTCGATCACCCTGAAGGACGGTTTGGAATCGTTCCACTCCATTGCCACATCCAAAGAATACAATTGGCCACTGTCCGGCTTTGTGCCGGGGATGCTCAAGGAACTGGATCTGCCGGATTGCTATACCCTGTTGAAAGCTGAAAAGGATTTCAGGATGGTGTGACTCGTTTTTTGCCCGCGCGTATGCCTTGCCGGACCGGCGGGGTTGCAAGGACCAGCACCGGTGGGATGGTTTCTTTGCCTGACCACATCTTTGAATCCTGTTTCCATCCGCGAAATCGATGGCTCCACAAGCAAAGGCATCCAAAATGAATTTCTAACCGGAAATAACTTTGTCGATGGCAGTTCTGAGTTCTTCGTAAACTTCTTCGGTTGGACGATCTCCGTTGATGACGTGGAACTTGTAGGTCTTCTTCATCTGTAGGAATTCCTTCCGAATCAATTGTTGATATTTCAAGAAACTGTCAAACATGTCGCGCGTGAAGCCGAGATCCATGCCGCTTTCCCAGTAATCCAGGCTTTGCGTTTTGGCCAGATTGCGTTGAATGAGGTGTTCTGGTGAAACGTTCAGATAAAACACAGCGTCGGGAACGAGAGCAATGCTGTAGAGATTTTTGACCCAGATCGGATTCATGCCTCGCACCAGATCACGCGCCATGAGTGTGTAGATGTAACGATCCGCAATGACAATGAATCCGGCCTTCAGAGAGGGGATGATCATGTTTTCCAACTGATCTGCGAAGTCGGTTGCGTAGAAAAGACTCATGGTGGTTTGGCTCAGGATGTTTCCTTCCTGTGCACGTTCCAGTTCTTCGCTGACGAGAGTGGATCGCTTGAGTCCCACTTGAACCGTGGCGTGCCCATTGCCTTCCAGCCAGTCCACCAGCTCCCGGATCTGAGTGGAACGTCCCGAGCCGTCCGCGCCCTCCAGCACGATCAGTTTACCGGTCAATTTTTCAAGAGCCACATTGGGGATGTCACACCCGTAAGATAGTTTGCTTGACTGGGCGGGCAAAGCCACCTGGAGCTGTTTTCGATACTGGGCCTTTCGACGCTCATTTCGGGTTTTTGCCGCTGACTTGGATTTGTTCGGTGTTGTCATGATCAATCCTTTTTATAGGCATCCAGGTTGATGTGTTCGGAGATCAATTGTCGGAGAACGCTCTGCTGTTCTTCCACTCTCCCTTTGGCATCCACGATCAAAAAATCAAACTCGGTGCTCATGGCAAGATATTGCTCCAATTGCATCCCCTGAAAGAGGCGGAAAGATTCATACATGTCCGACGAAAAGTTCATGTCCATGCCCGCCTCGAAATACTTGAGCTGCGGACGCCCGTCCAGGATGCGGCCAAGGGAGGTTTCCAGTGGCGCCTTGAAGAAGAATACCAGATCGGGTTGAGCGGCGAATTCGTAGATGCCTCTCACCCAATCGGGCGAGCATCCTCGAACAACATCGCGCGCAAAAGCGGTGAAGATGTAACGGTCACACAACACCAGATATCCGGCCCGCAAGAGAGGGACCAATTGGCGCTCGTAACGGTCGGCAAAGTCCGTGGCATGAATCAGACTGAACGTGGTCGGGGTCAACAACTCTCGATTCTTTCCCTTACTTGTGGCTGATTTAACCAATACGGAAGAATTCCATTCGCTGAAAAAGACCTTGAGTCCCTGCAATTCCATCCAGCGCTTGATCAGCTTGATCTGGGTGGATTTGCCGGAACCATCCAGTCCTTCCACGGCAATCAATCGCCCTGGGTAACCAAGTTGTCCGAATGTTTTGTTACTCATGGAGCCAAAGCTACTTCACATTTTCATCACACGAAAGGATGAAAAATGACGGAATGAATTCAGATCGATTCGTCCAGTTCAATCATGGTCCATGATTCGTCATTAACGCCCCGGATGTTTGCCCCATTCATATCTTTTGACCGGATCGAAGTTTGGATTGGGGGTTGGCATCTGAGCCTTTGTATCCTTCTGCCAATTCCTTAAAGCCTGTTTCATGGCGTCGAACTTTTCCGTGTAGCTGAATCTCAGGTCGGTCATTTCATGGATGTCATAGCGAAGGTTGTAGAGTTCCATTTCACCGTCCACCAGATTCTCAACGATTTTCCAGTCTCCTT
>JAQCFT010000220.1 GCA_027619545.1 Verrucomicrobiota bacterium | reverse complement strand
GTGAACAGTGGATGCATTCCAAATATGGATTGATTTCCGTGGTCATTCATGAAGTGGGACACAATTACTTCCCCATGATCGTCAACAACGACGAACGTCAATGGACCTGGATGGATGAAGGATTGAACACCTTCCTTCAGTACCTCGCGGAACAGGAGTGGGAAGAGGACTATCCATCCAACCGCGGAGAACCCAAAGACATGGTTTCTTACATGATTTCAAGTTCGCAAGTGCCGATCATGAGTAACTCCGAATCCATCCTGCAATTCGGCAACAACGCCTACGGCAAACCTGCCACGGCGCTGAACATCCTGCGCGAAACCATTCTTGGACGTGAATTATTTGACTTTGCCTTCCGCACCTATTCCCAGCGCTGGATGTTCAAGCGCCCGCAGCCGGCGGATCTTTTCCGCACCATTGAAGATGCTTCCGGCATTGATTTGGATTGGTTCTGGCGTGGTTGGTTTTATTCCACCGATCATGTCGATCTGGCCATCACAGGGGTCACAGAATACCGCTTGGACACGCTCGATCCCATCGTGGACAACGACCGGCGCAAACAGGAACGAGATGAAGAACCCACGACCATTTCAGAAATCCGAAACAGGAACCTGAAACGCCTCGTGGATCGCTTTCCTGAACTGATTGACTTCTACAACGACTACGATCCCCTCGATGTGTTGGAAGATGAAAAGAAAGAGAGCGAAGAAAAACTGGCCGAGCTTGCGTCCGAAGACCGTGATCTTCTGAAACTGGAACGGCATTTCTACACGGTTGATTTTGAAAATGTCGGGGGCTTGGTCATGCCTATCATTCTCGAAATCGAATATTTCAACGGGAGCAAGGAAACACACACCTACCCGGCCGAAATATGGCGCCAGTACAGTGACAAGGTCACCAAATTGCTGATCACCCGCGAGCCCGTTCGTGCACTGCGACTCGATCCACATCTTCAAACAGCCGACAGTGACACATCAAACAACGTTTACCCTCCAGAAATCGGAAAATCTCACTTCAAGTTATCCGAGGACAAGGAAGATAAAAACCCCATGCAAAAAGCGGGGCTGGGCAAATCATCAGAAGATGACGAGGAATCCGCTGAATCCGAAAAGGAATAGATTCTTGAAATCCGGGCAACCATAAGACCTTCCAAAAGGCACAGGCAAACGCCTGTGCCTTTTTTCTTTGTCAAATCCGTTTCTTGCCCAGAACAGCATCGATGGACTGCTTCAGGACATCCACCATTTTTCGAACCTGCCGGGTCGAACAACAATACGGCGGCATCAGCACAATGAGATTTCCAATCGGACGGGTCAACACACCGCGATCCGCCATTTCGCGACAGACCCGGATTCCCACCTGTTTTTTCAAGTCCCAAGGCAATCGGGTCTTCCAGTCGCGCACCAGCTCGACACCCGCCACCAACCCCGTATGACGCACGTCCCCCACAAACGGTGATTCCCACAGACCATCCAATGCTTCCTTGAAATCGCACGCCAATCCCTTTCGCAATACGGCGGCGCCGGGCGCTTTCAATAATGCAAGACTGGCCACCGAAGCCGCAGCACCCAATTGATTTCCGGTGTAACTGTGGCCATGAAAAAAACTCTTATAAGAGTCGTAGGGGCCTAAAAAGCTATCATAAACCACCTGAGTCGTCAGCGTGGCAGCCATAGGCAGATACCCTCCGGTCATCCCTTTGGCCAGGCAAAGAAAATCGGGTTGAACGTTTTCCTGATGCGAGGCGAACAGGGATCCCGTCCGTCCGAATCCGGTCATGACTTCATCCGCAATCAAAGGTGTCCGGGCCTGCCGCGCAATGGTCGCCGCTCGCTCCAGCCATCCCTTGGGTTGCACGATCATGCCCGCCACGCCTTGAATGACGGGCTCAAACACAAAACCGGCATAGGCCCGGTTCTTCTTCTGAATCGCCTCGAAACGCTTTTCGATTTTGCCAATACATTCCCACTGACACTTTCGCTGTTGCCTGGCTTCCACTCTGTCGGGCTTGGCGCGGTTGAAGGGACATCGATAGCAATAGGGGGACATCACCTTGTCGGTTGGAAACAAAAGACCGGCAAAAGAACGATGAAACAAATCGACCTGCCCCACACTCACCGCTCCGATCGTATCACCATGATACGCATGATCGATGGAAAGAAACTTCGGTTTCCTGCTGCGCCCGCTGCGTCGCGCGTGTTCGTAGGCAAGTTTGAATGCAGCCTCCATCGCGGTGGCCCCGTCATCGGAGTAGAACACTTTGTTCAACTTTGACTGCTTCCATGAAGACGATGTCTTTCGGAACAACTTCGCCGGATTCGCGTTGCGAACGAGTTGTTCCGCCAGCAAGGAGGCCGGCTCATTGGCCAACCCCAGAGCAGAAGAATGCGCAATCTTTCCGAGTTGCTGGCGAATCGCCCGATTGATCCGCGGATGACCGTGACCATGCAGATTCGTCCAAATGGACGCATTGGCATCCAGATAACGCCGACCATGCTGATCTTCGAGCTCGGCGCCCTTCCCACTCATGATCACGATGGGCTCTTCTTTGCACCAGTCCTGCATCTGAGTGAATGGATGCCATATATGTTGATGATCTTTCTTGGCTATTGGATGCATGATTTGATTAGTTCATTGTTTCAATTTGCCATGGCATTTGACCACCACGCGAGCCAGATGACGAACGGACTCCACCGTATGAGACGCGGTTAAAGTGATTCGAAGCCGAGCGCTGTTCCGTGAGACGGTGGGGAAGCGTATGGCGGGCACAAAATACCCCTCACCTTTCAACTCGTCGGATAAACGCACGGCAACAACAGCATCTCCCACATGCCAGGGGATAATGGGCGTAACGGGCTTGCTCCCTTGCCCAATGTGATCACGCCATGCCGGCGGAACTTCATCCCAAAATGCATCCACAAGACCGAACAGGCATTTCCGTCGAGTTTCCCCTTCTGCGGAACGACCTATCTCAATCCCGTTTCTTGCCGTCGCCAATATTGACGGAGAGGGGGCCGTTGAGAAAATGAGGGATCTGGCTTTGTTGATCAACAAATCGATCAACGGTTTTGAACCGGCGATAAATCCACCCGAGCAACCAAGGGCTTTACCTAAAGTCCCCATCTGAATTTCAACACGCTCACTCAATCCTAACGAACCGACCAATCCTTCACCGCGTTGCCCCAACACTCCAGTGGCATGAGCTTCGTCCACCATCAACCAGGCCCCGTATTGTTCCTTCAAACGGACACAGGCCTCAAGCGGGGCCAAATCTCCATCCATGGAATAAACACTTTCCAAAACAACACAGATGTGACCACGTTCATTTTCAGCTCGACGGCTCATTTCTCCGGATGCCCATTGCAGTAGTTTTTCCAAATCTTTCACATCGTTGTGACGGCAAATGCGCAATTTGGCCTGGCTCATCTTGGCTCCGTCCACCAGACACGCATGACTGAGTTTGTCGAGTATCAGAATATCGTTTCGTCCAAAAAGTGCGGAAAGGGTTCCGGTGGCGGTTGCATATCCGGTGCTAAAAACCAGCGCCGACTCGGTGCCCTTCAACACGGCGATGTCCCGTTGCAGATCATGCAAGGGCTGCAGAGCACCAGAAATCAGAGGCGAAGCTCCCGATCCCACACCGTAGGATTCGACAGCTTTTCGAAGGCAATCCTTCATCAGGGGATCGTTGGCCAGCCCCAGATAATCGTTCGACGAAAAATTGTGAACGACCGATCCGTCCATTCGGATCAAGGCCGACTGCGCCGTCTCCACCGTGCGTTGTTGTCGATACAATCCTTGGGAACGGATCTCCTTCAACTGTGATTCACAGTGGATGTTGATTGATTTCGGCATAGTTTACTCAGGTCAAAGTCTGGGTGAGGTTGTTTCTTTCCCCTCAGGACACATGTCCCTCACCGGACCCATTCGAGCCTCTGGTAATTCTGAGTTTATCGATCCGATTTCGATCCATGTCGACCACTTCAATCCAGTAGTCTTCCCAGGGAATGCGATCTCCCTCCTCCGGAATCCTTCCCAAAACAGTCACCACCATGCCTCCAATGGTATGATATTTACCCTGAGGAACATGCAAGGGACGGTCCGGAGAAATGCACCGGACGACATCTTCCACATCCGTCAGTCCGTCTGCCAGCCAAGCCCCGTCCTTGAGTTGTTTGGGTCGCGTGAATGTCTCTTCCTGGAGGTGCGAGAAATCCCCGGCAATCGCTTCCATCACATCCAAAATCGACACCATCCCGGTGATTTCTCCATACTCATCCGCCACCAAAGCCGCATGCCAGACCGATCGCTTGAACGCTTCAAGAAGTTTCACCACATGCGTGGACTCGGGCACGATCAACGGAGTACTGACCACAGCCTTAAGATCAATCTCTTCCGGTGCTGTTCCGCTATACCGAGCCCATAAGTTACGCAGGGAAATCAGACCAAGTATTTGTCCGTTGGAAGCATCCTTGAGTGGAAAATAGGAGCGGCCTGCCTTGGCAATCTTTTCGTTGAGAACCTGCCCACGATCCGTTGTTTCCAGACAAACCATCTGGGCACAAGGCAGCATGATATCGACGATCCGTGTTTCGTCCAGTCGCATGACACTGGCCACCAGTTCGATTTCCGCTTTGTGAAAGGTCCCGGCATGGGATCCCTGCTCCACCATCACACGAATATCCTCCTCACTGACCGAGCTGTCTTGATGTGTCTCGACACCCAAAAGTTTCAACGTGATCTCGATCACCCACCCCACAAAGCTCACGAACGGCGAAGCTATGATGGATAACCCGTGCATCATGGGGGCCAGGGTCGAGGCAATCTTTTCTCCCTGGGCCAGGGCCATGCGCTTGGGCAGAATTTCCCCAAAAATCAGTGAGGCCAGTGTGATGAACACCACCACGATACCGAATCCAATCTTGTCTGCATAAGGAGCCAGCTGAGGGCTTTGCTCGACCCATCCGGAGACAGTCGTGGCAATCGTTGCACCACCAAAAGCTCCTGCCAGAATACCGATCAGGGTGATCCCAAACTGCACGGTGGAAAGAAAGCGATTGGGAGACGCCGCCAGATCTAGGGCGGTTTGAGCCCCCTTGACACCGTCGCGAGCCCATCGACGCAATCTCGATTTGCGTGCGGACACAATGGCCATTTCAGCCATGGCGAACAAGCCGTTCGCCAAAATCAACAGGCAGATAATCGCCAGTTCCAATCCAAATTTGCCATTCATGATAACTTCCTCCCCATGTTGAAGCTTTTTTTCCGCCAAGGAAACCAAATATCCTCCCGATGCTTCATCATTTGATTTTAACAAATCCTGCCTTAGACTCCACGGCGGTGATCAAAAATATCATATTCGATTGGTGTGGCACCCTAATGGATGATCTTCCGGCAGTGTGGCGCGCCACGTGCAAGGTATTCGAAAAAGCGAACGTTCCGGCCCTGTCACTGGAAGCGTTCAGAGACGAATTCGAACTGCCATTCACGGGGTTTTATGACCGCTACGTTCCCCATGTCCCCATCGAACAGCTCGAACGATGGTTTCACGAAGCATTCTCTGCGGAACAGCACACCGTCCGCCCCATGACGCATTCGAAGTCATTCCTTTCATTTTGCCGCGAACGGGATATCCGCTCTTTTGTCTTGAGCGCCATTCACCCTCAACACTTCGAGGTGCATACCGAACTGTCAGGGTTTGGAGATTACTTTGAACAATCCTACACCGGCGTATGGGACAAACGCAAAAAGATCCATGAAATCATCAAAGAACACGAGCTGAAACCCGAGGAAACACTCTACATCGGTGACATGGAACACGACATCGAAACCGCTCACCACGGCGGTGTCGCTGCCTGTGCGGTCTTGACCGGTTTCAAAGGACTGAAGGCGCTCCAGGCCAGCCGTCCCGAATTGATCGTCGAACACCTAGGGGAACTCAAATCCTTGATGGAAAAAACCCGAATGAATCCGCTTGAATCTGCGAGATCCGCAAATTCCCTGTCGGATTCCCCCTACCCAATCCCCACAGTGGGCGCCTTGATTTATAATCAAGCGGGCGAAGTCCTGATGATCCGCACTCAAAAATGGTCGGACAAATGGGGTATTCCCGGGGGAAAAATTCATACCGGAGAATCTTCCGAAGACGCACTCCATCGCGAGATCATGGAAGAAACCGCCTTAACCGTCGGTTCCATCGAATTCATCATGGTCCAGGACGCCATCTCACCGAAGGAGTTCTACAAAGACGCCCACTTCCTGCTGATGAACTACACTTGCCGATGCCTGAACGAACCACCGGAAGTCACGCTCAATGACGAGGCACAATCCTTTCGTTGGATCAAGCCTGCCGAGGCTTTGAACATGGACCTGAACCAACCCACACGCATACTCATCGAAGAAGTCCTCCGAAGACACCCCACCCGAAAATCATGAACGACATCATCGAAATCAAAGACCTGGAGGCTTCCTTCCACATCGGTGTTCCGGATGAAGAGAGGGCACAACCCCAGAAACTTCTGGTCACCATCAAACTGTTCACGGATTTCAAAGAAGCAGCACGCACGGACGATGTCCGACATACCGTCGATTACGATGAACTGACCCGATCACTGATTCAGTGGGGACAATTACGGAAATGGAAACTCATCGAAACCCTGGCCTCAAACATCGCGGATTGGATTCTGGATCGTTATGAGATCGCAGGCGTTGAAATTGAAATCAAAAAATTCATTCTCCCCAACACAAGCCATGTCGGAGTGAAGATCATGAGGGACAAAACATTCGCCAATTAGATGTTACCCGGACCGGAAACGATCTGCTCGAGCATGGCTTCCATTTCTTTGACAACGTCCGGATGCTGCAGATAAAGATTGTTGCTCTCAGACAAATCCTGGTCCAGATGATATAACTGTCCGGCAGGTTCACCGGGCTTGGACTGCACTCTGGCGGGCTTCGTGAAACCACCCGATCCGAGCCCTTTGATCAATTTCCAGGGGCCTTTGCGAAGGGTCAAAGTTCCGTTGCCCGAAGGAACCACCAACGAATCCCTGATCGCAACACTCTCGGGCTGTTGCCCGGTCAAGACCTTGAAAAAACTGACCCCATCTGGACCGGCTCCATTCGGCAACTCTTTACCGACAAGCTCCGCTGCCGTAGGCAACATATCCACGAAACTGATCGTTTGTTGACTTTGAGAACCGGGCCGCACCTTGCCCGGCCATCGCACGACAAACGGCATGCGATGCCCCGCCTCCCACGCATCCGCTTTCATGCCACGCAAGCCTCCACAGGAATCGTGACCGAATCTCCGGGTGTCTTCCCCATACCAGACCGGACCGTTATCCGAACTGAGAACGACCATGGTCTCTCCAGCCATGCCCGTATCATCCAAAGCCTTCAACACACGTCCCACCATGGCATCCACCATCATGGTAAAATCCCCGTACATTCCGACCTCACTCTTCCCCTGAAACTCCTCCGAAGGCAACCAGGGAGTGTGAGGGGCAGGATAAGCCAAATACAGGAACAGGGGTTTCTCATGCTGAACCGAAGCGTGCGACTCAATCGTGCGAACGGCTTCATCGGTGAACTTCGGCAACACATCCTTGAGCTCCAATCCCGGAGCAATGCCACCCTCTCTCCAAAAAGCACCCTGAATCGGTGACCATCCCTCACTGTTGTTGGCCTCGATGCGGCTGGTCGGAGGCACCACTGCCCGATGATCGCGAATGTAAAAATAGGGAGGAATATCCGTGGAAGCTCGAATCCCAAAATACGAATCGAATCCTCGATCCACCGGACCGCCGGGCAGTGGTTTATCATAACCGTTTTCATCAAAGCCAAGATGCCATTTACCCACCATGGCAGTGCGATATCCCTGGGATTTCAGAAAGGAAGGCAACGTTACCCGCTCGACATCAATCGTCGCACGCTGACGCCACGCATCGGGGCTCGCACGGAAGGGATATTGTCCCGTCATCAAACCATACCGTGATACATGGCACAACGGCCCCGAAGCATGTGCATCGGTAAAACGCATCCCTTCATCCGCCAGACGGTTCATGTGTGGTGTTGGGATTTTGGAATCACGATTGTAGCACTTCAGATCACCATAACCCATATCATCCACCAGGATGAACACGATATGCGGTTGCCCACCGACAACTGTTGAACAGAACGGCGACATCACAGATACCAACAAAACCAAAGTCAGAATGCGGCGAAATGAATTGGACATGCGGCAGACCTTACCGGATCCCACCAAAGGCTGAAAGGGAGATTTTGCATAGCCACGTTGTCGAGCACACCCTCGGTAGGGACCTGCTGCCGCAAGTCCGCGAACGCGAAAAAGATTTGGGATGCTTGTGGTGTGATTCGAATCCGTTGGCGGCCGAGCAGCAGCTCAGCCCTACCAGAGGGC
>JAQCFT010000219.1 GCA_027619545.1 Verrucomicrobiota bacterium | reverse complement strand
TATTGGAGGTTTT
Source organism: Verrucomicrobiota bacterium (assembly GCA_027619545.1). Taxonomy (GTDB): domain Bacteria; phylum Verrucomicrobiota; class Verrucomicrobiia; order Limisphaerales; family AAA164-E04; genus AAA164-E04. The sequence continues at coordinate 8,495 of JAQCFT010000219.1, read as the reverse complement.
TGGAAACCGAGCAGGAAAGGTTTCGACGCATGGCGCCCTGTCTTCAAAAGGATTATTCCTCCATCAAAAGTTATTTTTGCAAGGACGCCTTGAGAGCATTGCCCCATCTCCAGTTGGGGTCTTCGGTGATGGACGTGTTGAGCGGATATTTCAAGGATGAATTGCTGAAACTGGCTTTTACCTTTCAGTCCAAATATCTGGGCATGTCGGCTTGGGAATGTCCCGGCGCTTTTGCCATGTTGGCCTTCATGGAGCATGCTTACGGTATTTATCACACACAGGGTGGGTTGAGCGAAATATCCGAAGCCATGGCGAAAGTATGCGAAGAACATGGAGTGGACATTCGTTTGAACACACCTGTCAAACAGCTCATGGTGCGGGGCAGGGCAGTGAAGGGGGTGGAGTTGGAGAATGGTGAACGCCTGACAGCGGACGAAGTGGTCCTCAATGCCGACTTTGGTTATGCGATGAAGCATCTGGTTCCTCCAGGGGTGCTTAAGAAATATCGGCCCGAAAAGGTAGACAGCATGGACTATTCCTGTTCGACTTTCATGCTCTACCTTGGTGTGGACAAAATGTACGACCTGCCACATCACACCATCTTTTTTGCCAGGGATTACAAACAAAACATTGAAGACATTTTTCAGCGAAAGCAACTATCGGTGGAAAACTCCTTTTACATTCGAAATGCAAGTGTGACCGATCCCTCACTTGCTCCCGATGGTCACTCGGCATTGTATGTTTTGGTCCCTGTTCCCAACTTGACGGCGGACATTGACTGGTCGGTCGAGAAAGCACCTTTCAGGAACCGGTTGATTCATGCCATGGAAACGCGCGGAGGACTGACTGGCTTGAGTGATCACATCAAGGAGGAGATGGTTCTCGGACCCGACGATTGGGAGCAAAAGGGGATTCAATACGGAGCCACCTTCAATCTTTCACATAAGCTTTCTCAGATGCTTTACTTCCGGCCTCACAATCAATTCGAAGAACTGGATCATTGTTTTCTGGTGGGAGGAGGCACGCATCCCGGAAGTGGATTGCCCACCATTTATGAGTCGGGAAGGATCGCCGCAAATCTGATCTGCAAACGGTATCAGGTGCCTTACGTTTCCAAGAACACACAAGTCTGATGAATGCGATTCAGTTCAGTCGACTCATTTGGGAGCTGTACGGAGCGCGCGGGCGATTGCCTGATCTTGATTGGATTGAAAAACAGGGGCTTCTTGCGATCAAGATCGGTCAGATGCACGCCCTTCGGATTGATTTTCTGGATCGTGAAAGATGCATGCACCTGTGCCGGCTTTATCGTCGGAACAAAATCCTCGATTCCGGTCGGTTTGAGCGGCTTGTTCTGGATGCGCTTGCGCCTGATTCCAGAGATGCCTTTGACAGTATTGAAAGCATCCCTTTGGCATCTGCTTCCATTGGGCAGGTGCATCGTGCGGCTCTCCTCGATGGATCGCCTGTCGTCATTAAGTTGGTCAAGCGCAATGTCACGGTCAACTTTGCGCGTGAGGTTCAAAAACTTCGTCGGTTGCTGAAGGTGGTGACTCGTCTCTATCCAGCCCTCAAGCGGGCTGGAGATCCGGTGGGGATTTTGGATGACCTGGAAACATTCACCATGAGTGAACTGGATTTGCGACATGAACTGCAGGGTCAACAGGTCTTAAAGGAGATCCAGCGGGCCCAAGGAAAACGCTTCGACCTGACTTCCCTGCGGTTTCCCAGGGTTTATTCGGAACTATCCAACGCATCGGTCATGGTGTCTGAATATGTAGAAGGAGAAACGGTTGATGAACTGCTGGAGTCAAATCGTTTGGAATATGATCAACTGTTGGATTTGTTTCGGTTGCATGGTTTTTTTCTCTTTTGTGTGGGGACTTTTCATGGTGATCTGCATCCTGGAAATGTCATCCTGCGAAACAATCAGTGGACGATGGTGGACACGGGCTTTGTAGGGAAAGTCAGTGAGCGGTTGCGTCTGGGGCTTTTCTATTTTTTCAAAGCCTTGTCCCAATATGACTATCCTGCCTGCGCCCGAGCCTTGCATCAGATGTCGGACGTTCAGATCAAGCATAATGATTATGCGGAATTTGAAAGGCGGTTATTGGATCTGTATGCCGACTTTACCGATCGGACAGTCTCCGAAATCAGTCTGACACGTCAGATGATGAGCACCATCAAGCTGGGGGTGCACCATGGCATGCACTTTGAACGAGGTATTTTCAGTGTGATTCGAAGTTTGATGTATATGGACGGCATGGTGCTGCGTTGCCAGCCGAATGCGGTATTGATGAAAGATATGCGTCCCTTCATTCAGGAGGCATTGGGCGTGCTTCCTGACGGGAAATCGTGGAGTGATCTGGAGCGGCAACGTCGCTAGCCGTTCTTTGCGGTCAATGGCTAACCAATGCATACGGATCTGCAAGGATCACTCTGAAACCGATGTTCCCATAGGAGAGATTCAGCCCGAACCAATGGCGCTCGGCGGCTCGACCATTCATCGGCAAGTCACTCCATGCGCCGCCCCTCAGAACATGGTCCTGTCCGGGCGGGCTGATGTAGTCGGTGACACTCCCCCCGGGATAAAAGACGTGCCATCCCAGGCACCATTCATAAACGCCTCCGTGTAATCCGTAAATACCCCAGGGATTCGGCAACTTGGTGCCGACATCGTGCGTTTGATTGTTGCTGTTGTTCAAGTGCCAGGCGTAGTCGTTAAACAATTTGAATTCCGGATCATTTCCGTGTGAATAACGTGTGGTGGTTCCCGCTCGGCATGCGTATTCCCATTCGGCTTCGGTCGGCAGGCGGTATACGAAACCCTCTGGCAGGCGACCGGCCGCTTGTTCTCGCTGCGTAAGTTTTTCGCAGTATTCCATGGCCCAGCTCCAGGTGACGTTGTCAACAGGCCTGTTTTCTCCTGGTTTGAAACGTGAAGGGTTGGAACCCATGATCTCCACATAATCCTTCTGGGTGACCTCGAATTTGTCCATCCAGAAGCCTTTTGTGAATGTGACCTGGGTGAGGGGTTGTTCGTCCGTGTCCCGGTTTTGTTCATCGGGAGGACTGCCCATGATGAACGTTCCGGCCGGAATCCAGACAAGGCGCTCCGGATTGGGATTGCCAATGGGGGGCTTTTCGGGAATCAGACGGGTTCTGAAAAAACGTGCCTTGGCTCCTTTTCCTTCAATGTCCAGCGCCAGGCTGGGGGTGGTTCCCAATGTCACGGTCGTGAGGGGTTTCCAACGTGCCTCCGGGCCGATCGTGGACGAGGTTTCTATGGTGTACCGTCTGCCTTTAGGCCCCCTGAGGGTCAATGCCGGAATCTTGTCCGCCTTTTCCAAAATGTCTCCGAATCCAGGCATCAGTACTGCCTGAAGGGATTCTCCAATCGGGCGAACATCATAAAACTGTATGTGAACCTGTAGGTAGTCCTGCGAATGCATCCTGTCGGAAAAGCTCAAAGACAGTAGGGTGATCCCGAACAACATGGTTCTCATTTTGTATGGAAGATTGTGCACCCGAACAGAATGATGCGTTTGATTTTGGTTTGTCAAGGTTGAGCATTCTTTGGTTTTTCTCTGCCATTGCCTAATCTTTCGAACTATGTTACGCACTAATCCGCGCGCGCCGTATGTGTCTTTTCAAGTGGCCGTGGGCGGACGCCATGAAGGCATCAATTGGATTAAACAAAGCAGATGATTATAGATATCCCAAGCTCAAGGGACAAAGTATTGTTCACTCCCGGACCACTGACAACAAGTCTGACCGTCAAGCAGGCCATGCTCCGGGACGCCGGTTCCTGGCATTTTGAATTCAATGCCAAGGTCAAGGCTATCCGTGAAAAACTGCTGCAACTTGCGAGCGTCACCCGTGAGCAGGGTTACGAGTGCGTTTTACTCCAGGGAAGCGGCACGTTTGGAGTGGAATCCGTTTTTTCCACCGCTGTGCCGGATGGGGGGAAGGTGTTGGTGGTCAGTAATGGCGCTTATGGCGAGCGCATGATGGCGATGCTCAAGTGTCTGCGCATTGATTTTGATGCCTATCGAACGGGCGAGGATACTCCGCCGGATCCTGCCGAAATTGCTGCTCGCCTTGAAGCGGATGCCGGAATTTCACATGTAGCGGTTGTGCACTGCGAGACCACGACGGGAATCGTCAATCCCATCGAAGCCATCGGTCAAGTGGTCCGACGGGCTGGTCGATCGTACATCGTGGACGCGATGAGCAGCTTTGGTGCGATGCCGATTGATTTTGAAGCGTGCGGCATCGATTTCCTGATCTCTTCCGCCAATAAGTGTATCGAGGGTGTTCCGGGGTTTTCGCTGGTGATCGCAAAACGGGAACCTCTCCTGGCCAATGAATCCGCTACGCGATGTCTGAGCATGGATCTGGCGGCCCAACTGAGAGGTTTCGAGAAGAATGGTCAGTTCCGCTACTCACCGCCAACCCACTCCCTGCTGGCTTTTGAACAAGCACTTAAGGAACTTGATATGGAGGGTGGTATCGAGGGGCGGGCAAAGCGGTATCAGCGCAATCATGAAGTGTTGATTGAAGGGATGCGAAAGCTGGGGTTTACTTCGTATCTTGATGCCGGTGTACAAAGCTACCTCATCACAAGCTTCCATTTTCCAAATGATCCGGCATTCACATTCGACGCGTTTTACAGAAACCTGAGTGACCGGGGAATGATTATTTATCCAGGCAAGATCAGTCAGGTGGATCTGTTTCGCATTGGTTCCATCGGGCGCATTTTTGAATCCGATGTGCGTGCCTTGTTGGGAGCCATTCGAGGTGCTCTGGATGATATGGGTATTCAGTTGTAAGGGTGACATGATCAGGAAAATAAAAATGGAGCGTCAATCATTGAGTCGTTGGATTTTGGGTATGTTGTGTCTGTCGCTGCTGGTTGATTGTCAGCTCGCTCTGCTGCAAGCCCAGGTCACACCGCTGGATCGTGCCCATGCTCACAATGATTATGCGCATCAACGCCCTCTGCTCGATGCGTTGGATGCAGGGTTCTGCAGCGTGGAAGCCGATGTTTACCTGGTCGACGGAGATCTGTGGGTGGCGCATGACCGGGAAGATCTCAAATCAACCCGACGCCTCACCAATTTATATCTCGATCCGCTTTTGCAACGTGCACGCAATTATGGTGGAAGAATCTATCCGGATGGTCCGGAATTTCATCTGATGATTGATTTCAAATCCGAAGCTGAGGAAACCTACCGCGCGCTCCGGAACGTTTTGAAGGATTATCAGGAAATGCTGACTGAATTCGGTTCCGACGGTGTTCAGAAGAAAGCGGTGACGATTGTGATTTCCGGAAATCGTCCCACTGAATTGTTGGCATCCGAGACCCATCGTCTGGCGTTTATAGATGGTCGGTTTAAAGACATGGACGACAATAAGGCCGCCCCTGATTTAATCCCATGGATCAGTGAAAACTGGATGGATCATTTCGTATGGAACGGTCGCGGGACCATGACTGAAGGGGAAGAGGTGAAGCTGAAGCACATCATAGGCAAGGCGCATGAACAAGGGAGGAAGATACGGTTTTGGAGCACGCCAGAGACCGGTGCGTTCTGGAGAAAAGCTCATGGGATGGGAGTGGATTTTATCAATACAGACCGTTTGAAACGCCTTAGATCCATTCTGCTTGAAATCGAGTCTTCTAAAAACTGATTGCCACATGAACACTCCCGAGGAAATCAAAGATTTGGACCACTTGCGGTCCGAAGGTGATATCAATCTTTCGCCTGCCCGACAGACCTGGTCGAACAAGCACATAGATGATGCAACCCGGGTGATACTGGATGCCGATTCCGACGTGTTTCTGCATCAGTCTCTCTCTTCACCTTGTTTGAATGTTCTCACAGGCTGTGAGGGAGTTTATCTGAAGGACGCCCAGGGAAGAAAGATTCTGGATTTTCATGGGAACAATGTTCACCAGGTTGGCTTTGGTCATCCCAGGGTGGTGGAGGCGGTGACCCGGCAGATGCAGAAGATGTCCTTCTGCACGCGTCGTTACACCAATGAAGTTTCCATTCAACTGGCGCAGAAACTGGTCTCCCTTGCACCGGGCGATTTGAACCGTGTATTGTTCGCGCCAGGCGGAACTTCTGCCATCGGCATGGCATTGAAACTTGCGCGGGCCGCCACCGGACGCCATAAAACAATTTCCATGTGGGACTCGTTTCATGGGGCTTCCCTTGACGCCATTTCCATAGGAGGTGAATCCATTTTTCGCAGTGGTATCGGTCCCTTGCTTCCAGGTTGCGAACATGTGCCGCCACCCGACCATAAGCATTGCCCATTCAGATGCGGAGCCGCTTGTAATTTATCGTGTGCGGACTATGTCGAATACGTTTTGGAAAAGGAAGGGGATGTGGCCGCCGTGGTAGCCGAGACGGTTCGGTCAACTCCGTTTATACCGCCTGCTGATTATTGGACGAACATTCGCCGTGCCTGTGACAAGCATGGGGCTTTGTTGATTCTGGATGAAGTTCCTCATTGTCTGGGGCGAACCGGCAGAATGTTTACCTTCGAGCATTACGGGATTGTGCCGGATATGGTGGTGATCGGGAAAGGGCTGGGAGGGGGCATTTTCCCTTTGGCCGCCTTGATTGCCCGTGAAGGATTGAACCAGGCCATGCCTGAAAAGGCCTTGGGTCACTATACGCACGAGAAGAATCCGGTTGCGTGTGCGGCGGCCCTGGCGGCCATCGAGGTGATCGAATCCGAGGGTTTGTTGGAAAATGCCATCCGTCAGGGGAGTCGGGCGATGGAGCGTATGAAATCCATGGCTTCGACTCATCCGATGATCGGCGATGTGCGCGGGCGTGGCTTGCTCATGGGGATGGAACTTTTGCGCGACAAGGCCAACGGAGAACGTGCCATTCAGGAAGCCGAAGCGGTCATGTATGCCTGCCTTGAACGCGGTTTGAATTTCAAAATTACCATGGGCAATATTCTGACCCTGACACCGCCTTTGACCATCAGTGATGCCGAAATGGATCAGGCGCTGGACATTCTTGAGGAAAGTTTGACCGAAGTGGGGGCTTAACCTTTGTGAATCTTTATGACTTCCAAAGTTTTGTCGGAAGAGGTGCTCGAGCGCATGGAAACCAGTGTGCTTTGCTGGTTGGCGACGGTTTCCAAGGATGGTATGCCCAATGTCAGTCCGAAAGAGGCATTCATGCATGACGGGCACGGGAAGATATTGATTGCCCATATTGCATCGCCACAATCTGTGGGAAACTTGGAATCAAATGGGTTTGCCTGCCTGAGCTTTCTCGATGTGTTCGTTCAAAAGGGATTCAAGATCCACGGGAAAGCTTGTGTGTTGAGGGATGGCCACGAAGGATTTCAAATTCAGTATGCAAAACTAAGACGTTACATAGGTCCCAAGTTCCCCATACATGCTGTCATTGAATTTGAACCAGAAACAGTCAGCCCAATCATCGCACCAAGTTACCGAATGTTTCCAGAGATAGGTGAGCGGGACATGGTTCGGGAATCATTGGAAACCTATCGGGTGGAGTCGGTTTTGGATACACTTCAATAGTCGATCACTGGGGGGGGCAACGGGCTTTATGGATCCATTTGGTGATGACTCTTTCCAAGTCAGTCTTCTGAATCGGTTTGGCGAGATAATCATTCATGCCTGCCTGATAGCACTGTTGATCGTCTCCCACCATGGCATTTGCGGTGATGGCGATGATGGGGGTTTGATGTTTTGTTCCATACTCATTTGGATCCAGAGCTCGGATGGCTTTCGTGGCTTCAAGTCCGTCCATGACCGGCATTTGGATGTCCATTAAAATGATGTCAAAATCTTGTGAACGCAAAGCCTCCAATCCTTCCTGTCCGTTGGAGGCAATTTCAATTTTATAGCCAAGCATCATCAACATGGTTTGGACGACTTTCTGATTGATCGGATGATCGTCGACGATGAGGATCTTGCTGAGCTCAGGCTTGCTTTTCTGGGACGCGTCCGGGCTTTCGCTTTGTATGTTGGATTGAGTGAAGGTTCGCAGGAATCTGGATAGCCTCGCGCCTGAAACGGGTTTGGTGAAGATCTGCTTAAATTTAATGTCAGTATGCTCCAGAACCCTTGGGGCCATGTTGCCTGGCAAAAATGCAATGAAGTTGAATGCTTTCCAGTCGTCGATCTCACTTGCCTCTTTGGTCCATGCTTTGATTTGGGAAACATCCCAATCCACCGGGATATCCAGAATAACCCAGCCGTTTTCCTTTATCTGACTCTTTTCGGTCGAGGACATTTTTTCGGCCTGTTCAATGGACTGGAAAGTGAACAGATCTTCGGTGAAATGAGAAATCAAGGATTGTGAGCAGGGGAGGTTCAGCTCTGACGGAGAAATTAAAACGACCGGTAATCCGGTCAAGCGGGTGGACGCGGATTTTCTGGTTGAAGTTGCCGGTGATCCCGCGGGCAGATCCAGGTCGACCCAGAAGGAACTGCCTTC
>JAQCFT010000218.1 GCA_027619545.1 Verrucomicrobiota bacterium | reverse complement strand
AGCATCGGCGGGTTCTTAGGCGCGAGTGGAACGGACACATCGGCGGCCAGTTTCGGAGCCACGCTCAGCATGCCCGCGCCGCCCAAAGCGCTGCTCAACCCCAAGGAACCAAATCCCATCCCCACGCGTGACAGGAATTCACGGCGATTGGGCGTCTGGTCGGATGTTTCGTCTTTCATGCCGATACTCTACCTCAAGGCATGGTCCTGCGCCAAGTCGTTCTTGTTGGGGGGGGCTCCAGCAATAGGATGCGGTGGCGGGCCACCTGCTAGCGCAGGCGGCTACGGTGAATTCACCATTCAAAAGCCATCTGTTGGCGCCATCGGCTACCGCAGCGGCTACTGACTTGGCTTTGAAGGGTGCATGAATGGGACGGGTTCGGGATTGGGGATGCCGCTTTGATGACGGTAAATACCGTAGAGCCCCAAAGCGACCATGATAAAGAAAGCGATCATCATACCGGCAAACAACTTCCCGAACCAGGGTTGCCCTGTTTGCTCTCCATGTTTATTGTGATCGTCTTCGTTCATGAATGGTTTTGAAACGCCTTTCAATTCGGCCAACCTACACCTTTGCCTCGGTTTATCAATCTCCGGATGCTTCTTTTTCCAGCGAGGCCAACACCTCGGGATCACGCACGTCCACCCAACGTCCTTCGATCTTGAGCCCGGCAATGGTCTTTTGATCATTTACCAGCGCCGAGATGGCGTCGGTCAGTTCGTATTCGCCTCGGGGGGATTTTTCGAGTCGATCCATGTATTCGAATGCTTCCGCATTGAATATATATACGCCTGCATTGTACCATACCGGATCCCCATCCTTCAACGTGCCGTCCGCTTTCAACGCATCCAGCTGGGCCTGTGAGGGCTTCTCGACGAGTTGCGTCAGACAAAAGTTTTCGTCGAAGAAATTGATGCCGCCTTTTTTGACGTCTTCACCTTCGGTCACCGTGAGGAGCCCGGCAAAATTTCCTTCGCCATACCGCCGCACCATGTCCGCATAGGTCTGAGGGCGCACCAGGATGTCGCCATAGGTCAGCAGAAAATCATCTTCCCCCACATATTCACGCGCGGGCAATGAAGCGCGTCCTGTGCCGTCCTGAATTTCCTGACGTCGATAAACGATCTCAACCCCGAAAGCAGATCCATCCCCGAAATGGGATTCGATGACCTCGGCTTTCCAGCCTGTAATCAGGCAGATCCGGGTGATCCCAGCAGATTTCAATCCGCCAATGATGTGTTCCAGAATGGGTTTTCCTTCGACAGGTAGCATGGGTTTGGGGAGTTCCTGGGTGAGTTCCCCCATACGGGTGCCTTTGCCTGCGGCTAAAATGACTGCTTTCATGGGTTGTAAATAAACGGGCGGCGGCCAGAGCAACCGCCGCCCGAGTTAAGGTTTCAGTGTAAATTAAGCACCAAACTTGTCGAACATACGCGCATGGGCCTGCATGTGGCGCATCAGGAATTTGGCTTCGAGCTGTCCCAACGAACCGATGTTGGCTCCGGTCTCAGTGAATCGATCGAGCTTGTCGGAACCGGAAACATCAGAAGTCAACAGAACCGGCTGTGGATGCCATGAGTGTCCTTTCATGGGACAAGGAGTGGAGTGATCACCGGTGATCGCCAACACATCCGGACGCTTCTGCAACAGGATCGGCAGGGCTTCGTCCAGTTCTTCAATGGCTTTTTTCTTGGCTTCAAAGTTGCCGTCTTCACCGTACATGTCGGTGTATTTGTAATGAATGAAGAAGAAATCGTAGTTGTCGTATTCCTCAAGGTAACGATTGAACTGCTCGCTGATGGATTGCGGACCTTCAATCTTGTCCATCCCCACCAATTGAGCCAGCCCTTTGTACATAGGATAAACCGCAAGGCAAGCGGCTTTGAGCTGATACCGTTCTTCGAAAGTCGGAATGTTGGGCTGATGAGCGATACCGCGCATCAGGAAACCATTGGCAGGGCGTTCGTTTTTGATGATCGGTAGGGCTTTTTCGTAAAAGGCCTTGATCAGTTTAGCTGCCTTCTGGGCTTTCTTGGAAGAGGCATCGACGGGAGCCGCATCGGCGATCGGCAATCCTTCACGCTGAGGATCGGTATCGCTCAGGGGTCCTTCCAGTCCTTTACCGCGGAAAATGACGACGAAACGATGTCCTTTACCAGGCTGAATGATGACTTCGGCATCGGAAACTTTTTTGATCTTCGCGGACAACATCGCACACAGGCGTTCGCATTCTTCGGTCTCGATACGACCGGCACGACGATCCGTCACCAAACCCTCAGCATCCAGAGAACAGAAGTTGGCGCGTGCCGCCACATCGCCGGACTTGAGTTCCAGACCCAATCCCAGAGCCTCAATCACACCACGTCCCACCTGGGTATCGATTGGATCGTAGCCAAACAAGGCCAAGTGACCTGGTCCGCTGCCAGGGGTGATACCGGGCGCCACGGGAGTCATGCGTCCTTGAATGGATTCGCGGCTCAACTGATCCATATTGGGTGTTTTGGCCGCTTCGAGCGGTGTCAGGAAACCACTGTCCTTGGTGGCGAGATCTCCTACACCATCCAGCACTACGAGAGCCAGCTTGGCCTTGGTCGGCAAGGTCAACTTGGCGTACAATTCGTCGAGTTTTGTCATTTCAGTTTTTAGTTATCAATCTTGAGGTTCAAGGAAGGACGGCAAGCAGGCACAGCAACACCCCCTGTTCATTTTGTATAGAAATCACCCCGTCGCGAAACAGCCCCGGCCAATCCATCCGGGTCGACGATATTGAATAGAATAAAAGCGGAGGTCAACCGGATATTGACAATACAGTTAACTTTTTGATGCACTGATTGTTACAACCACAAAAACCCCAACCCAAGGTTCCCGACAGCGCTTCAAAGGGCTTTGGACCGACGCCATTCAGAGATCAGCAAGACAATCTTCCATACTTCCTCCTCGTTCAGAGCCTCGGCGAAAGCGGGCATCGGAGTGCCGGTCATCCCGGTGAGGATGGTTCGCAAAAGGTCTTCTTCACTTTCACCGCAGCCAAGCGGTGTCAAGAGGTTGGCAGGTCGGACAGGGTGACCGTAGGAATCCATCAATGTCGCGGCGGCCGGACCATTACCCAGGCCTTGTTCCCCATGACAGGGCGCACAATTCCGGGCGAACATGACCTTGCCGGATTCAACCGCCTCCCGATGCCCTGTATCGGATTCCATGAACTCAGGTTTGGACGGCAGCAGCACCGCATCGGCATGAAACTCTTCCTTACGCCATTTGCGCGAAAAGTATTTGATGTATTCCGAAACTGCTTCGAGGTCCTTATCACTCATGTCGTGAAAGGTCGGCATGGCAGACCCGGCGATACCTTGAAGTATGGTGCGTTTAATGTCGGCATTGGTGGGAAGTTTGCCGTAAGGAGTGGATCGGTATTTAAAATCTCCGGTGGAAAAATCCCGCGGAAACACCTCCCAATCCATGGTCACCAATTCACCGTCCCCACGGCCGCGCTCACCATGGCAGGGTTGGCAGGATACCTTGTAAATGTGTTTACCCGGCAGGTAGAGGGATCGGTCAGGTGGAGTGCTTTTGCCTTTGGACGCGTCATCGGCGTGATGCACCATCACACCAACAAACAACACTCCCCAAATTACCCGGATGAACTGGTAGCGAATCCGCATATTGACCGGCATCCATGGTATACACTTGCAGTCGTTCCTGACAACAAAATGCCGTATAAAACCAGTATCACCCTCTACGCGGCAACCCCACTTTGGATCATGTTGTGCAGCACCCGCCCTGAATCCAACATGGATGCAATATCTTTTGCTTGTGATGGTTGCCGGATCATTCAAAGTGTTTGCGCATAGGGGGCCGCTGAGGCTTCTCATCCTTGTGCCACCTGGGCGAGAGACGCAATGAGTCAGAAGTTCTTTCTGAAATTACTTTTGGCAAATGTTAGAAATACGGCCCATGGATGTTTGATTCAAAGTCTTGGGGATTGGAGGAGATGGGCTGCAACCCATCACTGCGTTTCCCCACCCCATTCAAAGCTGTTTCGAGTCGCGACAATCCAAGTCACAACGACATTAACCGGATGTAACCGGAAAAGCGGACATGCCGCTTCCAATGGAAATCGCGTGTCAACAGACAAAAACGATCTTCCCTGAAAGTCCGCTTTTCAATTGGTAGCTTGCGCCTGCTTTTTTTCCTTTGAGAGCGGCGCCGACCGGGGATTCGGGAGTGATGACAGTGACAACACCCATTTCCAGCTTCAATTCGATGCCGCCGCCGTGGTGCATGAGGAAGAAAAAATCCCGGAATCCGTCGATATCCACTTCCACAAACGCGCCGATTCCAATGGGTTTGTCTTGAAAGGAAACAGTGCTCATGGATCGCAGTTCATCTATCTGGGCAGCCAGTTGTTTGAACTGCATTGCATGCCCCCTCGCCAGGTACGAAGCCTCCAACCCACAAGTATCCCACTTGGTTTCAGCCCGGGATTCTTCGTTGGTTGCCCCATCGGAAGCCTGTTTATTGGCGGCATGGTGCCGTCGCAACTGAGATTCCATGCATTCCAGCAATGCCTTCATCAATTCTGATTTATCCATTTTACAGAAGCGATCCATGCCCAAAAATATCCCACATTGTCAATCCGATAACCCGCTTTTGAGCGGTGAATTTAGAATGGTAATTGGGCATCCTTTGGTGAGAAAAATCCAAGGGCACGCTGCTTACTCCATCCGCATAACTGACTCCAGCAGGCGGACCGGAACTATCCGATCTACTTGTCGCGCTGGTCTTTAATGGAATGCTTATACCCGGAGATGTCATTGTTCTTGAGCGTGGCATGAGAGCCTTTTCCAATGGAAATGCCACTCCCGCCATCCTGACCTTCGAGTCGGTTGCGAGCAGCGATCAGGTTCCCCTGAAGCAACACGCCCGCCACGCCACCACCAGTGATGTGATTGTCGATGACAATGGCCTGACTCCCGTCAAGGATGGCAATGATTGGGGGCATCCCGCCTGTTCGAGTCAACACGTTTTCCTTGAGCACTACTTCGCTGCGATCGCGAACGCCGATGGCGACGAGTTGATTCTCGAGACATTTATTTTCGGCCACAAGGGCCTTGGATTGCTGACTGACCCCGATGCCGGCGGATTTGTTGTTTTCAAGCCGGTTACGGAGGATGGTGGGAGAGGCGGATTCTGATCCGATGCCTGCCGCTCCGTTTTCGTAACAGTGATTCCCTACCACCAGTGGCGAGGCATGATCGCTGCAGCCAATCCCGGCAAGGCTGTTGCGGAAGCAACGGTTGGAGCGCAACACGGGAGCGGATTTCTCGGTGCAACCTATTCCTGCCATACCGTTCTCGTAACAATCATTATCCTCAACCACCGGACGGGTATTGACTCCGGTTCGGATACCGATCCCGGCACGTCGATTACCATGACAACGATTTCCCCGCACCACGGGGCTGGCACCGTTGCTGATACCGATTCCGGCGCGGACATTGTTATAACAATCATTACTGGTAACCACTGGACTGGCATTGTGATGCCCGATCCCGGCATGGAAATTTTCGAAACAGATGTTGTCAGTAATCATGGCAGTGGAACCATTCATCGACCCAATACCTCCTCCCATATTTCGATAACAGACATTGCCTGATATGAGCGGGGAACATGCCTTTTGATCCACACCTTGTATTGCAATGCCGGTGTGCCCGTTGTGGTGAACAACGTTGTTGATGACCTTGCAGCCCCACCCTGAAACGGAGATGGCAGGAACACTGAAACGACCAATGTCTTCATGAGATTGATTCATCCCTTTTTCATTCCAATGCCGCTGCCAAAGCTCCTCGTCAAAATACCCCATTCCGGAAACAGTGAATCCGTCCAAAGTTGCCCCCTCGGCCATGGTTACTCCGGCAACATCTCCTTCACTACCACCACCATCCAGAATGGTTATCTCGGCGCGCTTCAATCCGACAACGCCCACTTCATCCGCACCTTTGCTGCGGAGGATAAGATCAGGTTTTAACTGAACGCGCTCCAGATAAACACCCGGGAGCACCACGATGACATCGTTTGCCTGGGCGGCATCGATGGCGGCCTGGATGGTTTGGAAGTCAGTGGGAACTTCTATCTCGCGTGCAGAAAGCTGGACGGTTACGACCATGAGGATCATGCAGAGGAGGAAAGTTAATGATTTTGTCATATGAATGAAGCAGGTTCAGGGTTTACTCTTTGAATGATCGAGGTTTTTCCACTTCCTCTTTCGAATCTGAAACTCACCACGAAAACGTTCGCCCTTCCCAAGGTACAGCTCCGAATTTGAGACAGTGAAACAAGCATCGGTCTTCTTCATGGAATGCACCCTATGAGAAGAATCAGAAACTTACAATGAAAGGATCACCTGTTAAACCAAGTCACTCAATTTCACCGAGGCAGCTGACTCGTCACGATCGCGGATGATCTTATGGTAGATTTCGAAACAGGCATCACCTGCACCGAGTTTTGCCTGGCCGTTCAGATCCTTGTCAACGACCTGAAAAATATCCTTCAATGTAATCGCCTCCGCTGGTTTACCCAAACTGAGGCCGCCACAGGATTCCTCCCCTCTGAACACCAGCCCGCGGTCTGCCAGCAATCCGACGGAATCATGCACGGACGCATGATCCAGCTGCAAACAATCCGCAAGGTCTTCGGGGGTATAAGGTTTCTCTCCGGACTGAAACCTTGAAGCGATCAGTTGCATCACACGCACAGCCGTGAGCAAACTGTGTTCCACGCTATCTCCGGCAGAAGAATCCTCATCATCATTGACTTGGTTGGGATGCTGCACCATGAAAGCCACATGGGATCCGAAAATCAGAATGATCCAGGACACATAAAGCCCAAGCAAAAGAATCGGAACCGCACCAAGACTGCCGTAAATCTTATTGGTCGTCGCCACGTTTGATATGTAAACAACCGGCAATTGATTGTTCAATTGCAGGAAAAACCCTGCGGTAAGCCCCCCGCACACAGCCGCTTTGAACGTCATGCGCGTGTTGGTCATGATCCGATAAACCAAAGCACATGCCGCACCGGTGAACCCCCAGGAGAGAAAAAACAAGAACAACGTTCCGAACGAGCCGTAGTTTTGAAAATATTCCGTAAGCTGAAACAGAACTTTGCTGGTGGAAATAGTCGTCCCAAGTACGAATAAAAAAGGCCCCAGCGTCAATCCCGCCCAATACTGCGCCACGCCCGCGCCCCAACTCCGGTTTTTGGGAATCTCCCAAACCTGATTGAAGGTGCGCTCGATGGCACGTAACAACATGATCGCAACGACCAGGAACACACAGACACTCGTCACCCCGATGGTTTTCTTGTGGATCCGTTCCATGTAGGCCGCAATTTGACGCGCCACTTCTTTTCGCTGTCCTCCGTGAAGAGAAAGCTTCCCCCCTTCAAAGGGACGGGCTTCTTTGAGGTAATTTTCCACCAGGTTCCCAGTCACATCGATAGATGCTTCCGAGGAATCCTGATTATCAGAAGATTCGTTGGTATCGGGTGGAAGAGGGACATCGGTTGAACCACCTTCGCGCACTTCCAAATCCAGCATCGGTGCCACGGTTTGGATCATGGATTCGATCCATCCCTGAACTTGTTCCTGGCCTTCATCGCCCTCCTTGACCATCAGACTGGTTGCAACGCTCAATCCCACCGCCAGCACGGGAATCATGCCTACCAATGAAGTATAGGACAGGGCTGAAGCGTGGATAAACCCACTTTTGGACACGAAGCGTCGCAGGGCATTCCCCCAGAACAAACAACACCGTTTCAACACATTCGTATCGGCTAGGTTCGGGGTCCGGGACCCGGATTCGGATGATGGTGCGGAGCCTTTGTGGGACATAAGAATCGTTAACCTTTTGTTCAACCGGCCGGTTTAATCTTTGGGTTCCATTTTGACGCGGAGAATCTGTGGTTCATCCGGCGTAAGTTCGATGTTTTCCACCGCTGTTTCAAACCCCGCTTTGCGAAGTGACAATTCATGAACACCCTGGGTCACGTTGCTCAAATCCAAGGGTGTTACACCCAACAATTCGTCGTTCTCCCACACCTCCACCTCTTCAGGATAGGTCCAGACTTTCAACTCACACCTCCCGAAACTGGCAATCACGTCCACGCCCCTTCCGGCGTAAGATTTGACGTCCAACGATTCCGAATGGGTCGCTCCATTCAGTGAAAAATGGATCAAGTAGGCCCCTTTTGGCAGTTCAACGGTGTCAGGAGTGCCACCTGTCACCCACTTGCCCTGACGGTCCTGAAACCGATAGTGTCCTCCTGGCGGATCGGTCTTCAATGTTACCTTGGTGTAAGATTCCTCCAGCTTGATGTGAAGGACATTGGTTTTACCGGAGTTCAGAAAAGGAAAAATATTGGTGGGAGCATACCCAATTGCCAGCACCGAGACACGATAGGCTCCTTCCTGTAATCCATTCCATTCCACCGGAGCGAGATCTTCCATCACCTCCGCCAGCCCGGGACGCGACAAGGTCAC
>JAQCFT010000217.1 GCA_027619545.1 Verrucomicrobiota bacterium | reverse complement strand
TTCCAACTCAGCCAGATAAACAAGTCGGTTTCAGCCTGATCAAAGGTGAAACGGCAGGTGTCAACTTCACAAACAACCTTGATGCAGAGCGAGGCATCCAAAATCAAATCCTCCTGAACGGTTCCGGAGTCGCAGCAGGCGATGTCAACGGTGACGGCTGGTGTGATCTTTATTTTTGCGGTTTGGACAGTCCGAACAAGCTGTTTTTGGGAGAAGGAAACTGGCATTTCAAGGAACAGCCCAATGCCGGAGGTGCTGCATGCATTGACCAATCCTCCACCGGAGCCATGCTGGCCGACATGGATGGGGATCAGGATCTGGATTTATTGGTCACAGGACATCGCCGTGGTGTTCGACTTTTTCTGAACGACGGAACCGGAGCCTTTACCGAAAACACCGACACCTGGCATCTGAAAGGCACACAAGCCGGAGCCTCCATGGCCTTGGCCGACGTCGACGGCAACGGGTGGCTGGATCTTTATGTTGTTCATTACCGCAACGAAACCATGCGCGACATGCCGCCGGGTCAATTCGACATCCGCATGGAAAACGGGGCCTACAAACTCATTTCCTTCAACGGGCAACCCTCAGACAGTCCCGAACTAAAAGGAAGGTTCACTTTTGACCGGACAAATGGTGTGCTTGAGAATGGTCAGCCGGATCAATTATACTTACACACTGGAAAGGTAGGTTTCGAGGCGGTTTCATGGGAAACGGGGAGTTTTCTGGACGTCGATGGAAACCCCGCATCAACGCCCTTTGATTGGGGACTCTCGGCCATGTTTCGGGATACAAATGGGGATGGCGCTCCGGATTTGTATGTCTGCAATGATTTCCAATCGCCCGACCGGCTTTGGATCAACCAGGGTAAGGGACGGTTCAAGGAAGCCGACAACACCACGCTTCGTCAGACAAGCCTGTTCTCCATGGGACTCGATTTCGCAGACATCGATCGCAACGGGCTGGATGATCTCTTTGTGGCAGACATGTTGAGCCGATCGCACAAGCGCCGCATGGTGCAGGTCATGGACGGAACCGCGTTCAGCCAGTTTCGTGACAGCCTTTCCGGCCGGCCTCAATCCCCCCGAAACACACTCCTGTTGCAACAAAACGATGGCACCTTCGCCGAACTGGCCCGTTACGCCGGGGTGGAAGCGTCTGAATGGTCGTGGTGTCCGGTCTTTCTGGATGTGGATCTGGACGGCTACGAAGATTTACTGATCACCACCGGACACTGGCGCGACGCCCAAAACGCGGATGTCGCGCGACAGTTGGATGAAGCCACCAAAAGTCAGCATCTCTCCCACCCGGAGCAAATCGCCTTACGCAAAAAGTTCCCTATCCTTTACACACCCAACGTGGCATTTCGGAATAATGGAGACGGGACCTTCACCGAACTGGGAAGTGAATGGGGATTTGACGCCACACAAGTATCCCATGGCATGGCGCTGGCCGATCTCGACAATGACGGGGATCTCGACGCGGTGGTTAACTGCCTGAACCATGCTCCCCTGATCTACCGCAACAACGCAGGGCAGGCGCGCATCCGCATACAGCTCAAGGGCACGTCTCCTAACACCCAGGGGATTGGAGCCAAAATGACCGTTCAATCACCCGGGCTCCCAATCCAAACTCAAACCATCATGGCAGGAGGACGCTATTTATCGAGCGATCAAGCCACCCGAACTTTTGCGATGCAATCCTCTTCGGCCCGGGCCTCGATCGAGGTGCTCTGGCCCAATGGAGTTTCCCAGCGCATCGAAGACCTCGCCGCCAACCGCATTTACAACATCATACAGGCATCGGGCAGCCATCAAAGACCACACAACACCAACCCGTCCTCCGAACCTGCCCCCTTGTTTGAAGATGTCTCCAGCCAACTGAATCATCAACATGTCGAAGCGCCCCATGATGACTTTCAACGCCAGGCATTGCAGCCTCGAAAAATGAGTCGACTGGGGCCCGGGATCGCCTGGTTTGATTTCAATCAGGATGGATGGGAAGATCTGTTTATCGGTGGCAGCAAGGGCGGGAAACTGGGCGTATACAGAAACGACAAGGGGCAACGGTTTGTACGACAGCGGGCCAAGGCCTTCGAAACTCCCTTGGATCAAGATCAAACCACCGTTCTCGCGTGGAAACATGATAAAGACAACATCGCTCTGATCATGGGACAATCTTCAACCGAAGCAACACAACCCGGCATTCCGGCTTTCACTCATTTTTCCATGGTTACCGGGAAAACAAAAACCATCAATGGCAATGATCAGACAAGTATTGGACCGATGAGCATGGCGGATGTTGATGGAGATGGAGACCTGGATTTGTTTGTGGGAGGCAGGATGCAACCCGGACGTTTTCCCGACCCACCTGACAGTTTTCTTTATCGCAATGACGGTGGCAATTGGATCTTGGATCGTTCCACCAGCGAACTTTTAAAAGGATTGGAACAAGTCAGCGCCGCTGTGTTCAGTGATCTATTGGGAGACCATTTGCCTGAATTAATCGTGGCGTGTGACTGGGGAACCATCCATGTTTTCGAAAACGAACAGGGAGTTTACAAAACCAGCAACATCACCGTCCAATGGCCCCATGACACATCTCCTTTGAATCATGCCCACACATTGGATGCATTAACCGGATGGTGGACCAGTCTGACGACCATGGATGCGGACGGGGATGGGCGCATGGACATTGTCGCGGGAAACTGGGGCTGCAATCACGAACACGCCGCCCGCGAGCGGCAGCCGTTACAAATCCATTTCGGAGGACCTTCAGGACCAGGAGGAATGACGGTCTTGGAATCATGCTTTGATCCACCATCCGGGCAACAGGTGCCGATACGCGATTGGGGTACCCTTTCAGCCTGGATGCCCTGGCTTTCGCAATCCTACACATCCTTTGGCGCATTTGCTGATGCATCGCTGGAGGAGGTCTTGAGTGCTTTCCCCTTCAAACTCGAATCTGTTCAGGCAGGGTTTTTCGAATCAACCCTTCTCCTGAACCGTGGCGAAAGCTTTATCATCAAGCCTCTACCCAAAGAGGCGCAATATGCGCCCGTGTTTGGACTCGGAGTGGGCGATTTCAACGGAGACGGCTGCGAAGACTTGATTTTAAGTCAAAACTTCTTCGATGTATCAGCACTCGACAGCCGGCAGGACGCAGGTCAAGGGGCATTGTTGTTCGGTCAGGGTGACGGTTCATTCAAATACCAGGACGCCCAAACGAGCGGCATCCGTCTTCGAGGAGAAGGTCGAGGCCTGGCGGTGGCTGATTTCAATCACGACCGTCGTCCTGATTTTGTGGCTGTTCAAAACAACGCTTCCACCTTGCTCTATCAAAACCAAAGCGGAAAACCGGGAATCGCCATTCGCCTGACTGGATCTCCCCACAACCTTCAAGCCATCGGAACCAAGATGAGGCTCATCTATGCAGACGATTCCAAAGGCCCCGCGCGAGAATTACACCTCGGCGACGGTTACTGGTCGCAATCCCCGAATCGTCAGATCCTGGGACATGGACCGGAAGTAAAAGGCGTTCTCATTGAATGGCCCGATGGGCAAAAGGTTGAAATGTTTGACCGTAACAACGAATGGAGCTTTTCCCATCCTCAATGATTGCCTTTTGTCTGCTTCCATCCTCGAAATCACTCCAGTCTGCAGGCGCTGTGGCCTAAAACCAGATCCACAAGCAATCAAAGGCTCTTGAGACGATAAAACCGGGCCGTATCGGCGGACGCGGAATCGTCCACCCAATCCAGTTTACCAGTTTGATTCAGTTCCAATTTGTCTTGAACCACAACCCACTGTCGAAAGTCTGTAGTGGCTTCCACCTGATATTGTCCTCCCGCAGGGCCTTCAATTCGAATCACGAAATCTCCATTGGGAAGCCGTCCCAATGGACGCAGTGACGGTGGCGCAGGCGGATCACCCCAGGTTTCGATGCGATAGTTGTCAAAGACCATGTAATTATCGCCCGGCGCTTCCGGATTGAAGATGGCCCATACGGCATCTATATCGCTCAGATCACGCTTCAGATTCTGGGTGCTGACCGGCAAATCCTTTACCAACACCACTTCTCCGGCGTAAGCCGACCATTTGTTGTTTTCAAAATCGATATCCAATCGAATCCGATAGAAAGTGTCATTATCAAACTCAAACCCTGTTGGTTGCAAGGGCTCCGCATCGTCCAGCGCATAGGAGATGACTTTTGTTTCATTGTCAAAATCCAGCGAAAACAAACGAAATCCTTCCGTGTTGTAAACACTCCATCGGAAATTATCTCGTTCACCGTTGGTGGAATCGATGATCCCCATGCTCACCGTGAATCGAAGGATGTCTCCGCTTCCGTCAGCCGGAGCATAATCGAGTGGTTGCAGCAAACTCAGGAATTCGATGTCCGTTTCATGCTCTGGTTTCACAAACCCGATATACGCCTGCTGTCCCTGCCCTTCCAGGAAATCGGTCACCAACCCGGTGGAACCGTCATTGGACTGCTCCAGGAACGAATCCCCACCACCGAATCCAATCCAGCCGTTCTGCCCGATCAGGTCGACATCGAACGAATAACCCTCATCCTCCTCAAAATGAGTTTCGTATATCAACTTTGCCGTCTTCGTATCGGTCTGGGCCTGCATGTGACCAATCGTTGCAAGGCATCCCAACAGAGCCAGCCATTTCCTTTTTTCGAGCATAACGGTCCTGTTATTAGATGTTCAACGTCCTGGACGACTTGGGCGACTGGATCCGGAGCTCGAGCTGGAGCTGGATCCGGAACTTGAACTCGAAGACTGACTCCGCGTGGCCGGAGCGGAAGACCTGAAGCTCGGCACCGAACGCGAAGGCGTCGACGAGGGACTTTGGCTGACTGATCCTGAACTACTCCGGGTCGGAGGAGCAGGACGCGTCACACTCCGAGATGGCGTTGAGCGCGGAGCGGGGATGCTCCGACTACGCACTTGCGGGGTTGAACGCGGTGCCATGTTCCTGGTACTGGGCACCGAATAGGTCGGTCTTGAGGTGGTCGATGGCATTTGCCGGCTGCGTGTGTTCATGGATGGACGACTGGTGGTCACAGATGACTCCGGGGTACGACTCCTGATATTTGAACTGGTTTGACTCTGGATGTCGGGTCGATTGATTGTATTCGGAGAAACGGTCCTGGGACTTGAGCTCACACTGCTGGAGGACGTCCGGGGGCGCGGTGTGTAGGAGATCGAATCTCGTGACCGTGTGTTGGACCTCGTCGAAGCGGACGGTTGAGCATAAGTCGGGCGTCGCGGCTCGTTTCGATTCGAATTGCTGCTAACGGAACGGGAACTGTTCGTTGTTGACGGTCTGGCAGCAGAAGCGCTGCCGGTCACGGATCGGGACTGGTTTGACGTCGAAGGCCTGGCAGATAGAGAACTGCTCTCAGTTGTCCGTCCGGGACGGGAACTGGATCGCACCTGGGCGCTCGATGAATTGGAAGCGGATGGTCGTTTCAAATTCGCTTCACCGGATCGATTCCCTGAGGTACGGGTGGACCTGCTTGTGCCTGGGCGTTGTGTATTGGCAGATGAGGTCTGCAGTCTGGATGCGCTTTCCTCGCTTCGAGCCAACGCAATGTTTTCCGAACCTCGATTGGGGCGGGTCAAAGCCGGGCGGCTTTGTTGCTTGCTCAGGATTCTTTGAGGCACATCCCTGGATTGTTCGGGCAATTTGGGACGATAAACGGGCAGCGAACGGGGCTGTCTGGCATCACCACTGGCCAGTTTGACACCCTCCACCGAATCAACATCCTGCAGGGGTACCCGTTTGATTTCCTGGCTGGTTCCGGTCGCGATACGTTCCGGACTGATCCCATTGTTCACCACGACGTTGTTGTTGGTGATATTGTAATTATTCACGATGGTGGTTCGATTGTAGATACTTCTTGCCTGATCCCTGCCCAGTCGATGGTGTCCCACGTGATGATGCGTGAAATTGCGGCGGGAAACAAAATGGAAATGATCATAAGTCAGGCCGAATCCGAATCCGACGGAGACGTTTTTACCGTGGTAAGTGAAACCAAATCCGGAACGATACACGGCAGCCGGAGGCAAAGGCGCCCATCCGCAATAGGCATCGGAATAGCGCCAGGTGACCCAGGAGGGACCCCAAACCGTATCCGGAACCCAAACCCATCCATAATTCCCATGACGAGACCAACGACCATAATGGAAAGGAGCCCAACCCCAGCTGTAGTAAGAATGCCAGTACCAGCCATTGTCGGTGTAAACCCATCGCCCGTTGTCACTGTATGGTTGCCAGTGCATATTCGTCACGGCAACCGTCGGACGCCAGCACCAGCCGTAATTGTCCACATGCACCCAACTTCCGTAGGGTGCAAGTTGATCATGGAAGTATTCCCGGGTCACCACGCGCGTTTCGGTTACCGTTGTCTGGGGAACAGGTTCGGTGGCAGGCGGCGGATTACCCGCATATACCGGGGCCTGAACTTCTGATGCTGCGGCGGCCACCTGCATTTCCTGAGCAACGTCATCGTTTTGAACCAGCATCTGCGGCGCCGGTTGCCCGGTCAATAAGGCATCCCGTTCAATCATGGCGTTCAAAACCGCATCACTTACCCCAATATCCTGCATGTAAACAATTTGATCAGCGGTCAGTTTGAACGGATAATGAGAATGTTCGGCAAATGATATCAACACATCCTCACTCACCATCGATTCATATAATTTAACAACATCGTTGGCCGCCGGCGTCAGTTTGACAGGCTCCGGAGTAGAAAAAGCGGAAGACTCCGTCACAACGGCAGGCTGCGCAACGGGCGCAGGGTCAACCGGCACGGACTTTTTGGTGGTCGTGGTCGTCACCTCACGCACCACATATGGTTGTGTGGAATGATGATGGACAACACTGCGCTGCGTTCTGGTTTGGCACCCGGCCAGCGTCGGAATAATCAACAGACCGACAAATATCGGGGCTCGCATGGCATGCATCAACGTTTTCATGATGTTCGCTTTACTTGATGGTTAATGTCTCACTCAATGTCTGTCTTTGGCGATCAAAATCAACTCTTTGATTTGTTTCAGACGATCCAATCCGTTTCAGACTTTGACCTTCATTGCGAGGATGGACGTTTCCAGGGGACACATGAATGTAAAAAATTTTTCAAAATGAGTTTATTTTTCCAAAAAAGGATGCGGGTTGACGTCAAAACTCATTGATCTGTTGATGGATTTAGACTTTCGTCTTGCGGTCTGATCGGGATTCCATTTAGGATCACGTCTTCAGGCTTTATGGCAGCAATCGGAAGATTCCAGAAGGGTGACGACATTTTCTATGCAAAAGTAGTTGATGGCGAACTTTACAAGCTGAAGGGCGATGTCTTCGGCTCTCCTTCATTCCAAAAACGTGCCACCAACCCAAAGGGCATCAAAACGCTAACCCCGGTGGCCCCTTCCAAGGTGATTGCGGTTGGATTAAACTACGCAGATCATGCCAGGGAATCAGGCAAACCATTGCCCAAGACCCCGTTATTCTGGTTAAAAGCCCCGACGTCCCTCATTCCGGATGGCGGTAAAATAGAAATTCCCTTTCAGGATCATCGGGTGGATTACGAGGCGGAGTTGGCTATCGTTATTGGTCGCCGAGTACGTAATGTGACTCCCAACGCCGCTGCGCGTTACATATTTGGCTACACATCGGCGCAGGATATCAGTGATCGCACCATCCAGAATTCCGAAAGCCAATGGGCTCGCGCCAAATCATTTGACACCTTCACCCCACTCGGGCCCTATGTAGAAACCAAAATCGACCCACACAAGCTCACCATTCAATTGTTTCAAAACGGCCAATTGAGGCAGAATTCACTGACCGGGCAATTGATCTTCAATTGTTTCGAGCTGGTGAGCTTCATCTCTACCAACATCACTCTTCTGCCAGGAGACGTCATCCTGACCGGCACCCCCAGTGGCGTAGGCCCTATCGAATCGGGCGACAAACTGGAAGTGCGGATTCAAGGCATGGCCCCCTTGGTCAACACCGTCAAATAAGGGCTGAACCTGCCCATCATTTTTTTAAACGACACACTTATGCGTTGGTCTCAAGCGTTTGTACCCACACTCAAAGAAACTCCAGCCGAAGCTGAAATCGCTTCTCACAAACTGTTGCTCAGGGCTGGACTCATCCGAAAACTGGCGGGCGGCCTTTACTCCTTCCTGCCGATGGGATTACGGTCCCTGCAAAAAATTTCCCGCATCATTCGCGAAGAAATGGATCGGGCCGGCGCGTTGGAAATCCTCATGCCAGCCCTCCAACCACCGGAAATATGGAAGGAGAGCGGTCGATATGAAACGGCCAGCGACGTTTTGTTCAAGGCCAAGGATCGAGCCAATCGTGAATGGGTGTTGGGCCCCACCCACGAAGAAGTCGTCACCACCCTGGCGGCGTCTGAGGTGAGTTCCTACCGTCAATTACCCAAGAATTTTTACCAGATCCAAACCAAATTCAGAGATGAGATTCGCCCCAGATTCGGACTCATGCGGGCTCGCGAATTCATCATG
>JAQCFT010000216.1 GCA_027619545.1 Verrucomicrobiota bacterium | reverse complement strand
CGCCGGTTTCCATGCTTCGGGGGCGTTTTTGAGCATGTCCTGGGCGATCAGAGATTCCCGCCCGGTTTTCGACCGATCACTGCCCTGGAAATTGATTTTCCACCTGGAAGTCGCCTGGCTCAGTTTAAAACCAAGGTTCTGGTTCAATCTCCCAATGGACATCACCATGCGATCCAACATACCGGGTTTTGAGGATGTCAGGCAATAAGCCAGGTGCGGCACAGCATCCGGCCCCATGCCGTAAATCGCCCTTTCAGCCCGCCCGGGATCCACTCCCTGTTCATAAAGACGCATCCACTCCGAAAACCGGCGTCCCTGATAACGCGGTTCGGAGTTGTAGTACAGGTAAGCAAAGCCGATAGCCACCACCAACAGCACAGGTGGCAGCGTCCTTTTTATCCGGGCCAGCCAGGGAATGGTCGCACTATCAGACATCGCAGGTCCGCACAGCTTCATACAGACTGCCGAGCGGGTGTCGTTTGGGGATAAATTCCTGGGCAATATGCCCCTTGAATCCGGTCTCTACAATCGCCTTACAGATGGCGGGGTAATTCAGTTCCTGTGTCTCGTCGATTTCATTACGGCCCGGATTGCCACCGGTGTGATAATGCCCGATGTATTCGTGATAAGTGCGGATGTTGCGGATGACATCGCCTTCCATGATCTGCATGTGGTAAATATCGTAAAGAAGCTTGAACCGCTCCGATCCCACCGCTTTCACCAACTCCACACCCCACTCGGTATGATCACACTGGTAATCCTTGTGGTTGACCTTGCTGTTGAGCAGTTCCATGCAAACAGTGATCTTGTTTTGTTCGGCCACCTTCATGATCTGTTTCAATCCGATCGCACAGTTTTCAATTCCTTGCTCATCATCCAACCCCTCACGGTTGCCGGAGAAACAAATGATGTTTGGAAAACCAGCTTCGGCCACTTGAGGGATCATGCGTTTGAAACCTTCAATCAGGGTGGCGTGGTTTTCGATGCGATTGAAGCCTTTGGGGATTCCTCCCGGCCCATTGGCCATGGCGCAGACCAGATCATACTTTTTCAATACGGCAAACTGATCCGGATTGAGCAATTCCACCGATTGCATGCCAAACTGGGAAGCGGCCTGGGCCAACTCCTCCAAGGTCAAATCCGAGTAACACCACTTACACACGGAATGGTTCACATTGCCCTTCAGTTTCACCGGCTTGATGTCCGCAGCTTCAAGCTGACGGGCGATATTCGAGGATGCCGCCGCAGCCATACCGGTTGCGGTCAACGATTTCAAAGCGGTCCGACGAGAAAATTTCTGGGTTTTCATAATGGAATCCAAATGAGATGCAAACCATTCGACCCGAATCCCGCCAAATCGTCAAATTGAATTCAGGCATCTCAAACGGTCAGGGGACACCTCAATATTTGGAGAATGGAGGGATGAGTTCCACCTCGTTGCCAAACTTCCCCCCTCAAAAGCGTTCCTGTTCATCTCGCAGATCCCGCGACTGGAGTGACTGAGACTACCAAATAAAAAAACTTTCAAAACAACAACGATGCACCCTTTGACAAATGAAGACACAATCCCAAAAAATCATCCTGTAAATCATGTTCATCTCGCAGATCCCGCTACCGCGGCAACTGTCTAAAAACAATTCCACCCCATCCCCCCATTTTCTTTTTCCAATTTTCTCCTTTGATCTCCCCCCCTCGACACGTTAACTTCGCGCTTCGTGCAAAAAAGGCGTTAAATGAGAAAACCAACATTATTCATACTGTTTTTGATCGTCTTCGCCGACCTGGTGGGGTTCGGTATCGTGCTGCCTTTGTTGCCACTGTACTCCGAACAGTTTGGCGCTTCTGGACTTGCAATCGGTTGCATCGTTGCATCCTACAACCTCATGCAGTTCTTCTTTGCGCCGTGGTTAGGGAAACTTTCCGACCGCATCGGACGCCGCCCCATCATCCTGATCAGCACGGCAGGTTCGACCATTTCCTATGCCATGTTCGGATACGCCAGCGGATTGGAAGGGACCTACGGACTGATGATGCTGCTCCTGTCCCGCGTCTTTGCCGGCATCTGCGGAGCCAACCTCTCTGTGGCTTCCGCCTACGTAGCCGACATTACCCCGCCCGAAAAACGCTCACGCGGGGTGGGTTTGGTCATTGGGATGGGTTTTGGACTTGGCTTTATATTCGGTCCGCTCATCGGAGGTCTTTCAGATCATTTCCTCGGCCCTCAAGGTCCGGGTTGGGTGGCAGCCTCCATCTGTCTGATTAACTTTGTGGCCGCCTGCTTCATTCTTTCCGAAAGCCGGGCAAAAGACGCCAAACCCGCCGTCAAACGCGCCCAATGGGCTCAGTGGGCGCACACGCTTGGCCAACCCAAGCTGCGATTGCTGGTCACTCTGGTTTTCCTGGCAACTCTTTGCTTCGCCTGTTTCGAAACCACTTTACCACTCCTGATGGTGGATTATATGGGGTTCGAACGTAAGGAATGTTACTACTTCCTCG
Organism: Verrucomicrobiota bacterium; assembly: GCA_027619545.1. Taxonomy (GTDB): domain Bacteria; phylum Verrucomicrobiota; class Verrucomicrobiia; order Limisphaerales; family AAA164-E04; genus AAA164-E04. Next base: position 6,098 of record JAQCFT010000216.1, on the reverse strand, counting down.
CCTACTCGGGCTTCATCGCCACCATGGTCCAGGGAGGAGCCATCGGTCGACTCGTTCATCGCTTTGGCGAAAAACCTCTGATCTTTGCGAGTTTCTTTGGGCTGACACTCAGCTTTTTCATGATTCCAGCCAGTTCAAATGTTGTCTGGATCCTCATTTCACTCGCAGTCTATGCCATTTTTTCAGGCATCAATCGCGCTCCCTTGACCGGATTGATCTCGATTGTTTCACCCGATAACGAACAAGGTTCCAACCTTGGGGTATCCCAAAGCGCCTCTGCCGTCGCCCGCATTATTGGCCCGCCCATGGCCACCATGTTCTATGGTCTGCACCAACCTCTACCCTACTGGGTTTGCGGTGTCATTGCCCTGGTGGCGGGTCTCATCGCCGGGGCATTCCTAAGCAAACTTCTGGGCCAAACCCAGGATGGCAAAGGAGGAAGCGCCGCCCGCGAACAACAAGCCTCAGAAAGCTGAACGGATCATGCATTTCGCCGGTCACGTCGGGAAAACTCCATTACGTGCCTTGATGGTCGGCATACTGACGACCTTGCTGTTGGAATGTTCAACCTGCCCTGGTGCTGCCGACAACTGGCCCCAATTCCGAGGCCCACATGGACAGGGTCGAGCTTCTGATTCAAACCTCCCCTTACCATTCGGCCCCGAAACACCTGTCCTATGGAAGAAGGATCTGCAGCAGGGACATTCCTCACCATGTATCTGGGAGGACACACTGTTTCTAACGATGTTTGAATCAGAACAACTCACCACCGTCGCAATGAACCGCCATGACGGCTCGGTGATTTGGAAACAATCGATCCCACCCACCCGCATCGAAAAAGGACACCGCAACGGAACTCCCGCAAATTCCACCCCCATCACGGACGGTCGGTTTGTTTATGTTTATTTCGGTTCTTTCGGGTTGGTGACATACGACTTCGAAGGAACCGAACGATGGCGCCTCCCATTACCCGTGCCCATCACACAACACGGCGCATCCTCCTCCCCCCTGCTGGCAAACGGACGGATCATCCTCCAGGTAGATCAGGATGTGGATTCACATTTGCTCGGTGTGGATGCGCTAAATGGAAAAACGCTTTGGAAAACACCTCGTCCAGGATTCCGCCGCGGATTCTCCACCCCCATCGCATGGCCACCAGCCAATCCGGAAACGGTCATCACCTCCGGCACCCTCAGGGTGTGCTCCTATGATCTAAACAATGGCCGGCTCCTCTGGGAAATGGGAGGTCTCCCCAATGAAACCGTTGCTTCCCCGGCATTCGATGAGAACCGCCTCTACATCTCAGGTTGGACCATGGGATCCGGAGTGGCCCGGATGCCCGACTTTGACGAGTTGTTGAAAGAGGATGCCAATGCCAATACTCTTATCGAAAAAGAAGAGGCCACCGGCCCGGCACGCATGCACTTTGGATACATCGATGCCAACAAAGACAACCGCATTGATCGTGAGGAATGGGAAAGCATCAACGCCATCTTCAACAAAAGTGAAAACGCACTGCTCGCTTTGAACCCTGGAGCCAACCCAAGCGACCAGCCAACACTGGACTGGAAACAGACACGCGGACTTCCCTATGTTCCCTCACCTCTGGCCTATCGAGGACATGTTTATCTCATCAAAAATGGAGGCTTGATCACCTGTTTGAATGCAAACACAGGCGAGTATGTTTACCAGGAAGAAAGAGTCGGAGCCTTGGGAGATTACTACGCATCCCCCATTGGAGTGGATGATTACATCCTGGTGGCATCTCAACGCGGCGTGGTGACCGTCATCGAAGCGGGAGCCCCCGAACTCAAGATCGTCCATCAAGTCGACTTCAAAGACACCATCATGGCCACACCGGCGGCAGTGGACGACAAACTCTACCTTCGCACCAGCCAAACGCTCTACTGCTTCGGGCAATGAAACCTCGTTCGCCCAGAATGATCTACCTGATGATAGTCTCGGGTATGATCCTGATCCTGGGCGCTGCCGTATTCGGCCTTGTTGAACTCCAGAAAGACCGGGCCAATCGATCATTATCCAAAGTCGCCAAACCCGTCATCAAGATGGACCTGCTGGCCCCCATGGATCACGGCTGGATTTCCGACCATGAAATCTTCTTCCTGAGAGAAAAAAATCAGGGCGATTTCATGTGCCTGAAAGCCGACATCCGAGACGGAAAGGAAACTTTACTGGAAGCTCTGTCACCTTACCTGAGAGATAAGGAAGACCGGAGTATCCCCTTTGAGATGCAGGCTTCACCCTCAGGTAAACGCATAGGAATGCTTTTCGGTTCAAAATCTGACCGGGAAATTTACATACATGATTTGAAGACAAACGAAACCCTTTCGATTGAAAACAAACCGGTCACCTTTTTCATGGAAACTTGGCTACCTGACGAATCGGGTTGGGTCGTTTGGATCCCCGAAAAAACACCTTCTTCCGAAGCCTCATCCTACTACCTTTCCCCAACCATCATTGGGCCTGAATTAAGTGAACTTCCTATTTCAGAGGTCCGGTTACCACCTCCTGCTGGCCCGGACCTTTTTTTAGATCAAAAGAACCTTCTGATGAGTTTCTATAAAGAAAACAAGGATTTCACCTTCGACCTCTCCCTTGCCATCGTTGAGCTGCCTGGTGACAAAAACCCAGTCTTCAATCAGACGCAGGTTTTTACTTCCGATTTCCCCATGTCAGGCAATTTCCAATTCTCACATGATGAAAAGGGAAACCGATGGATCATTGGGCATCGAACAAGGGGAACAATCTGGAAAATAGAACGCAAAAACACGTTTCCATATGTGGGCATCAATACCAGACGGTATCAACTCCAACTCTACAAAAGAGGCCCCAACCGAACCACCACACTCGATCCGGACGTAGAAATCCAATACCCATCACACATCAAACTCAACCCATCCGGCACCCACTTCAGCTTCGTCTACCAAGGTCAGATATGGGTCGCCGCCATAGACGACATGTTGCCCTTTTGAATGGTGAATTTAAATAGTGAATGGCTCCATGAGGGTGAGGTAATTACAAAGGCAACCCTCAGGTAAATCGTGCCGTCCCTGGCGCGCCTCGTCGCACTCATTAGCTGAATGCTCTTAATTGTGGAAAGCCATCATCACCCAATTCCACCAAATCCATATCAGCATCCTTCGCCGCGCAAAGCAACCAGCCTCACCAAATCATTCATGACACATCAGAAAAGTACTTTGCGCCCTTTGCGATCTTGGCGTCTTTGCGAGAATTTGGATTGATGGGGACAAATTCACCATGGGGCAGCAATATCACGATCGTCATTGTCAGCGTTTGTGAATCTTGCATCGAACCTTTTAAAGGCCACCGGTTTTTCAATGGTTGCTTGTTTTTATCGCCAAGGCGCGGAGGCGCAGAGACGCAAAGTGTTGTGTGAGGAAGAAGGCCAGCAGAGAATGTTACATGAACAGTAACTGCTTTTTGGGTTCCTTGAGTAATACAAGAACGTTTGTTTATCTCGACGCACATGCGCTCACGCAGTGGTACGGATAAAATCACCACATTCCACAGTCGTGGAAACAACTCACAAAATATCACCGCAGAGTTCTGAAAAAACCACCGCGAAAATCATCCATCTCATCATTCGGCAACCAGAAACGTTTGGTGCCCGACACATCATCAAACTCCGTTTCATCCACCTTCTCGACATGCAGATCAGCCATCAGCACATGCCCCCGACTGTTATGCCGAATCGCAAGAGCACGCGAGAAGCCGCTTGAGGCCCTACCTGCCCACTGTAATCTGTCGGAGCCAGATTGCCCTCCATGTAAAACATCGTCTTGGATGGTTCATGGAATGAACTGATCTTGGTATCGTGGCAAATAGCACAGTTCATACCGTAACTGTAGTCACGCGTGTGTGAGGATCGACTCCGCGAGTTGGTGGACGCCTGACCCGTCGCCTTCGGTTTGCGTTTGGTCGCCAGTTCGATGGCATCGGTTGGGCACATGTAACTGGGCTTCGACTCAATATAGGGATAAAGCGTCCCCGTCGTCAGATCCCCCACCCGACTGTACAACCAAGTGCGAAAAGTAGGGTAATGCCCATCGTGATCATCCGAATACAGTTGAGACGCCAGGGAAATTTGTTTGAGATTATTGAGGCACACAATCCCTCTGGCCGACTCCTTCGCCTTGGAAAGCGCCGGAAGTAACATACCCGCAAGGATGGCTATAATGGCAATCACAACCAGAAGTTCAATCAAAGTGAATCCAAGTGATCGATTAACTTGTCTGTTCCCTTTATGCCCACCCAGTGTACCATTCAGGTAAGTATTCATAAATGTGCTCGGCTGATAACCGGTAGACTAGCTGGTTAAGAAGCTGGGTCAACAACTACTCTCCAGCCTCCCCCACTCCCAGCACGATTCAAACTGGGTATAAAGCGGCTTGCAATTTGGCAGGGACGTCCGCGATACATCGGGACCGCGCGTCCGGTGGCGTGTCCGCTCAACCCTACAGGTTTTCCAACACCTCAACGCAAGCGCGGCCCCGCAGCAGTGGGGCCCATTTCTGAATGCCACCTGGTTTGAACCACCCTGCGCCCTTGATTGTGCTTGCGATAGAACAGACGCTCCATAAAGATCCGGGCATTCCATCATGAACCGACGAACCTTTTTAAAAAGAAGCGCCCTCGCAGCCACGACCATTACCTACGGCTGTCACCGCACCCGATCATTGACTTCCTCACAAACAAAAAAGACCGGCAACGAAATTTGGGTCGACACCCATCTGCATTGCTTTGCCGGAACAACGGACACCCGCTTCCCCTATCACGAGCGAGCCCCCTACCGTCCCACCGAACCCGCCACACCGGAACATCTGCTCGAATGCATGCACGCAGCCGGCGTCGACTACGCCATCGTGGTCCACCCCGAACCCTATCAGGACGACCACCGCTACCTGGAACACTGCCTGGCAGTGGGAAAAGGCAAACTAAAAGGTGTCGGTCTGTTCTTCGCGGACCGCCCCGGCTCGTTGGATAAAATTGCACCCCTAGCAGAACGAATCCCGCTGGTCGCCCTCCGCGTTCACGCCTATGCACCGGACCGCTTACCACCATTCGACAGTCCGGAACTCAAACGACTCTGGACCATTGCCTCGGACCTGGGACTGGCGATCCAACTCCACTTCGAACCCAAATATGCCGCACGATTCCACCCCTACATCCAAGCATTCCCGCACACCAAAGTCATCATCGACCATCTCGGGCGCCCCTTCCAGGGCCTGCCTGAAGAACACGCGAACGTCTTCCAAATGGCCAAACACCCCAACACCATCATCAAACTCTCAGCCATTCCCTCCACCCGCCAATACCCCCACCGCGACATCACCCCCACCATCCACCGTCTGGTGCAAGCATTTGGCCCTGACCGCATGATCTACGGAGGCGGCTTCGGAGCCGACGCCACCGGCGAAACCTACCACGCCGCCTTCGAAACCGCCCGAACCTACATCGACCACCTTTCCCCCGCCGACCAATCCCTCATACTGGGCGGAAACGCCGCAAAGCTCTTCGGATTCCCTAGCTGAACAAACACGGCATTCGGACAGAGATAACCAGAGACTTACCCACAAAACCGAACATCCGCTAATCCATCGTACTAATCTCGCCGGTCCCGCTACCGCGATGGCCGCAAAAATAGACTTGCGAACTCCCCCCCAGTTCCCTAAACACATTACCCTCTGGACGGCACACCGCCCCCAGAACCGGGTTCCAACCAAGGGAATCCCCACCACAACCAACGCCAATGTAGCTCAGCTGGTAGAGCAACGGTTTCGTAAACCGTAGGTCACGAGTTCGAATCTCGTCATTGGCTCCACATTACTAAACACTTGCACAAACTCTTCACAACACAGCATCGACACATTGACATATTATTGACTCAAAAACGCTCATATGCGAACTTAAACGCATGAGCTCGCCGAAAGTCTCTGTCAAACCTTACAAACATTCCCCTACTTCCAAATGGGTCGTTGGCTACCCAAAAGATGGCAAGCGCACTCGCGAATTCTTCAAGACCAAAAAAGAAGCAACCACACGACAGGAGCAGATCC
>JAQCFT010000215.1 GCA_027619545.1 Verrucomicrobiota bacterium | reverse complement strand
ATCCGCCAGCTCCAATACAAATGTTTCGTTCTCGGCAAATTCCGCCTCCAGTTCCTCCAGCTGAACCATCAATTTAGTCTGGAATTCCTCGCATTTCTCCGGCGTATCACACAGTTCCAGATAATTGACGATCGACTGATCAAGCAACCTGGATTGCGAAGCAAACTCGGCGGACAGCTCACCTGTCGACAGGGATTTGATGTGCTTGCGGATCGCCGCTCTCAACTGGTTCACCCGAACAAAAACACCGGAGATGCATTCAATGATCCGGGCTTTTTCCGTGGGATCCTCGATACGAAGATTCCCCACCACCTCGGTCATCGTTTCCAAATCATGAGCGGTCGCGTTCAGTTCATCTTCCAGAGGTTTGGCATCCACCGTTTTGTTGGTTTCTGGGAGCCGGATCCCGATATCATCAATGCGCTGCAAATAAGGCGCCAACCCGTCCGGTCTCCCCAGGAAGGTCAGAGCATGTCCTGCAACTTTTTCTTCACATTCGATGATTTCCTTCTCAAGAACTTCGGTGGCTTCGAGATCCATGTAACGCACGTCCCGCAACGACAGTACATGCCCGCGTAATCCACGAAGATCAGCCAGTGCTTTGACATAGGGTTCCAATGCTTCCCAGTGATCAAATCCAGGCTGGCGTGTGACGACATGCACCTGCTTGGCCGTCACGTCGAGTGATTGTTTGGCATGTTGACGCAACTGGCGCACTTTGTCGAATTCCGACAAGGCGTTCTGGGAAGCTTCTTGAATCCCCGCCAACGGAACTTGAATCTGATACGCCTCTTCGTGATCCAACCAATGAAAGGTATCTTGTATGTCTCGAGAGGATTTGATCAGGTCGACGTATAAATTGCCGTAACTGTCAGGCTGACGCAGCAAGGCAAGTAGTTCATGGCAGTCCGCCATGCATCGCACCAGGTCCGGATTTCCAACTTTTCTCAGATACGGATGTTCCCCGGTTTCCGGTTCAGTCAATTGCCCCGCAAAAGGCGTCTGCCAGATCTGGATCAGGTGATGCTTTCGAGGATCATCATCCGATTTGAACAATGCCATTTCCCCATTGGAAAAGAATGCGTATCCATGACAGTGAATCGGGGTTTCAACCGATTGCCGAATGATGTTGTAAGGCAGCAACACATAACGACCCTGCGCGCGATGGTAAAAACAGAACAGAAAATCCTCCCCGTTCGAAGCCGCCAGACGGGCATCATAAACCATGTTGGCGTGGGGACTTTCAAACTGCTTATGATCTCCGGTCTGCAGATAGTACCCGTTGTGGAAAATGATCCCCTGATCTTCTGGCAGACGGATACATGCGTCCCCCACCGCATCGATCCGGGTTACCGATTTCAACTTTTCGTTGAAAACGAAATGCCTGAATTGCTTTTCCTGATAAGGACGGATTTTCAGCAGGATCAGGTTTCCCAGACTGGCAAAATGGACTTCGGCATCATCCAGAGTCTGGTCGGCATGTTCCACCTCTTCAGCGTAAATTCCCTCGCCGCTTTCAGTATTGTCCTCAACCTTGATCGTCAGATCACCACCGATGCACTCGACGAACACTCGATCTTCGATGGAGATATGTGGGTGCAATCCGTGTCGATGCAGATCCCGGTGGGTCCGCGTCCAGGCCACATCGTGTTGAGGAGGAAACCGGAATTCATGATCAAACCGGTTCCCCACATACTCCAGCGCACCATCGTGACAAATCCATTTGAAGGTCTTGATGTCCGTCACATCCTTCCCGACACGGAACACCATGAATAAATGAGGTCCGATGATGGAGAATTTCGCAAAGACAGTATTCTTGTAGTATTTGTAGAGAGACTTGAAATCCTCTTCAAAACCCCCTTTACGCAGCAAATCGAGCGGGCTTTCCTGAAAATGTCCGTCCTTCAAAGTGTAAAGACCGAACACATCCTCCAGCTGAATGCCGGTCCGCAGCCCGATATGCACATTGTAACCAAACAGAAATGCCGAACCGTTCAAGGGAACCATGTCGCGCGGAACACAATTGTTGTGTGTGGTAACGCGCTCGGAACGCTGCAGCTCAAACTCAACCGACCCGAAGGCCTCCTTGCGGGCTTCGTTCAACTTGAGCAGTCGATCCCGCAAGTCGGCTTCGTGTTGTGAAAGCCGGTTGAGAATAATCTCATAAGTCCCCTTCTCAAGCGCCGGGGTCGCCGTGGCGCCCTCCGGCGTGGAAGGAGTGTTTTCCTGTGGTTCTGCCATGGCAGTTTAGGTTCGGATTTCAGGCCTGTTTTTCGAGAAAACTCTCCACCTTTTTCCCGCCCAATCCCAAGACCTTCGCCTGGTTCAACAAACTTTCCAGAACGCCTTTGGAGTCGTCGCCATCCGCCAAGGACAGCGCTTTGGTCAGGGCGGCTGAAATGGTCAGGTTCTTGAGCGTGTCACTGGACATTCCGAACCGCCCAACCACTTCCTTGAACTTTTCTTGAAAGTGATCGGGATTGTCTTCCTTGAAAAAGGTGTTCTTCACATCGGACAAGGTCTGGCTGTGCTGCATCATTCGATCCACACTCATCCCTGAAGTCACTGCACTGGTGATTCGATCGAAGAACTGAGTCTCACCTCCAATGATGTCGATGTTGGCATGTTTCAAGGCCTCGCCAATCACGTTGGCCTGATATTCGGCAATTTCCTCTTGAACACTGATTTGTTTCAACTGGATCTCCTTGTCTGTTTCCAGTCTCAGTTTGAACTCTTCGTGTTCTCGTCCGACGCCGTCGAATTCCTTCATCGCGGCGGCTTTTTCGGTGATGCCCTTGGCTTCCGCCGCAAATTTCAGCTCAAGTACTTTGGCGTTGGCGGAGCCGTCCTTTTCTTTGGCGCTGGCCATGGCTTCGATCACTTGCACTTCGCCAAGCCCGGTGGCCGCCGTTTCCGCAGTGACTGCTTCGGCGAGGGATTTCTTGGCGGCGGCATCCTTGCGGGCAGCCGCTTCGCGGGCTTCAGCTTCGATCAGGATTTCCTCCGCATGCTTCTCAGCAACCTCCTTTTGAGCCTGAGCAGCCATGACTGCCCTGAACTTGTCTTCCTCCGCTTTCTGTTCGGCCGCTTTGCGGGAAGCTTCGGCTTTCTTGATATCTTTGACCAATGCTTCTTCCGCCTCCTTCTCGGCAAGTGTCACCGCCACTTTTTTCTCGCGATCCGCGGTGGCAAAGGCTTCCGTATCCTGGAGCCGCTGCTGTTCAAGAATGACCGTCTTCTCAACTTCCAATCGTTGGCGGATGGCGTCCTGAATGATCTTCTTCTCCACTTCGATCGCCTTGTCCCGCTCGATCTGTGACAGGGCCACCAGTCGCTCGCGTTCGGTGGCCTCCAGAGCGCGATCTTTTTCGACGCGCTCTTTCTCGACCGCGTCGGTGCGTTCCTTGTTACGCTGGGCCACGATGACCTGACGATTCTTGTTTTCTTCCGCCACCTGGATTTCTTCATCCGCCGCAATACGTGCTTGTTCGGATTTCAGGCGTTCCTCCTCCTGAACCTTTTTCGCTTCGGCGGTTTCACGTGCGGTGACGGATGCTATTTCACGTTGCTGTTTCTGCTCCGCCTCGGCTTGTTGACGCTCGAGTTCAAGTATCGCCTCACGTGCTTCAACGTTTTGCTTGGTGATCGTCTTTTCACGTTCACGATCAATGTTATTGGCCAGGACTTTTTGGGCCGCCGTCAGTTCGGTGATCTTTTTGATACCTTCCGAATCGAGAATGTTGTCCGGATTCAACATCTGCAGGGAGGTTTGTTCCAGATAATCTATGGCCACATCCTCGAGCACGAATCCATTCAAATCGGTCCCAATGATCTGAATGATGCCTTCCTTCAGTTTTTCACGTGAGTTATAGAGGTCGACGAAGTTGAATTGACGTCCGACTGTTTTCAAGGACTCCGAAAACTTGGCGTCAAACAACTCCACAATAGCGTCCTGACTCGAAGCCCTTCCACAACCAATGGATTGAGCGACTTTGAGCACGTCTTGCACCGTCTGATTAACACGCACAAAGAAAGCCACCTTGATGTCGGCTCGCATGTTGTCCATACAGATCAATCCGTTCTTTCCCTGGCGATCGATCTCAACGCGCTTCACGGAAATGTCCATTGTTTCGGCCTGATGAATCACCGGCAGAACGATGGCGCCTGAGAAATAAACGCGCGTGCCACCAATACCGTTTCGCACCAGGGCTTTCCCCTGTTCCACCTTTCGATACCATTTCGAAATCATGAAGACGATTCCGAGCACGATAACAAATGCAATGCCGCCTAAAATATAGACGAGGTTTTCAATAAACATGAGCATACTGTTCCTTTTTGTTTTCTATTCCTGAATACCAAGATGTTTGACGCGATAACTGGATTCCGAATCCAGGGCTTCCACCACCACCACCGACTCTCCTTTGAGATAAGTTTCCCCCTCCGCGGCACGAGCGGAAATGACAAGAGGAGCACCCTCTGTATCGATTTCCACCTGCCCAAAATGGTCGTTCACTTCGCTGGTGATGACCTTCCCGATACGACCTGCCATAGGCAGCCTTTCGGCACCCTGATGATTCAAGGCCTTGAAGAGTCGAGCAAAAGGTCGGGCACAAAAATGGGTCACCACTCCTGCAAAAATGAAATTGGGAACAAACAGAGCCAAGGAGATCCAAACGGCGGAAATACTCAAGTAATAATTGAGGATCATCGAACCGGCCCAGAGGCTAACAATCAAAAAGCTGGCCACAATCATGGTGGGCACCTGACCCAGATTAAGGAACTGCAGCACACCCGAGAGCCAACCAGTTTCCGTGACCACTTCCGCGTCCAAATCGGCTTCAACGTCGGAAAAAAGGTCAAAATCTCCAAAGTCGATGTCGAGAGCTCCCAGTATGACAAGCAACCAATACAGAAGGACCATTCCCAACAGCACTGTGTAAGGCATATTCACCCAGCGCATGGATTCGTGCATGATTTCAGTCATATCAATTACTTCGTTGCAATGGCCTTCTGCTCACAAAAGAGGAAAACTCCCGACATCGACGCCACGAAGAATATCGCATGCAAGTCATCTCGGCATTTATAATCACCTGCCTGTTTTATAGGCCGTTGTTGCATCCGTTTGAATCGTTGGGCACAAACCCCTTTCGTGGTTGAATCCTTTCGAACGGGAAGAATTCAACTAACCAGTGAAACAACATGGCAGATCAAAAAAAATTTTCAATTTTACACCAATAAGTACATCTTATGTAGCATTTTAAGAATGCCTGTCGCATTTCCGACGTTTCTCACCCATCAGCCACCCAGCACTATTCGGCATCCCGCCCTTGACATGCGGCTGGGTTCAGGGGAGCGTTGGGTTTTATGCAATCGGATGGATTTCTAAAGCATTTGGTGATCGCCTTTGGTTTGGCTCTGGTGGGCTACGGTCTGTTGTACGGCTGCGACCGCCATCTTCGAACACGTCGCGGTGCCTGGGAGTTCACTTTTGCGGCGTCCGCTCAAGGGGAACCGACCCTGACCATTGATCAGCCGTTTCTTGGGATCAGCAAGGTGCGTATCGTCATCAAAGATGAAATCTATGAAGGAGCCACCCAGCGCATCCGATTCGACAAACCGGGCATTGAACTTCCATTTGGCAAACCTGTCTTCTACGACACCACCTTTCTGCCCGGTTCCATAACCATGGATTATCCTGGACATGAAGTGGAAGTCCTTCCCCGGACGTTGATACTGAATTTCAAGGAAAAGCCATGGAAATCGGGTGAGGTGATCTCACTGACGCAGTCAGAAGCTTGGAGCAACAAGCCGGAAATTGTAACACCTGCACCTCAAACGCAATAACTTGTTCAATCCCCTGAGCGGGGGATTCGTGGTGATGTTGTTTTACTGCCCGCATTGACCTGAGCCCCTGAGCAAAGTCCAGAATCTGCCCTAAAAGCCAGTGGATGGATGTTTATGTCAACATATCCTCATGCCGATATAATTTACAATCGAGTTGCAAAGAGCCTTCTCTCTCCTTAAAGTATGAAGTAATACATCAGGGAGGCTGAGTCAAGTAACCTTTGGCGCAAAAACATCATGGAATTTGAATCATCGAATGAAAAAATCAATATCCGCGGAATCACCGAGCTGACCGCGGCAAACGCCGGGTCTGTCAAAGACGAGGTTCGGAGCCGAATTCGGCCGGAGCACGAAGTATTGGACATCGACATGTCGGAGGTTCGCATCCTGGATAGCAGCGGCTTGGGAACCCTCATCTCGTTACACAAGGTCATGTGCCAACAGAATGGGTTGGTTCGCATCCTGAATCCGACCCCTATTGTTGAGCAGGTGCTTGAGTTGACGCGCTTGCACCGATTGCTCGAAATCACACGCCAGTGAGGCGGCATCCAACCGGTCTTGCTCTATGATCAAGGATGCGCTGCCATCGTTCTACGTCCAATTCAAATGCGACGTGGACGCCTCAAGAACGCCGGTGAGAAGAGTGATCGCTTTTTTGGAAAAGTGCGGTTTTGACCTGAATGAATGCAGTGCCTGGGAGGTAGCGATTCAGGAAGGGGTCAACAACGCCATTCTGCACAGCGGTGCGGCCGAGGAATCCAACCGGCAACCCATCGCCATTGAGGTCATGATCCGACCCGAGTATGTTGAAGTACTGGTGCATGATCACACGCAGGGATTCAGCTGGCCCATTTCCCCTTCGCTGCCCGAGCCAAACAGTGAGAATGGCCGGGGAGTGTATATGATTCAACAGTTGATGGATGATTCCGATTACCTGCGCGGAACACATTCCAACCGGCTGCTTCTTCGAAAAAACCGGAAGCTCACCCAGGCGTTGAGCACCAAGGATGAAAAATGGAAGGACCAGATCCGAAAGTTTGAAAAGCAACTGGATGAGGCCGATTCAGCTCTTCTTTACATGCAGGAAGAACTTTCTTCTTGTTTTGAAAGCCTCTCCGCTATTTTCAAATTCGGAACCGAATTGGGCAAACTGGATGATATTCAGGATTTTGCCGATCGATTATTGCATCAGTTAGCCAGTATCATGGAGGCGGATTGCTATGTGTTTCGCACTTGTGAAGAACATCGACGCACCTTGCGCACATACGCCAAGTCCTCCAATGCTTTCATCATTGAACCACTGAAATGGATTCCGGGAGAACAACAAACCCACCTGGAACCCATGGCTATCGTCAATAGGAAGGATATTTTACGGGACACCAAACTGGACCCCCTTTCACCTGGGGATCCCCTGACGATCTTTAACGCACGTTTTATCCAGGTGCATCCGATCATCATTGGCGAAGAATTGATAGGCGTGCTGAGCGTGGGGACTTCGCAATCTGAAGAACCGTTCACCTCCGCTCAAACGAATGTGATGCATACATTCGCCGATTTTCTGGCACTTCAATTGATCAATGTTTCCAGACAGGAGGAACGTATTGAATACGGAAAGATCTCCAAGGAACTGGAAATTGCGCGCAATATCCAGAACTCCCTGCTACCGTCCGAATGGCCGGAAACAGAGCGTTTCACCTTGGCGGGAGAATGTATTACATCAAGAAATGTCAGTGGAGATTTCTTCGATGTCATCCACCATGAAACCGATCCCAACAAGGTATTGCTGGTCATCGCAGACGTGATGGGCAAGGGTGTGCCAGCCTCCATCTTTGCCTCCATCTTTCGGAGCCTTGTCCGTGCATCAACCGAAAGTTTCACTCAACCAGCCGTTCTGATGCAACGCATCAACAAAGCCATGTTTCACGACCTGTCGGGAGTGGATATGTTTATCACGGCTCAGTTGGCATTCTGTGATTTCGAAGAACGCATCATGCGCATCAGCAATGCAGGACACTGCCCCCTTCTCCTCACCTCAAGGGAAAGTTCGCAAAAGATCTCCTCTTTTTCCCCGGAGGGACTGCCCCTGGGGGTGGTCCGGAACCCTGAATTTGAAGAGGAGGAAATCAGCATGCCTCTTGATTGTCGCATGCTAATGTATACGGATGGCATTGTTGAAACCACAACGCGGATGGTGGGTAATGAATTGCTGGGACAAAAGAGACTGTTACGCTGGTTTGAAGATGCCAGGAAAGTGGATCAGAACGCTGATGGATTTAAAGTTTCGCTTAAAAATCTGTTGAAAGCTTATAATGGAGATCAATTGAAGGACGACCAAACTTTCATTTTATTAGTGGAGAACGTATAATGCACCGGATCTTGATCGCAGACGACGAGCCTCACATGCTCAAGTTCATCGAATTCACCCTTCGAAGAGGAAACTATGAAATATTAAAAGCCAGCAATGGAGAAGAAGCTCTTGAAGTCGCTTCCGCGCAAAAGCCCAATGTCATCGTACTGGACGTGCTGATGCCCGGAATGGATGGCGTGACCGCTTTAAGGAAACTCAAGGCGGACAATGACCTCAAACACATTCCGGTCATTCTGCTCACCGCCAGAGGTTACACACTCGATCCGGATGAAGCAAAGCGTGCCGGAGCTTCCTGCTACCTGACCAAACCGTTCAGCCCGACCGAACTACTGAGTCAGGTTAGAGAACTAGCCGAAAGCCAGGCTTGAGAGAACCGCCAAGGGATATGGAAATCCATATCAGAAACCTGACATTCGCATGGCCGCACTCTGATTTCCGTCTGGAAATCCCGCACTTGA
>JAQCFT010000214.1 GCA_027619545.1 Verrucomicrobiota bacterium | reverse complement strand
ATACGTCGCCGACCTTGAAACCTATCTTCGATTGACCTTTCTCGATCAACCGGTGAACATTTTGAATCAGGGATTACCCAGCGAAACGGTCTCCGGATTATCCGAACCGGGTCATGCGGGCGGCAAATTTCCCAGACCCGATCTCCACGAACGTCTTGATCGCGCCCTGGCCAAACTTAGGTGACCGGCACCGATGTGCTGATGTGGGATGAACTGCGGCATTTATCACCCCTACAGTGTGGATCGTTTCGAGGCCTACAAAGTCGGCATGCGCCGATTGCACGATCGCGTGGTGGCCGCCGGAGCTGAAATCATCCACGTCACGCCTCCTGTGTTTGACCCAAAACCCATTGCTCAACGTACACTCCCGGCTGGTTTGGATGTCTATGGGCAACCCTACGAAGGTTATGACGAGGTATTGGGACTGTATGCTGCCTGGTTGCTTGCCATGCGGGGAGAGGGGTGGAAAGTGGTGGATATCCACAGCCCCATGAAACAGCTCTTGTTGGACAGGCGAGCCAAAGATCCGGACTTTCGATTTGCAGGTGACGGCGTCCATATGAATGCTGAGGCGCATTGGTTGACAGCTCAATGGATCCTTGGTTTCTTCGGTGCCAGCGATCATTTCGGCAAATGGCCAACACCGGATGCAATGGCCGCTTCCCGGGTTGGTAAACTATCCGATTTGCCCAATCTGATCAAACAACGCCAACGCCTTCTTTGCGATTCCTGGCTGACCGACATCGGCCACCTGCGTCCCGGCATGTCCAAAGGACTTCCTATCAATGAGGCCATCGAGAAAGCAAATGAGTTGGATGCTCAGGTGCGGGATTTAATCACAGATAGGGAGTGATGGGCGTAGTTCATTTTTTAGACCATGGAGGGGAAAGTTTCTGAGCAAAGGGAATGGAACGCAGGGAGACGATCTTTCATCGAATGATTGTGGCATTTCCATTGCAGCTTGAAAGGGTTCCAAAGCACTGAGGTTTGAAGTGGGTGTAAGACGGAGCTTACCCCTCCGGTGATGGATTTCTAAATTTTGAACTGAGCCTCGGGGTGATGGCTCCCCAGATTTCGGTTTGCTTATGATCGCGTTAGAGTTTTGATTGAGTTGATGCACTCCAAGGCCAGACTGTCACTTCGTAAAGCTCATGGATGACGCTGTTTACCCATCGGAGTAACACCATTTTCTAGAATTGAGAGAAAGAGTCATAAATTCCTAGTTGAAACCTTGATCTTTTTTGGCATGTTGGTAGTTATTGTTGTAACATATCTGAGCTTATGAGCGAATCGAATCAATCCTTGAAAATCGTGGCCTACCTGAAACCTACCTGTGGATGGAGCCAAGGCGTGCGTGCTATCATGCGCAAATACAACCTTTCTTTCGAAGACCGGGACATCATCAATAATCCCGCTCAACGTCAGGAAATGATCATGAAAAGTGGGCAAATGCTGAGCCCCTGCGTGGAAATCAACGGCCAAATGTTGGCCGACGTCAGTGGTGAAGAAGTGGAAGCTTTCATGCTGGCCAACGGCATGGTGCAACCTTCCAACGTCCTACCCGATGCACCGATCAATGCTCCTTGCCCTGATGAAATGCATGAGCCACAGGCTCAATCCATGAATTTCCGGTCATAAGCAGTATCGACCATCGAAAATTTAGTGTGAAAACGGAAGCCTTCCCGGGCTTCCGTTTTTCTTTGGGTCTTTCCAAGCAAAGCGTTTAACGGCAGTATACCGGCGCAAATCGGATGAAAAAGGCGGCAACCAAATCAACTTCCAAACCATGGACCCTCACGGACGTGGTCGATTTTGAGTATTTCGTGCTGCAACACTCCGGAGAGAAGGCTGCGGAAACGGGCCAGCACTTGCGACATTGGTTTCAAGCACACCGCGCGGAGGCAGATGTGCTTGATCAGTCGGATCTGTCAGATCGATCGGATCAGGCCGATCCCTCCACCCTGCGGGCCTGGTTGGAGGAGCAACGTTCAAACCTGCCCGAAACCTTTCCTCAACCCGGTGAATCCTGGGCAGGATTCATGCGCTTGCTGAGTGCCGTGTTTGTGTTGGCCGGGCTCTTGACCGGAACCGGCGTTGCTTCGGGACTTTTACGCTACGACGGGGTGCAGCCGGTGAATGTGGCCTTGTTCCTGGGGATCCTGGTGGTGTTCCAAGCGGGTTGGAATGTGGTTTCGCTCCTGCTCCTGGCAGGAAAGGGGAGCGCGTTGTTGCCGGCCAACTCAGGGCTGGGTCGTCAAGTGTGTGGCATGTCGTTCCGTTGGGTGGCCACGCGCCTGCACCGTCATGTATGGTCGCATCTGCCTGCTGAACAACGCTTGCAATGGGAATCATTCTGGCAACAACTCAGTCGTGATCACGGTTGTTCCGGAAAATACCTCACATGGCCGATCCTCTGTCGGGTTCAGTTGCTTGGTGTCGCTTTCAACGTCGGTGCGGTTCTGACTTTTTCCCTGAGCGTGATGTTCCGGGACCTGGCTTTCGGATGGCAGACATCCATGGAACAACTTTCCAACACGGTCGTGGCTTCCTGGGTCAAATGGATGGCCTTGCCCTGGAGCCCATGGCTGGGGGAAGGGCAGGGGTACCCGTCTCCTGACCAAATCGAAGGAAGCCGCATCATTTTGAGAGAGGGCATTGCCGGTCTGCAAAATGAGAACCTGACCGCCTGGTGGCTGTTTCTTCTGATGTGCCTCTGCGTTTACGGTTTGTTGCCCCGCTTGATTTTGTGGGGTTGGAGCGGTTGGTTGGGTCGTCGCCACATCAGAATGTATCCTCTGAAAAGCCCATCTGCGAAGAAACTTTGGGAACAATTCCAGACTCCCTACCTGAATGTCACCCGGCAACCTTTTCAGAGCGCCGACAATGGTGGTGAGACCATCACCTCGGATACCTTACCTGACTCAAATACTCAGCCCGACCAGCCATATCCAAACTATTCCAATGAAATTCCCTGCTTGGTTATGGTGGATAACGACCTGTCCGATATCATCGAGTCCGGCGATCTTGATCAACAGTTACTCCCGTATGGATGGAATGTGGTTGGACATGATTCTATTTCAGGTCCAATCATGAATAACCGATTTCAAACACTTCCAGGCGATATCCAATGCGTTCTCTGGATTCAGGAAGCCTGGCAACCGCCCATCATGGAGAAAATGGACCAGATGAAGCAGTGCCGAAAAACTCTCCCCCGACATGTGTTGTTGTTGGTGGGACTCATTGGAAAACCAACCCGGGAAACTTGGTTGACCGCCGTGCGTGAAAGGGACTTCGAAATTTGGACTCAATTCGTGACGAAACATCTGCCTGACGGAACACAGGTCAAATGCCTGGTGGAACCATGAGCGCTGAAGCACACATTCCAACCTTTGCCGTGGTGGGCCATCCCAACGAAGGCAAATCTTCGGTGGTAGCCACCCTTACCGAAGATGATTCGGTCCGCATCAGTGATTTTCCGGGCGAGACGACCATCTGCTCCGACTACTCTGTGCGTGTGGATGACCGGGTGTTGATTCGTTTTTTGGACACGCCCGGGTTCCAGCACCCCAAGGAAACGCTGGATTGGATGCAACAGTATATTGATCAGGGCCAACATCCGGCCAAAGCCTTTGTGGAAGCTTTTCGCCAAGACACCTCAAAGCGTCACGACGTCGAATTGATGACCCCTCTGGCGGCCGGAGCGGGGATCATTTATGTGGTGGATGGATCACGTCCACTTCGGAAAAGTGATTTGTGTGAAATGGAAATCCTGCGCATGACAGGCAACCCGCGCCTGGCTTTGATCAATCCGAAAGATGGTGAGGACACTTTTTTACAGGATTGGAAAGATGCCTGTGCCAAGACCTTCAATTTGACACGCACCTTCAACGCACATCATGCCTCCTTTGGCGAACGTATGGCTTTGCTGGAAAGTCTTAAGCGCATGCACCAGGACTGGGAACCGGCGATGGTACAGGCGGTCGGGGCATTTGAAGCGGACTGGAAAGGTCGCAACCGAGAAGCGGCTCGCGTCATGACCGAATGCCTTACCAAAGCGTTGGAACTGCAAACCGAGGGCAAGGCTTCGGAACAGAAACAGGAGGACGCCATTCGTAAACGCCTGGTGGAAGATTACCAGCAATCCATCATCAAATTCGAGGAGAATGCCCAATCTAAGATCCGGGTGCTTTACCGCCATCGACAATTTCGTCCCAGACTTCCCGAACAATCCATCCTGCGAGAAGATCTCTTTACCGAACGGAGTTGGCAGTTGCTTGGTTTGAGTCGGCGCCAGATCATCATGGCGGCGGCCATTCTCGGTGGTGGTGCAGGCGTGAAATTGGACCTGTTGTTTGCGAACTTATCCTTTGGATTGTTCACCTTGAGTGGCGCAACCTTGGCGGCGGTAGGGGCGTGGTTGAAGGGCGAGAACATGGCGCGCGTTTCAGTAAAGCGGATTAAGATTGGCGGAGTGCATCTGACAGTCGGCCCCAATAGAAATCCGCAATTCCCATTCGTTCTCATGGATCGGTTGCTCCTTTACTACCAGATCATCATCAACTGGGCACACGCCCGCCAGGATCACATTCAGAACGTGGCCCGGGTGGAAGATGAGACCAAAATGGGTTTCACCTCTCAATGGGACCGGAAACAACGCGATACCTACGCGCAGTTTTTCAAAAAGCTCAGATCAAACAAGGAGACGGACCGCGAAAGTGCGCTTGCCGAAATGCAGGATGCCATTGAAAAAGTTCTCTGGAGTATTTCTCATGATAAAATAGCGTGAGCTGAGACCTGTCACTTTTCGGTTTTTGGGTGCATGTTGGCTTCCCTTTGGAAGCTGAAAATCGAAATCCTGAGCCATAAGGTTTCGGGCCGGGGACGACCCGATCTACCTGCAGTGTGCCCCAAGGTAGGGCGTGTCGTCCCCAACGCGCCACCCTCAGGGTGTCCGATTTTCCGACTCACATTCAAAGGAAAACCCCGAGAACCTCCCCCTACAAAAAACCCCCAAGGTCATCAGATCTTGGGGGTTTGCCTGAATAATTTTCAACTTCGATTATTGCCCGCCACTCACCACACGGAAGAAGGCATTACCCGATTCGATCGGAATCGCAACCGACGTAGCATCCGTGGTCTGATTGTCCGTCCATGACGCGTCCGACAAACTGCTCTTGCTTTGCACAGTGTAGGGTGCATTGCCGCCTTCCCAGGAGATGGTCAGCCGTGCGCCATCACTTGAAACGGACAATTGTAGATCGGAAGCGTCGCCTCCTCCACTTTGCAGCGTTTCGTCAAGCGCCCAGGCCAGGGCGGCATTGAACAGTTTCATGCCGTCCTCATTGAGCGCCAGGAATGCTCCGTCCGATAGAAACGCGCTGACCCGGCGAGCCGGCGCGGTGAAACCTCCCAGCATCTCATCTCCTTTTTCATAGGCATACAAGACCGCTTGATCAAGGTCTCCAGGGACGGTCGCAAGGATGGTGGCTTCTCCTTCCGGATACCCCCAGGCCATCGAATCGGCCGTGTTGAAAATGGTGATCGGATGGGTCGCGTTGACAATTTCCAGTTTCCGCCGGAAGGAGTGAAACACTGGTTTCAAATCCATCCACCTGAGCCAGGTATCAACGAATTACCACATATCAAATATGCCGACTGGCGAAACGGAAAGAAAAACACTGGAGGTAGCTGGGGGCATATTTTCTACATTGAATAGGTTATGTCCAAAATGATTGAAGTTTTTATAGGGAATCATCAGATGTCCCTTGAGAAATTCGTGGAACATTGTATCGCATTACGTGGTGGGAGCGTTACTTTCGAAGAAGGTGCAGCTGCTCCACCTAGGTCGGGGCATACATACTGGACTGTGGAATTTGATTCCTTCGATCTTGCCTTAAAGGCAAAAACCGATATTGAGTCTAAAGGCATTCATGTTGAAGGCCCGTGTGAATATTGAATAAAACAGAGATTGCACAGGCAAAAACATTTTGCTCGGATACTTCCGTGTCTCTGTGCGCTTGTGGTTTTTAAGTTGTGTTCCCCGCTGAAAGGATCGCCGCTGGAGGAAAGGAGGAAAAAACCCGCCAGATTAACCATTGCCTTCGGGGGCGGCGGATGCGTAATCTCGGGGAAATCCTGATTCCATTTGTCATCATGAAAGCGCTTTCTCAGTTCTCTCGGTTGCTGGTTGTCCTTGGTTTGTTGGCCATTTCCACCCTCTATGCGAAGTCTCCGAATATTATTCTGATCTTCACGGACGATCAGGGCTATCAGGACATCGGCTGTTTCGGTTCACCGAAAATTCGCACACCGCACCTGGACAAGATGGCGCTGGAAGGTATGCGGTTCACCAGCTTCTATTCCGCCAACTCGGTGTGTTCACCGTCCCGGGCGGCATTGTTGACCGGGTGTTATCCGACGCGTGTGAATATACCCGGTGTTTTGTTTCCACGTCATGACATCGGCCTGAATCCTGATGAGATCACTATTGCGGACGTGCTCAAGGAGCATGGTTATGCAACCGCATGCATCGGGAAATGGCACCTGGGACATCATCAACCGTTTCTGCCGACCCGTCAGGGCTTTGATTCCTATTTTGGCATTCCTTACAGCAACGACATGACCATAGATCCGGAAATGGAACTCGCAGACGATGTGGTCTTGCGTGAAGGCATGACACCCGAAAAAATCAAAAGCGAAAAGCCAAGGAAAAACTGGGTGCCCCTGATGCGGAATGAACAGGTTGCCGAATACCCCTGTGATCAGTCCACACTGACCCAACGTTACACTCGGGAAGCCATTCGGTTTATGGAGGCGAACAAGGATCAACCCTTCTTCCTCTACCTGCCTCACACCATGCCGCACATTCCCCTGGCAGCGTCCGAGAAATTCCTGGGCAAGAGTCCTCGGGGATTTTATGGAGACACGATTGAGGAAATTGATTGGAGTGTCGGTGAAATCCTTGCCGCATTAAAGCGACTCAAGCTCGATCAAAACACACTGGTCGTTTACACCTCCGACAACGGCCCTTGGGATCTCAAGAATGGGCATGGAGGATCGGCTTTGCCTTTGCGTGGATTCAAATTTCAAACCTACGAAGGTGGTATGCGCGTTCCTTGCATCATGCGTTGGCCGGGACAAATCCCCGCCGGATCGGAATGTTCGGAAATTGCCGCCAGCATCGACCTGATGCCGACACTTGCCCGGATCGCCGGCACCTCCGCGCCCTCTGATCGCGTGATCGATGGCATGGACATCCTCCCCTTGATGCAGGGACGTCAGGACGCGCGGTCACCGCACAAATCCTACTATTACTACAAAGGCCGCAAACTCGAATCCATGCGCCAGGGATTCTGGAAACTCAGACATGCCAACGAAATTGAACTCTATCACCTCGGCCAGGACATCTCCGAAACCGAAAATCTCGCCACCCAACACCCCGATCGCGTTCGAGCCATGCTCCGCGAAATGGAAGCTTTTGATCACTCACTGCGTGCCAATGACCGGCCCGAGGGCAAGCTGTAAGATAGTGTCGAGCACATTTTTTCACACAAAGTTACTAAGGCACAAAGAATGGAGTCTTTTTCGTAATGGGTGTTGGATCATGTCAGAAAAAGCTTGGTGTCTTTGTGCCTTAAATCCCGCATGCGGCGCAGTCCAAAGAATAGAAATCCAAATTTGGAGGGGCAAGTGCCACCTTGCGCCCACTTCAATCCTCAAAACAACCAAATATCCAGACGGTGGCGATGGGAACCCCACAATCAATCGAATACCAATGACTTCCCGCGTTCCACGTCATTTGGTCAGGAATGGCCTGAGGAGAAAATTTGGGAACCGGGTGGAACCGATCCCTCCATGTTCTAAAAACTGAACTGCGCCCTCCCGCATGCGGGATGGGTGTGCAGACTTGACAGGTTTGGGTTTATGTACATTATCCTGTCCATATGAAGGCAATCAGCTATACAGCAGCCCGAGAGAACCTTGCTGCCACGATGGATATGGTCTGTAACGATCGGGATGCGGTTGTCATTACCCGGAAAAGGGATCAGGCGGTGGTGATGCTTTCTCTTGAAGATTACGAATCTTTGGAGGAAACGGCTTATCTGTTGAAGGTGCCAGCCAATGCCAAACGCCTTCAGGCTGCCATGGAATCGCTGGAAAATGGAGGTGGACAGGTTCACGAATTGGTAGGTCCGGGGAGTGAATGAAGGTTCTTTTCGCAGAGCAGGCCTGGCAGGATTATCAATACTGGCTCGCCACGGATAAGCAAATGCTCAAGCGCATCAACCTCCTGATCCGGGATTCCTGTAGAAATCCGTTTGAAGGCATCGGAAAACCTGAACCGCTTCGTCATTTGTTAAAAGGATATTGGTCCCGTAGGATCAACTCGGAACACCGGATGGTCTATCGGATCGAGGGTCATATCTTGCAGATCGCCCAGTTGCGATTTCAATACCAATGAAGCCAATTGGGAAAACATCAGGACGATTTAGAGTGTCAATCCGCTTTTTTTAGGTGATGGCTGTTCGGATGTTTTTGGGATTGCCATTGGGAGTGGAGGTTTGGGTTTGGATGCCGTGAGGGTTGCCGGTCGGGGACGACCAGCGCTAGTGCGCCTGCAAGTGCACACAAACAGTTGGGTGAAAGTCCTGACTTGGGTGAGACCTGCACCCGAT
>JAQCFT010000213.1 GCA_027619545.1 Verrucomicrobiota bacterium | reverse complement strand
GTGTGATCGGAAGCTGAGGCGTAGAGATCCGGGCCCGGAATGCTCAATGAAGCCGAGGCCTTGAATGGAGGAGAGCAATTGGCCTGATGCTCCACCACGACTCGAGCAAACGAGACGGGGATAAGGGCATTCAAATTTTCCAAATCTGCAATGGGCATTGCAGACTCTGTTCCGAAGCTGATTGCATACAAGATTCTGAAACCTGTTTTCGATCTTGACCAGCCCTTTCAGGTAAGCTGCGTTGAAGGAAAGGTCATTGATCTTTTGGCGCAGCTGTCGTCGTTTCGACTGGATATTGTTCTTTCGGACGAACCTGCTCCAGGAACCGCCAATTTTAAAGTCTTTAATCATCGCCTTGGAGACTGTGGGATCGTGTTTTTGGCAGCTAAAAAGTTGGCGGCAAAAATCGGATCCGCGTTCCCTCAATCACTGGACCGGCAACCGGCACTTCTCCCCGCAGAGAAGACGGACCTCAGACGGTCACTCGAGCAATGGTTCCAAACCCAAGGCATTCGCCCTCAATTGGTGGCTCAATTTGAAGATACAGCACTCATGAAAGTCGCAGCGCAGGACGGATTGGGGTTTCTCCCTCTGGCCGAAGTTGCCGCAGAAGAGGCGATCAAGCGCTACGGATTGAAAATGATTGGTTCAACAGACCGGTGTCTTCAACAATTCTATCTGATCAGCGCGGAGCGGCGATTGAATCACCCTGCGGTCGTCGAATTAACCCAGAATGCCAAGCGTTCTCTTTTTGGGGCATAGTGCGAGCCTGTAAAGAAGTTGCCACCGGAACCCGACTGGATTAGAATATCAGCCATGCCGGAATTCGCATCCCTTATTTGTTCCTCAGAGTAGAAGCACCTGTTAACATTCACTTCTGAAGGGCTAATTTGTGCGAAAATAGCCTGCACTTGGGTGGAATTTCTTCAATAAGATAACTTTTGTTCATTTTCAGCTTGGCATAAAGCTCCCAATCTAATGAAGGAACGGTAGTATCCATGGTTGATCCGGGGTGACCATTCGAGGAAAATGGGTTCGTAAGGGTAAGTGACCATTGACATCGTGTCATAGGGAAATAGGTTGGCGGCTGTTGCTTGCTGAGAGTATGATTCAATAGGTTTGGCGATCAGAAATCTTCTTAAGCCAAGCTTATTCCTATTGGCAGGCTTTGTTTTTATTCAGATGATTAAACCGATAAAGAGATATGGCGATCAGGGAATCATTAATTAGGTGGGTGGACTCCTATCAGGGAGGACTTTCCGATGAAGATTCCGACTCCAAAGTCAGAAAGCTGTCCAGAAACGATCTGGTCAGGTGCATACCCTTCATAGGTATCCACCTGGGTTCCTTGGCGGTCATCTGGGTAGGTGTTTCGCCGGTTGCAGTTGGGCTGGCAGCTATGGCATACGTGGTGCGTATGTTTGCTGTCACAGGATTTTATCATCGCTACTTTTCTCATTGCGCGTTCAAGACCAGTCGTCCTGTTCAATTCATTTTTGCTGCTGTTGGTGCCACAAGTGTTCAGCGTGGCGCTTTATGGTGGGCGGCACACCACCGCCATCACCATCGCCATTCGGATGAACCCGACGACATTCATTCCCCCGATCGGATGGGGTTCTGGTGGAGTCATGTTCTATGGTTAATGAGCGAACATCATTTCAGGACCCGAACAAAGCTCGTACGAGATTGGGCTAAGTTCCCGGAGTTGGTATTCCTGGATCGATTTGATATCCTGGTTCCTGTTGTGTTTGCGACCGCAACATTCGCACTGGGGGAATGCTTGGCTTTCGCGGCACCTCAGCTCGGCACTGATGGCTGGCAGATGTTCGTATGGGTGTTTGTCATATCAACCGTAGTTCTTTATCACTGCACCTTCACGATTAATTCTCTGGCTCACAAATGGGGCAGCAAACGTTTTAAACGGAATGACGAAAGTCGCAACAATTGGTTGCTTGCAATTTTGACGTTGGGAGAGGGGTGGCATAACAACCATCACCACTACCCTCACTCTGCGAGACAAGGTTTCTATTGGTGGGAAATCGATATCACCTATTCCATCCTGTGGATCATGTCAAAACTGGGCATTGTCTGGGACTTAAAGCCCGTTCCGCAGAGAGTGTTAGATCAAGGCCGCCAGGTGTCAGTCAAGGCTCCCGAAACCAACAAGGCCCATCGGAAAGACTCCAACAGATGAAGACAGCCATCGTTGGCACAGGAATTTCCGGCATGGTATGCGGTCACTTTTTGGCTGACCACCATGAACTGACTGTTTTCGAATCCGCCGGGTACATTGGTGGTCATACGAACACCATTAATTTGAACATGGGGGCCAAGCACTATTCGATTGACACAGGTTTTATCGTCTTCAACAAAAAGACATATCCACATTTCCTCAGTCTGATGGATGGCCTTGGAGTCAAATACCAGGAAACCTCAA
Source organism: Verrucomicrobiota bacterium (assembly GCA_027619545.1). Lineage (GTDB taxonomy): Bacteria > Verrucomicrobiota > Verrucomicrobiia > Limisphaerales > AAA164-E04 > AAA164-E04. The sequence continues at coordinate 6,262 of JAQCFT010000213.1, read as the reverse complement.
TGAGCTTCAGCGTAAAATGTGAGGTCACCGGACTAGAATACAATGGGACAAATCTCAACTCATTGTTTGCTCAACGACTCAATCTGTTCAGGCCCGGTTTTCTGAAGATGATCAGAGGAATCCTTGCATTTAACAAAGCTGCAAAGGCTTTCCTGCAAGAACAGCGTCATGAGACCACTCTGGGGCAGTTCATTCGAGAAGCAAAGGTGCCAGATGCTGTTGTTCAATACTACCTCATTCCCATGGCAGCTTCTGTATGGTCTGCCGATCCAAGACAGATGTGGGACTTTCCTGCAAATTTCTTACTGCGCTTTTGGGCCAATCATGGCTTTCTTGAAATCGACACACGACCTCAATGGTATGTTATCTGCGGTGGCTCCAGTGCCTATATTCCCAAACTTACGGAAAAGTATCGTCATGCCATACACCTCAACACACCCGTGAAATCAGTCAGGCGCAGTGGTTGCAAAGTCTTCGTCACAGCCGGATCGCGACCGGAAGAGGAGTTTGACCACGTGATCTTTGCTTGTCACAGCGATCAGGCTTTGAAAATCATTCAGGATCCATCCGAAAAGGAGCAAAGACTGCTTGCCTCGATTCCATATCTCAAGAACCGAGCCATCTTACACACGGACCCTACGGTCCTGCCCAAAAAGAAACTTGCTTGGGCGGCATGGAACTATCACCTCGCCAGTCAAGATGCATCGACTGCAAGTCTCACCTATAACATGAATATTCTGCAATCCATTCCGGAAGACCATATATTCAATGTGACACTCAACCCAAGAATCCCTATTGCACCCGAGCGGATCTTGCGTAGGTTGGACTATCATCATCCAGTGTTCACCATTGAAGGAATCGATCAGCAAAAGGCATATGAAAAATTCTTAGGTCAAAACAACACTTCTTTTTGTGGTGCATACCTGAGAAACGGATTCCACGAAGATGGCGTTGTGTCGGCAATCAAAGTGTGCAAAAACCTGGGAGTAGCGGCATGAGCAATTACCAGAGTGCTATCTACACGGGCACCATCCTTCACAGCAGGAATTATCCTGATTCGAATCAATTTTGCTATAATCTGTTCATGCTTTATTTGGATATCGATGAGCTTCCCAACCTGTTTCAAAGCTTTCGTTTCTGGTCTTACAACAAACCAAATCTTGGCTCGTTCCGCCGGTCCGACTACATTGGCCCGACATCCTGTTCCATTCGAGAGGCGCTGCAAAAAACGGTATTTGAAAAGACGGGTACAAAGATTGACGGCCCGATTCGAATGCTGACCCATCTGCGTTATTTTGGATATGTTTTCAACCCGGTGACTTTCTATTATTGCTTTGATGATGCGGAACATTTGGTGGCTGTTGTCTCGGAAATCGAAAACACACCCTGGGGCGAACGTCACACCTATGTGACCATCAATGAACGACACACTGTGAATGCACCCATGACCAGGACCTTTGACAAGGAATTCCATGTATCTCCTTTTTTGCCTATTGATATGAAATATATCTGGTCCTTTAGTGTTCCAGGCATTCAAGAACGGAGCGACCTGCAGATACACATGCAGGCCATGAAAAAGAATGCTGAAACCTTTAACGCACACTTGAACATGAAGCGTCAAGAGATCAACAGCAGATCATTGAATTGGATGCTGTTTAGATTTCCATTCATGACCCTTCAGGTGATCGCAGGCATCTATTGGCAGGCATTGAAGCTTTATTTGAAAAAAGCAACTTTTTACAGTCATCCAGATCCCGCCAGTCAGAGAACCCTTTTCGGAGCCAACAAAGCTTCATCAAAATACCCACTCGAGAAAGAGGCAGAGCATGTCACATCAAATCCGGACGCTGACTAATTCAAAGTCTGTTTCAACGTTGGAAAAGTGGTTTCGTCAGCAGCTTTTTCGCAAGCTGGAAAGCCTCCATGTCGGCCAGCTTACTATCCACGATTGGGAGGGATCCCAATCGTTTCAGGGCAGTATGGAAGGTCCGAGTGCTGTCATTCAGGTGACTGACCCCACTTTTTATACCTCCATTAGTTTGAGAGGAAGTCTTGGCGCGGCCGAATCTTACATGGCTGGCCTCTGGCATGCTGACAGTCTGGTAAAGGTTGTGCGCATACTTGTCTTGAATCAGGATCTTCTTCAGGGATTTGAAGGCGGGCTGGCGTCAGTTCAGAAAATCGCAGGAGCTGTCTACCATTTTGCCAGGCAGAATTCCATCAAGGGCAGCAAACGCAACATTGCTGCCCATTACGATCTTAGCAATGAGATGTTCGAGTTGTTTCTCGACAAATCCATGATGTATTCATGCGCGTATTACGAGAAGCACGATTCCTCTCTCGAAGAAGCCCAGTTCGCAAAACTCGACCTCATTTGCCGAAAATTGAATCTCAACAGAAATGATCACGTCATCGAAATCGGAGCCGGATGGGGAGGCTTCGCCATTCATGCGGCCAAGCGGTATGGCTGCAGGATCACCACTACGACTATCTCCGAGGAGCAATACACCTTTGCCAGGGCACGCATTGTGGCCGAAGGCCTTGAAGGCCAGATCAAACTCCTCAGGGAAGATTATCGGCACCTGGAAGGTAAATTCTCCAAACTGGTATCCATCGAAATGATTGAAGCGGTAGGGCATCAGTACCTTGACGATTACATGGCAAAATGTGCTTCTCTCTTGAAGCAAAACGGATGCGGGCTCATTCAGGCCATTACCATCAATGATCAGTTTTATGCTCGAGCGCTGAAGGAAGTTGATTTCATTAAGAAGTACATATTCCCGGGAAGTTTCATTCCTTCGATATCCGCGATCCTTGAAAGCGCCAAGAAGAGATCGGACCTGAGACTTTATAACCTGGAGGATTTGACGCCTCACTACGCCAGAACCTTGTCTGATTGGCGGCAAAGGTTTCTCGAAAACTCGGGCAAATTAAGATCCATGGGATTTGACGAAAGATTCATAAAGATGTGGGATTATTATTTCTGTTATTGTATCGGCGGCTTTGAGGAGCGCTCGATTGGCAATTGCCACCTTATTTTTGGCAAGCCCGATTATCGGCGGGACTTGACTCAGCACATTGAATGGAAGAAAGGAGAGCAATCATGAGCAAAGCTATTGCATGGGCAGAGCAGGGCCGCTTACCAGATGCGGTCGTGAAATACGGGATCAGAAGATTATTGTTGCAGCCAATCAATGAACTGCCTGCGGATCCGTCAATGCAACTGCAGCAGTACACGTCCGATTTGATCCGGGAACTGAAACAGTCACAGATTGCACTTGAAACCAAGGCCGCCAATCAACAGCACTACGAAGTCCCATCGCAATTTTTCAAACTGTCATTGGGCAAGCACTTGAAATACAGTTCTGCTTATTATGACAAAGGGGCAAAGAATCTGGATCAAGCTGAGGAGCACATGTTGGCTCTGACGGCAGAAAGGGCCGAAATCCATGATGGCATGAAAATCATGGACCTCGGGTGTGGCTGGGGATCCTTCTCACTTTGGGCAGCAGGCAAATTCCCCGGGTGTACATTCAAGTCTGTTTCGAACTCCTCTTCCCAAAGGGAATACATCGAAAGCCAGGCGGCAGCCCGCGGATTAAAAAATATAGAGGTCATCACTGCTGATATGAACAGTTTTGATGTGGACGAAACGTTCGATCGGATTGTCTCGGTTGAAATGTTCGAACACATGCGGAACTATGAGAAGCTGATGGCAAAAACCAGCGGGTGGCTGAAGCCGGATGGCAGGTTGTTTGTTCATATTTTCTGCCACAAGACAACCCCCTACTATTTTGAAACGGCTGGGGATGACAACTGGATGGGAGCGCATTTCTTTACCGGTGGCATCATGCCCAGCAATCATCTGCTGCTTTACTTTCAGGACCACATGGCCATCGATCAGCATTGGGTTGTCAATGGAACGAACTATCAGAAGACTTCTCTCGCCTGGCTTGAGAACACCGACAAACATAAGCAGGAAATCATCGATTTGTTCGAGAAAACCTATGGCACGGGCAAAGGCAACCTTTGGTATCAGCGATGGAGGATTTTCTACCTTTCGTGTGCGGAACTTTTTGGATTTCGCAGAGGCAGGGAATGGTGGGTTTCCCACTACTTGTTCAAAAAACGTTAAACCCGGGCACACTGATTGAATTATTCTAACCTTACTTCAGGAATCGTCGCCATCATTCTGTTTCAGACGATATTGTGGCTGATCAGTCTGCGCAAAAAGGATGCGAGTATTGTCGACTCCTTTTGGGGAATGCTTTTTGTTCTCCTTGCGGGGACCTACATGGCTTCCAGCGGGGTCGCTTCGGGAAGAAGCGTCCATGTCATTATCTTGGTCACAATCTGGGCTAGCCGGCTCTCCCTCCATATACATTCACGAAATCATGGCAAAGGTGAAGATTATCGCTACGAGGCAATGCGGCGGGAACATGGCCCAGGCAAGTTCTGGTGGTACAGCTACATCAGCGTGTTTCTTTTGCAGGGCGGACTGGCTGTTCTGGTAAGCATGCCATTACTGGCAATCATGTCATCTCCGGGCGAAACATGGAACATATTGGATCTGCTGGGATTGGGCCTCTGGGTGTTTGGTTTTTATTTTGAGGCTGTCTCGGATCATCAACTTGTGACATTCAAATCAAACCCGGAGAACAAAGGCAAGTTGCTTACCAGAGGACTATGGGCCTATACCCGTCACCCGAATTACTTTGGTGACACGGTCGTCTGGTGGTCTTACTTTGTCTTTGCCTTGGCTGCAGGGCATTGGTGGTCATTCCCTGGCTCCTTGGTAATGACTCTCTTCATCTTCCATGTCAGCGGAGTAAAACTATTGGAAAAAAGCCTCACCCGTTCTAAACCGGGTTATGAGGATTACATCCGCCAGACTCCGGCGTTTGTACCCAATCTCAATCCCATGTTGCGTGATTTTAAACATTGGCTGAAGAGCCTATGATCATTGGCCCACAAAAGCTTCTGACTCGCCCTCAGAGAATGGGCTACGGGATGGCCGAATTCGGCATCACGGGATCCGAGGTGCTTGTCCGGATTGGTCTGCTGATTTTTTACACGAACGCTGTCGGGTTAAGACCCGATCTCGCCGGTTATGCAATAGCGCTGAGCGTCTTTTGGGATGCAATGACCGATCCCATCATGGGAAAAATCAGCGATCATTTCCCTTATCAAGGTCAAAGACGACGTCCCTACATCGCCCTGGGTTCATTGATGCTTTCTGTAAGTCTGCTGGCACTTTTCAACCCTCCGAATATCGAAGGTCAGGCAGGTAAATTTTTCTATCTCTTGATGAGCTATATGTTCTTTAACACCTCCATGACCGTCATCGCAGTGCCTCACTCGGCCTTTGCCGGTGATCTTACCCACAACGAGGAAGAGAGGACTGAACTCTTTGGGTGGCGACTGTTCTTTGCGAATGCAGGCCTGATTCTTGGTTCAGTCATTCCGGGCATTGCATTAGCAGTCTTTGCCTTGGAATCATCACAGGCGGATCAGGTTGCCTGCTTTGTCATCGTCGGCTTCATTATCATCTCCTCAACAGTCACCCTCATTGTCACCAAGGGCCGGGACAAACCACCGCCTCGGCAAAAATCCCCACGCTTGTTTGAAGGAATTTATCATTCCGTCAGGCAACCTAATTTCCAAAAACTGATACTGGCTTATTTCATCGCCAACATCGGACTTTCGCTGAATTCAACACTTGCGCTCTACTATTACAACTACTCTCTCAAACTACCGGAAACACAAACCCGCTTGATCATTGCTGTATTCATCATGGTATTTACCATTTGCATTCCGCTGTGGATCGTTCAGTCAAAGAAAACATCAAAGACTGTTATAATTTTCTGGAACATACTGGGTTTGGGGTTGATGACATGCGTCGGGTACCCGCTTTTTCCCGCAGAGAATTCGAATTGGCCGTTGATTGCCGCCATTTTGGGAGGCTTCTTCATTGCGGTCGTCGTTCTGCTGGACGTTGCCGTCGCTGATGAAGTCGATCGTGATGTGGAGGGTGAACGAGACGCTTTTGGAGCATACTTCGGTTTATGGAAAATGGCAGGTAAAGTCGCACGAGCTTTTGCGCTGGCAGCGTCCGGGCAACTACTGCATTGGATTCAGTTTGTTCCCAATGCCCCGCAAACCGAACATACCTCCAAAATGTTGAGATATCTTTTCGGGCCCGGAGTGGGGGGGGTTCTGATATTGGCAGCCTTTGTGATGCTGACTTACAAGGACAAATCAT
>JAQCFT010000212.1 GCA_027619545.1 Verrucomicrobiota bacterium | reverse complement strand
CATGTCAACGCACAAACCACCGTGACCATGGGTGAACTTTGTTCACCCATGGTCACGCGCAAGCACATTGCGATCAATCGAAAAAGTTTACTTAAACCTCTCCTGCGGTGGACTCGAGTTCAATTTCCGCAAAAGGGCTGGTCGCAAAGCCCTCCGGAGCCCCTTCCTCCATGGCATTGATCGCCACCCGGTCCGTTTTGTGGTTGGCAGTTTTTTCTGCATCGTCGGAATCGGATTGGGCCGGTTTTTCAACAACCCTGGGATTGGGGGCACGCTTCACCTTGGGCAACGGTGAAATCATGCAGTTCAGCCCTCTTCCTACCACTTTGGGAGGGAAATCAGGAGTGCCCCATTTGCTGAGGTCGTTGATGAACTGCTTCACCAAGTCCACACCAATCTCCTTGTGAGCATTTTCACGCCCACGAAACCTCAGTGTGATCTTTACTTTGAAGTCGTCACAAAGGAAATCCACGGTGTGATCCAGCTTGAATTTGAGGTCGTGCGGATCAATATTCATTGAAAGCTGAACCTCTTTCACCTTGTTGGATTGCTGGTGCTTTTTGGCCTCCTTTTCTTTTTTGGACTGCTCGTAACGGTATTTACCGAAATCAACCAGTCGACAGACCGGAGGTCTGGCTGTGGCTGCCACTTCCACGAGGTCGACCCCCCGCTGTTTAGCCAGGTTTATGGCGTCCTGCTTGGCAAGAACGCCCAGTTGCTTTCCATCGGCGTCGACCACACGTACTTCTCTGGCGCGAATGCGCTCATTGATACGCGTTTTGGGTTGGTGACGCCCCCGATTTTTGAAGGGTTTTGGGAAACTCAAGAGAGGGGCAAGGTTAGGGTGTTAACAAAGAAGAAACGCATAAACTGTCGTTCACAAATATCCGCTTACTATTCCATGCAAATGGCCATAATCTAACTTTTCTCGGCAATTAATGGAATCCAGATCATTTTAGCAAGCTTTTTCTGCATTTTTATTCAAAAAAGAAGACCGCCCTCCTCTTGAAACTACTTCTCATCAGATTTTTTCCAGTCCACCATTGACCTGATCTGGGTAGGTTTGCTTAGGTGCTTGCGCATTATGGCGACATTAAATCCATTCAAAGCAGTCCGCCCCAAAAAAGAACTGGCGGCCGAAATCTGCGAACTTCCCTACGACGTGCTCTCATCAGCTGAAGCTCGCGAAGCGGCTCAAGGGGCTCCCCTGAGTTTCTTTCATGTGAGCAAACCTGAAATCGACCTTCCCGAAGACACGGATCCTTACTCCGACGCGGTTTACGCCAAAGGAGCTGAAAACTTTCAACAATTGATCAGCCAGGGGGCTCTGTATCAGGATGAAAAAGCCTGCTTCTACCTTTATCGGCAAATCATGGGCGAACACAGTCAGACCGGACTGGTCGCCGCCGCAAGCAGCCAGGAATACCTCGATGAAGTCATCAAAAAGCACGAATTCACCCGACCGGATAAAGAAAACGACCGGGTGCGACATATCGAAGCCCTCAACGCCCAGACCGGACCGGTCTTCCTGACTTACAAATCACGTCCCGAACTGGATCAAATTTTCAAGGAACAATCCGACAAAGACCCCTGCGTGGATTTCACCGCTCCCGACGGCGTACGCCACACCGCCTGGACCATCGATACCGACGCGGTGATTGAACAGATTGAAACTCTGTTTGGTGAAATCCAGACACTCTACATCGCCGACGGACACCATCGGAGCGCCGCAGCAGGCCGGATTTTTGAATCCCGACAAGGTTCGGGCAACTCCGGAGGATTTCTCACCGTCGTTTTCCCGCATGATCAAATGCAAATCCTGGCCTACAATCGTGCCGTAAAGGATTTGAACGGTCGTCGACCTGAGGAAATTCTATCCACTCTGGAAGGTTTGGGAGATCTGGAGGAATCCGATACACCGGTCGATCCCGCCAATAAGAACGAACTGGGCATCTACATGGGGAACCATTGGTATCGATTCCGCTTCAGTCAGGATGTCGCCCAAAAAGGATCAGCGGTGGACCAACTGGATGTATCATTGCTTCAGAATCACGTCTTGTCTCCCCTGCTGGCCATTGATGATCCACGTAAAAGCGATCGGATCAGCTTCGTGGGAGGCATTCGTGGCGTTGGAGAATTGGTCAAGATGGTTGACAGCGGAAAATACGCGATCGCTTTTTCCATGCACCCGACCCGCATCGAAGATTTGATGTGCATCTCCGACGAAGGCGGAATCATGCCGCCCAAGAGCACCTGGTTTGAACCAAAGCTCCGGGACGGCATGTTCACGCACCTTATTTGAATAGTGGCGGCGGTGGCACCCAGCAACCAAACTCTCCACCGCCGCCATCTTTTCCCCACTCCGTTACACGGCAGGAGCCAATCCAACGAAGGAAACCGATGGCTCCGCAAATTTGTAATAAACTCTCAATTCCCCCACCTGGCGCTTGGGTATATGGTTTTCGATCACCAGCAATGCGCTTTGATCCTGCCAGAATGTATCTTGCTTGAAGGTGCCGCTTGGCCCGCATACCAAGTGTGAAGAACCATCTTCATCCTGCTTCAACACAGCATGCATGCCCTGATGAAGGTTCATCAGACATGTTTCTTCCCCATCGGATCTGACATCGTACTGACCATGACTATAGGCGACGATCCGGAGGCTTAGATCCTGCTTCGGATCCACCAGCACTTCATAGGGGCAATCCACCCCGGTTTGCCCTTGAATACGAATCACATGCCCCTTTTTAATCTCAGGGGAAATGTGATGCCAGGTGAGCACATATTTACCTGGGTCACCCAAATTCATGGTGTCTGCTGCCTGCTTGTCAGGCATGTCAACCGCCTGAAGGGCTTCTTCTTCGACAAGCTGAGTCTTCAGCCGGCGTTTGTTCACCACCCGGCGTATTTCGAAGCCGATGACTCCCAAAACCACCACCGCGGCAAATAGCAGGTAATAGCCAAGCATATTCATATCCATCGAATTAATGTGTCCAACATGACTGTTATCCAATCACCAAAGAGTAGCATAATCGATGCCAGCAGAAAAACATATGCGAAGTTTCATTCAATTTATGGCCGCTCTCTAAACAGGCGAAAGGTTGCGCATGGTGCTCGCCTGGGGCCTTGAAAGAAGCGCCCATTCATATTCAAGCATGGTTGCATGTCCCCATACTCAAACTAATACTCATTGACCCGCTTATATATTTTCGATAGAAGAGTCCACATCCAACAAATGATTGTAAATTTATGAGGACTCATGATTCCTATCGAAAGGGCTCCGTGCGCCGTATCGGAGCATTCACACTGATTGAATTGCTGGTGGTCATCGCCATCATTGCCATTCTTGCAGGCATGCTGCTGCCAGCACTGAGCAAAGCCAAAATGAAAGCCAAAGGCATCTCCTGCCTGAGCAACCTGAAACAAATGCAGCTCTGCTGGATCATGTATGCCACGGACAATGATGGAAACCTGATCTTAAATCACCTGGGGACACGTGACTCCTGGATCGGCGGCAATGTTTCATCCGCACCAGGCTGGACAAATCGCTTGGACATCACTGAAGGCGCACTTTATGCCTACAACTCCTCCGAAGAAATCTACAAATGCCCCTCGGATATTGCATTCAAATCCGGAACACGCAATGTGATCCGTGTGCGAAGTTTTTCCATGAGCGGCCGCATGAACGGTAATGCCGACTGGGTTTACCCAAACCTTAAAACATGGACAAAAGAATCCTCCATTGTCACACCGGGACCGTCCGGAGCTTTTGTTTTTGTAGACGAGGACAAGGATAGCATTGATGACGGCTTCTTTGCGGTGCGTGACCCATTTGGCCCGAATGTCGGCCATTGGCAAAATGCACCTTCCAGTCGGCACGGTAACGGTGGCAACCTTTCCTTCGCCGATGGCCATGTGGAAAACTGGCGTTGGGTAGAGAATACAGCCACTGCCGTAACCGGACTCGACACCCGCACCTTCGCCGGCGACCGGGACCTTGAGAAATTCCGCCAGGCAACCCACGAGCGGCGTGGAGACCAATAACTCTTTCCTCTAACAGGATGATCATAAGGCAGCCATTGTTTCAATGGCTGCCTTTTTTAATTCAAGGCAACTAACGCAAAAAAGGTCACGGCATGACGTCAGGACCGCTGAATGATACCGCCCTGTAGCTTCCTGAAATTTGAACTCGCTTTTCTGTCTCCATGTTGAACAATGTGTCTTTCCTAATTATTGCAATAAACAAGCAGACAATTGATCGAACAATGAATATTCGAACCGTTTTATTAAGCGCATGCGCCCTCGGACTGGGCTGCTTTCAAGCCATTCAGGCAGGCGAACTCAACGTTCCCCCCACCGGATTCACCGCCCTATTCAACGGCAAAGATCTGAGCGGTTGGCACGGTATGGGACACTTCGACCCCCGCAAGTTGTGGGCCATGAGCGACGAAGAACGCAAAGCCAAGCGCGAAGCCGATCTCAAAGACGCCAAGGCACACTGGACCGTGGAAAACGGTGAACTCGTCAATGACGGTCACGGTGTTTACCTCACCACCGACAAAGACTACGGCAACATGGAGTTTCTGATTGATTACAAGACTGTGGCCCAAGCCGACAGCGGTATCTATCTGCGCGGGAATCCTCAGGTGCAAATCTGGGATTACACAAAAGAAGGCGGCAAATGGAACATCGACGCCGACAAAGGCTCAGGCGGTCTCTGGAACAACAGTGCCGGCGCGCCGGGTAAAAACCCAATGGTCCTCGCCGACAGACCTTTTGGGGAATGGAACTCATTCCGCATCATTCAGATCAAAGACTACACCACGGTTTACTTGAACGATCAGCTCGTGGTCGACCACGCCAAGATGGAAAATTTCTGGGATCGATCCAAACCGCTCTGGGACAAAGGTCCGATCCAATTGCAAACCCACGGCGGCGAAATCCGCTGGCGCAACATTTTCGTTCGCGAAATTCCAGACAGTGAAGTGGAACAAATGCTCGCCGAACCCGGATTCAAACCCATCTTCAACGGCAAAAATCTCGACGGCTGGGCCGGTCCTGTTGAGAACTATCAGGTCCAGGACGGAGCTATCGTCTGTAAACCGAACAATGGCGGCACGATCTACTATCATCAGAATCTGACCGATTTTGTGGTCCGCCTTGAGTTCAAGGTTCCCCCCGGCGGCAACAATGGATTGGCCATTCGCTACCCCGGACAAGGTGACACTGCCTACAGTGGCATGTGCGAACTGCAGGTCCTGGACAACACCGCTGAAAAATACGCCAAACTCGACGCCCGCCAATACCATGGTTCCGCCTACGGCATGGTGGCTGCCAAACGTGGTGCGCAGAAGCCTGTTGGAGAATGGAACGAACAGGAAGTGACCGTCCAAGGATCCAAAATCAAGGTCGTCCTGAACGGCGAAACCATCCTGGATTGCGACTTGCGTGATGTGAATGAATACATGGGCGGACGCCCTCACGCTGGCAAAGATCGCTATGAAGGCTTCTTCGGATTTGCCGGTCACGGCGATCCCGTCGCCTTCCGCAACATCCGCATCAAAGCCCTGCGATAATCAAGACACCCTTTAAATCAAACGCCCCGGAAGTCAGGTCGACTCCGGGGCGATTTTTTATCGCAGATTAACGCAGTGACTTCGAAATACACATTCTACTTTAGTTGGCTATAACGTTTGCCAAAAGTAATTTCATAAAAACCTCTGCGTCACTGCGTCTCTAGCGTAGCGGGCGTGAGACTAAGAAGCATCAGCGAGCCCTTATACGCAAACACTTTTGACAATCAGAATATCAATCCTCCAGTTGTAAAATCAAACCTACTGTCCAGCTTAAACTCCAGTACATCCTCTGCGTTAATCTGCGAAATCTCGAAGATCCCGCGACTGCGGTGATGCGGTTCCAAAAAGCTTACAAACTCCACCCCTCGCGATACTCACGCTTGATGTAAGCATTGGCTTCAGGAACGTTGGTGACACGCAGATTCTTGCTGTCCCATTCAATTTTCTTTCCCGCCCGAATGGCCACATTACCCAGCAACACCACCTCCGAAAACGGTCCTGAACGTTTGAAGTTGGAAAGCGGCTGGTCCGGGTTGTTGTTCCGAATCGCTTCCTGCCACTCCTCATCCTCATTCTTGACGCGGGGTATGGATTTGGGAATATGCGTCACTTCCGCCATCACGCCGTTGGCCTTGATCAGCCAGTTGGTGTTGCTTCGATTGAAATACAGCTTCCCTTTGCTACCCACCAACACCGCGCCGTATTTGGAAATATCTTCGCCGTCGACCACTTCAGCGGGCGGGTAATGTTGCTCACCATTCCTTTGGCCATCGTACCAAACAAATTTAACAGGGGGTTTCTGGCCTCGTTTTGGAAATTGATAGGTCACAATGGATGATGTGGGCGGAGATTCCAGAGTCATGCCCTCCTGCTCTGCCTGCACGGTATCCGGAGCACCAAGTTCGAGCGCCCAGTAGGCCATGTCCATGATATGACAGGCCATGTCGCCCAAAGCGCCCGTCCCAAAGTCCCAGTAACCTCTCCATTTGAATGGAGCGTACTCCGGATGATACGGCCGCCATGGAGCAGGCCCAAGGAACAAATCCCAATCCAGGGTATCCGGCACTTTGTGATCACCGGTGGGACGATTCACTCCCTGAGGCCATACCGGACGATTGGTCCACATGTGCGCTTCGGTCACATCACCAATAATGCCACCCTGTACCAACTCTACTGCTCGTCGAATAGGCTCCCCTGCATGCGCTTGATTGCCCATTTGCGTGACCACCCCATATTCCTCTGCCACCTGGGTCATGACACGGGCTTCGTAAACGGAATGCGTCAGCGGTTTCTGGCAGTAACAATGTTTCCCCATCTTCATCGCCATGACGGCTGCCACCGCATGAGTATGATCCGGAGTGCTGACGGTCACGGCATCGATCCCCTTGTGCTTTTCCAACATCACCCTGAAATCCTTGTAGCGTTTTGCAGTAGGAAAATTCTTGAACGTTTCAGCAGCACGCACGTCATCCACATCGCAAAGGGCCACAATATCCGCCCCGGCATCAGCGTTGTTCATGATTTCACCGCGTCCCTTGCCGCCCACGCCGATCCCCGCCAGCGCAATGCGGTTATTGGCTCCGAAAACCCGGCTTGGAAAAAAGTTGAAAGCGAAAGCGGTCGCTGTGGATGCACCGACAAACTGTCTGCGAGTATAATGTTTTTTCATAGATAATAATGTTGTTCAGTCGCCTTTGGTGGAATGGATTGATCCTCTTACGAGGATTCAGAACGGGCAAGAAAATTAAACCTCGTTGCAAACCTGGAAAGATGCCGTTAAGTTCCGGATCTGATTTATGGAAAATGTTGTCATCATTGGAACCGGATGCGCGGGATTGACCGCCGCCATTTACACTGCACGCGCCAACCTGAACCCCTTGGTCCTGACCGGCACCATGCCCGGCGGACTGCTGACGACCACCAGCATCGTGGAGAATTTCCCAGGATTCCCTGAGGGTGTGGATGGGTTTGAGCTCATGCAACATCTACAGAAACAAGCCGAACGCTTCGGTGCACGCGTCCAGTTCGCCACCGTTGAATCAGCTGATCTTACGGGCGAACACCCCAAATTGGTGGTGGACGGCAAGGAATTGGAAACAAAAACCCTGATCATCGCCACCGGCGCGGGTCACCGCCATCTCGGACTGGATAACGAAAAGAAACTCGAAAACAAAGGCGTCACCTACTGCGCCACCTGCGACGGAGCCCTGCCCATGTTCCGTGACAAGCCCCTCGTCGTAGTGGGAGGGGGAGATTCAGCATGTGAAGAAGCCACTTATCTGACCCGATTTGCCTCCAAAGTTTACCTGGTCCACCGCCGCGATGAACTGCGCGCCAGCAAAATCATGGCCGATCGCGCTGTGAACCACGAGAAGATTGAAATGGTCTGGGATTCCGTGGTCAGCGAAATCCACGGTGTGGAAGAAGACACCGTCACCGGCGTTCAACTCAAAAACACAAAGACCGGTGAGGAGAAACGACTGGACTGTGCAGGCGTCTTCATTGCCATCGGTCATGTTCCCAACACCCAAATCTTCAAAGGACAAGTCGACTTGGACGAAGCCGGCTACGTCACCCGCACCGAAGGCAGCAAAACATCCGCCAAAGGAGTCTTCGTTGCTGGAGACTGTGCGGACAAAGTTTATCGCCAAGCCATCACCGCCGCCGGCATGGGCTGCATGGCCGCCATTGACGCCGAACGCTACCTCGGCGAACAAGATTGACACGAATGCATTCCAACACCACGAATAATGGGAGCCCCCCCTACCCATTATTCGTGGCTAGCGACTTTCACTTGAGAGACCTTCTCATTCGCAATGAGAAGGTCTGGGGTTCAACTCCCCATGGCTCCACCAAATCCTCCCGTTTTTCGCCCATTTATCCCACTTTTTCGCAAGTTGTTAGATGAGTTTACAGTGACGGATTAGGCTTGCTACTGGAATCTACAATACCGGGCCATTCGGTGAAGTTTCAGGCAAGGAAACCTAATAAATGCCAAATTTTTGGAGCTTCAACGGTTCTCCAAGGACTTACCTGACGAGATAGAATCCCTTCAGGCCCATCCGTTGTACGGCATATGGGGAATAAGCATTTTCTACTATCCGATATTCACCATTCACTTCCGGCGAATAAAAGAGTGATCCCGTGTAA
>JAQCFT010000211.1 GCA_027619545.1 Verrucomicrobiota bacterium | reverse complement strand
TCAATCTCAAACAATATCCTGGTCATTCTGCAAATCCCGTTTTGTGAAACTATATCTCAGGATCGCTATCCCATTTCGGATATACCGAAGCATCCAATTCTCCCCGCCGGATCATCTCCTGCAGATCTCGTATAATGGTTCGACGCGCCACGCGAAACTCACGGGCCAGTGCGGAGATGTTCGGACGTTCTTTGGCATCTTCCAGTTGCAACCGGATATGATGCTGCCTGCTCAAACGATCCGTCGAACGGCTTAACAGGAATTCTATATCGGACCGCTTGGAGCGTTCCAACGATTCAAACTGTTTAATGACTTCCTTCTCCCCACATTCACTGACTGCAGTGCGAATCGTATCTTTCAGCACATTGATATCAACAGGTTTGGGCAGACAATAGTGTGCGCGCCGCGGTCCTTGAAGGGCTTCTATCTGCTGCTGCACTTCCAGGGCACCGGACACCACGATGATCGGAACATGCGGCATGAGTTGTTTGAAATCCGGCAGAAAATCGAGCCCCAACTCCTCGTCCTCCAGCACATGATCCAGCACGATGGCTTCTGGCAAATACGAAGACGCTATCTTAATCGCTTCAGAACCCGACTTGGCTCGCTGGATCTCGAATTCATCCAGACATTCCTCATAGATCTCATACTGAAGATCCTCATCCTCAATAATCATGATCTTGGCTTTAGGCATACGCCGACAATGAATGAAAACAAACTGAACTTCAAGTGTGTTTGAAGTTTGAATTGATTGGGCCCGCTCTCCAAAAGCTCAGGTAAAACTAATCTCCCGACCACTGACCCGCCAGTTCCCACAATCCAGAACTATCCTCCTGATAGGTATCAAAGTTAATTCCACTGGAGATCAGGAAGTCAATGATTGCCAGGTAATAACTATGTTGTGCCGATAGCAGAGATTGTTCTGCTTTGATCGCGGTCTGTTCCCGGATCTGCACGGAAAGAAGATTGGTAGCTCCGAGTCGAAAGCGATCCTCTTCAATTTCACGCAGCATCTCTGCCAGTCGTCGATTCTCGCGTGTTAAGGTCAATTTTTCATCACTGGCGCTGATGGAGACAAATCCTTTTTCGATTTCAGCGAACACTTTTTCCATCGCAAACGACGCTTTGGTCTGCATTTGTTCAATTTTTGCGGCGTTGGCATCAGCCGCACCTTTTGCCGCATTTCGCTGAAGGGGCACTCTGAATTCGATGCCTAATTTAAGTTCGAGTTCGCCTGTGTCTTTGTACAAGGATTCGCCCAGGTTTTGACTTGCCGACGCATAGGCGTCCAGACTGGGCAACAATTGGTTCCTGTAATACTCCTTATCAACTCCCAGCTTCAGCAGTTCCAGTTCGTAGATCCTCAACTCCGGGCGATGTCGGCTGGCATATTTCCAGGCGGAGGAAATCAAATCTTCCGGTGACTCCGATGTCGACGGCCATGTCTCGGGTAATTGCTCACGCAGGGGTCTGACCGGTTCATCCTGGTCATCTCGATGAAAAAGGGATAAAGCGATGCCTGCCGAATCGAAATCTCTCTGGGCATCAATAAGCAGTATCTCCCGACTGACCACCACTTGATCGTTTTCCAGCGCAACCGCCTTGGCTTCAAGCCCCTGGTCTATGCGTGTTTCAATGGCCAGTCGCCGGTCCTTCGCCAAAGCAAGCATGCGTTCCGCCACTTCAAGTGCCCTACCGGTTTTTATCCAATTGAGATACGCGGCGGAAGCGGCGCGCACGAAATCAAGGTGTTGCCTTTGGATCACTGGATCCGCCAATTCGACGTCCAGACGGGCATTTTGAATCGATCTTCTTCTTTGATCAATCGCACGGTTTTTCAGCAATGGTAATTTGAATCCAATGTTGGGGGATCCTCCGCCGTCGGTTCTACGATCATAATAGTAATCGGGTAGGATCCCATCGGTCCAACGATAGCCTCCAAACAAAGTGCTTCCCCATAATCCGGTAAATTGTTCAAATCCGGCTTCAATGGTGCTGCTTTGATAAAAACCAGTAGGATTGTCAAAAATCCGGGCAAAGGTTTGAAAATCAAATGCTCCCCGGGCGCTGCGGAGTTGGCCTTGGGCAATGTCCCTTTCGATAAGCGCAGCCAGATATGGAGGATAGGTATTTGTCACCTTCTCCAGAAGAACATGAAGGTAAAGGGTGCTTGGACGATCCGGTTCGTCCACTTCATTTTCTGCGTGACCATTGAGGCACACAACATTCAGAAGAAGAAAGAAGAACCATCGCCATAAACCCCTTTTCCTGATTACTGTTTTCCCCACGCGCCTCATCAGTAAGCCTCCACCTGTTTCAATACGGAACTTTCCTTGTGCAAGGCAGGAGGAAAGCCATTCAGCTGCCGCCATACTTCATACCACAACGGCACACGCTCCAGCAAAACCCAACCTTGTGCCAGCACTCCCTGACGCATGATGGGAGACTCAGGCCAGTCAATCACACTGGCCTCTTTGCCTGCTATGATATCGGGATCAGGAGCCACCAGGATCCTGAATAGACCCTGACCATTATCCGTGGCATCCACAAAGACAACCTCGCCCCCGAAAGTACCGACGGCCACACTCGGCCACCCTACAAACTGAATGGCCGGCCAGCCTTCAAATTGGAGACGAACGGGACTGCCGGGATGGATCACTTCGCCGTTTTCATCCACCAGACGTTCCCTGATGAGAGGCATATCGTTACCGTCCACCCACATTTCAACGACCAGATTGTCCGATCGCGGGATGATGACACACATTGGAGCGGAGGATTTGACAAAACTACCTTCAGTTACATTGACACGAAAAACCACGCCGTCCCTGGGAGCCTTGACCGACAATCGACCGGTCTGGTTGATTTTGATTTCGATGTCCTTGATTTCCTTCAGCACCTTGTTGAAATCGCTTTCGGCCGAAGCACGGGATGCACGAGCCTTATCGAGCGTGACATTCATATCGAGACGGGTTTTGGCCAGCTCGGCTTCCATTTTGAGCACCTCGGCTTGCTTGCTGTTTCGATTGAGAGTCGCCAGTTCGAACTCTCGTTGGGAGACCAGTCCCCTCGGATCCTTGAAAAGTTTTTCCACCCGAAGGAACTGTTGTTCCGCAGCCAGAAGTGCAGCTTTGGATGCTTCAACTTGTTGCTCTGCGATGGTGATCGCCTGTGGCACAGTGGATTCCAGATCCTTGATCTGCGTCGTCAATCGGCTGAGTTTCTCTTGCGCGGCTTCTCGCTGCCCTTCAATGGATGCCTTTTGAAGTTTCAAATTGTTGAGATATTCCGGATCATTATCAACAATTTGAAACAACATGTCACCTTTTTGAACAGCACGACCTTCAACGATATGAATCTGATCCACCCGACCTGAGAGAGGGGCTTCCACTGTGATGCTTCGCTCCTTGGGGTCGAAAGCCACAACCTTCCCCTGCCCTCGGATGAATTGTTGCCAAGGCAGAAAAAGCAGCGCCACAACAAGAATCAAAAAAATCAGGACCAGCAACTTGAACAGTCGTGTCAATCCGATGGGCAAGCGTGTTCGATCCAAACATTTCAACTGGGCAAACTGGTCCAGTATGGGCATGTCGCGGGAAGGATCGTTCATTTTTATCGTTTTCCTGGAATGGTTATGAATTTCAGAGGGCAGACTCATGATGCAGCCTCCTCTCCGTGTGATGCGGCCAACGATCCCGGGGGTATTTCCGTGACTCCATTGTTCTGTAGGCGGAACACCCGGGAACAATGTTGAAGCAGATCCCTATCCCTCGTGGCAATGAGAATGGTACACTGTTTGTCCTTTGCAAAGACGGTTTGAAAGAGGGTGCGAGAAGCCTGTGGATCCATTCCGTCCAAAATTTTATCCACCAGAATCAATTCCGGTCGTGCCAGGAAAGCCCGCGCCATGCAAAGTTTGACTCGCTCTGAATCTGATAATGGGTGTCCCCCGGGGCGAAGGGAGGAATTTAGTCCATCTTTCATTCGGCGTATTCGTTCGAGTAAGCCGACGGAATTCAGGGCTTCGTTGACGTCACTCAGTGGTATGGATGGGTCATTCAGTGTTAGGTTCTCCAGAATGGATCCTTCGAACAGCTCAACACCACGTATGAAGACCACCTTGGATCTGAGTTCGTGGATGTTGGTGTGCCTGATATCCTGACCGTTCAGGAACACCATCCCCTCTCCTACCGGTCGCAACCCAAAAAGCAATTCCAACAGAGTTCCCGTACCTGCTCCGACCGGCCCGGTAATCCCGACAATTTCGCCATTTCCAATTTCCAGCTTCACCCCTTTGAACAATGGAGGAGCCTGTCCGAAGGAAAATCCGAGGTTTTCGAGTTTCAAATGCACCCCGTTACCAGTATGGATGAATGCCTCCCCATTTTCCTCTTCAATTTCCATGTCCACGAGACTTCCCAGTTTGTCCGTTGCGGCCAAGGCATCGTACCAGGCTTCGATGTGCTTACCGAAATTGACCACGGCCGCAACAATGGCACTGACAATCAGTTCACTTGCCACCAATTGCCCGAGCGTCAGTTCACCGCGCAAGACAAGCCATCCTCCAATGGCCAGGAGACCGGCACTTGCCAGGGCCTGGATGCTCAACAACCCTATCAGTTGCCGCAATAGAATGCGATAATGGCGTTTGCGGCAGGTCAAATAGTCATCCACCAGTTTGTCTGCCATGTGTGTGGAATATTTCTTGGCCTGCTGCCATTTGAACAGGAGTGGAAACATGACAATTTGCTCAAACCAACCGGCAACGGCGTGTTTGGCATACGATTCCTGGATACTTGTCCTGACTCCAAATCTTCCCAACCCAAAGAAAACGATCATCAAAGCCACCACCAAAATAAAGTCAAATGCCAGCAGAAAAGGATGGTAAAATCCCAATACCACTAATCCGATCAGGGCGCTCAAAAGCACATTGACAGCGTCCAGCAGGATCAGGGCGCTGCTTTTCTGCAGGGTGGTCACGTCCAGAAAACGGTTGATCAACTCTACAGACTTGGCTTTCTGCAATGCCGCCAGCTTCAGTCGAGGCAAACGATAAGCGAGATCTGCAGACACACGTCCGAATATTCGCTGTTGGATCAGTTCCGCCACTGCATGTTGAGCAGCGCTAATCATGGACAACAAAGCAAGAAATACCAGCAGAGCGACACTAAAAATCAACAACGTCTGCAGATAAACCTGCTGCTGCCCTCCAAAAGCAATGTTCTGAACAACAGCATCCACCGCGAGCGGGGTTGCCAGATAGAGCATCCCCGTGATCACTGAAAAAAAACAAATGATCCCTATATCAATCCGTTCCGGCTTCAGCAGAGCGAACAGACGGTGGTGGGGCGCGGGATGATGCCCCTGGTGATGGTCGTGTTGGTTTGAATCATTCATTTATTTAATAAGGGCATGCAATCCAGAATGGACCTAGTAATAGCCGGCTCAAGATTGACCATGGAGGCAAGTGGCGCAAGTTGTTTCACGAATTATTTTTCGCATTTATTTATCGTATGATGGTTAGCCGGTTGTTCGCTGTCCGCTGGCAATGGCATTGACAATCACCAGAAGCTCCGAAAGTTGTTCCGGCTTTTGCTCGCGTCGCCAGTCTTGCAGCAATTTGATTTGTCGTTGATGCAACATTTTAAGGTCGTGATCTCTCGCATGCAGGGTTTTGAAGAATCTGGGCCTGCGCCGGCTCAAAGGACCTTCAAAGGTTTCATCCAGCAGTTTGCGCGTTCGGGCGTGTTCACTCAGAATGACCATCATGCATTGGTCTCGAAGTGCTTGATCCGGCACCAATGAAGCATAAGTCTCCATGATGTCTGTATCGGCACTTTCCAAACTCGACTCAACATTGTAGATCAAATAACGGAGAAATGGAAGCTCTTGAACACCACGACGCAAAGTTTGGAGGAAATCTTCTTCCTTTAGGACAAGCTGCTCCAGTGCCGTCCCCACTCCGAACCAACCCGGCAGATAAAACCTGGCCTGATTCCAACTGAAAACCCAAGGGATGGCGCGCATGTCCTGAACCGTTCTCAGTCCGCTTCGGGCCGCAGGTCTTGACCCGATTCGACTGTTCTGAAGGACATCCACTGGGGTTGCATGTCGAAAAAATGTTTCGAAGCCGTCTGTGTGTATCAGTTTTTGATAAGCATCCCGACTGATTTGAGCCAGTGAATCCAACCTGTCTTCCCAAACTTTTGGAATGGAGGATCTTTCGTTATTAAGTCGCCCTGCATGTGTTCCGGCGAACCACAGTTCGAGGTTGTTTGATGCGGTCAACACGTTGCTGTATTTCTGAGCAATGGTCTCGCCTTGTTCTGTCAGACGCACGCCTGGTTCCAAACTGCCCGGTGGCAGCGCTTCCAGAAAACGGTCTGTAGGACCCGCCCCACGACTAACCGTGCCACCTCGACCATGAAAAAACTGAAAAACAAGTCCAAGCTCCTTCCCTAAACGGATCAAATCCACTTGGGCTTTGCGCACATGCCACAAACTGGACAGTATCCCTCCATCCTTGTTGCTGTCACTGTATCCAAGCATGACGGGTTGAACCAAGGATCCCCCAGAGGTCATCGACCATTCATCAACTGAACCACCCGGTCGTGCTTCTTCATCAAATTCTTTTCGCCAAAGTGGCAGACTACATGTGGTCACTGGATGAGACAAAAATGAACGCATGATCCCCTGACTTTTCTGCAAGTCATCGAGAGTCTCGAATAGTGGCACGACTGGGAGAAGACAGGCCAATCCCTTCTCCCCTTCCACCATCAATCCGGCTTCACGGCACAAGAGATAAACTATGAGCAAATCAGAAACGCTTCGCGTCATGCTGACAATGAGGTAGCCAATCCCCCCTCTACCGTATCGCTTCATCTGGTCAGCCAGGCAACCCAATGCACCAATGGTTGCGGCGGCTTCCTCAGGCAGACGTGTCGAGGGCGAGCTGAAAGGTCGGAGAGTTTCCAGCTCTTCGGTCAAGAACGCAATCTTTTGGTGTTCGGTCATCGAAGAAAAGGAGGCAGCTTCCTCCATATTCGCAACTTCCAACAATTGGATAAGGGCTTTCTCGTGGTAAGTTGAGTTTTGACGCACGTCCAGTCGGGCCATGTGGAATCCGTAAACATCGATCAACCGTCTCACTGGAGCGAGTTCGTTGATGATCAGTCGGTCTGCACGTACCGCCTTTAACGAGCTCTCCAAAATATCCAGATCAGCGATCAGCTGGCTTGGGTGCTGATAAAAAGCCTCTCTGCCTGTTGAACGCACCAATAGTTGGCGCAGGTGAAAAACAAACTCTTTCCAAGGTTCCTCCTCAAGTCTGATGCCAGGAGTCATGCCACCCATTTGAGCCTCTCTCAATTCCTTCAAACGCAGCATCATGGCGTCAGAAGGGCTTTGACTCAACCTGGACAAGGGCAGTCGGGCCCCCAATTGATCCAACGCTTCTCCCACGACGTCCAGGGCTCCTTCCCTGAGCACGCTGAGCGTTTCACGGGTTACTTCTGGCGTGACAAACGGATGTCCATCGCGATCACCTCCCACCCACATGCCCAGCCGGAGTCCGGGCAGTGTATGATGGGATGCAAGCTTGTTCCGATCGAGACCATGTCGCCGTAATGTGTTCAGCAAGCGCCGGTCGTGCATTCTCAAGGCCTGGGGAAATTTCGTGCGCAAATAATACAGAATGTTGTTGCGCTCCGATGTCAAATCAGGTTTTGAGAGGGGTATCTCTCCTGTCCTCCAAAGCCGCTCCAATACATCCTTGATGTCCTCCAGAATCACCTCACGTTCGGAATCGGTGAAAATCTTGTTTTCAAGCTGAAACAACAGCAGATACAGCTCTCTGTGCTGATCCAAAATACTGGCTTTTTTGGACTCGGTAGGATGTGCAGTGAAGACAATGTCCACCTTTGCCCGGGATAGGCTTGACACAAGGGATTCCGGTGTGCGGCATGCTTCGGGCAGTCGCTTGATGGAGTGGGCCCAGGAACCGGAAACCACCTCTTCCCCCCCTGCAGACTGGCGTCGTCGATTCATCTGGTTTGCGGCATTTTCTTCCACCAGATTGAGGATTTGAAACAGAATGGACAGCAATTGTACAGATTCCTGGTCGGTCACAAGATCACCCTTATGGCCGTCATGCAACTTGGTTAACGGACACAGACGTTCCAACCCCATGTCGTTCAGCACTTCATCCAGACATTTTCGCAACAACCGTTCATCACGCTCAATTTTGTCAAATCCCTCTGACAGCCAGGCATCCATTTGCCCGGCTGATTCCTTCGTTGCAGCTGCGTCTGATTGTTTCATGTTTTTTTATTCCTGATTTCGTTTTGACGAATTATTATTCGTAAATTAGTATTCCATCACGCTATGTCAACTCCTGTTAAATCAAATCGTTCAAAGGCGACTCAAAACTCCGGGACTTGGACCTTTTTGACTAATCATTCGCATGTTTTGATTTGCCTCACCCGCAATCCGGACATGGTACTCCGCGAAGTGGCTTATGAAGTCGGCATCACTGAACGAGCCGTGCAACGTATTGTGCAGGAACTGGAAGAGGCTGGTGCTATCCAGCGAATCAAATGTGGACGTCAGAACCACTATCGCATCAATCGAAAGTGCAAACTCCGCCATGATATAGAAAACCATCGAACTTTGGGGGAACTCTTGGACACCATTGGTTGAATGCCTCTTGCACCAACCGTCATGGCACGCCATATCGGAATCTG
>JAQCFT010000210.1 GCA_027619545.1 Verrucomicrobiota bacterium | reverse complement strand
ACAGCTCAATGCTGGCTGGGACCACGCCTACCTTCTCAAATTATTGGCTATTTAGATGCGTTTGCCCTGATTTCCTTTGGATGTAATGAGACAAAAAAGATTTTTCATGGTATGAGGAGTAGATCGTTTGCTTCGGATATCCAAGTCCGAGCGAGAAGGAAATTGGTGCAATTGGACAACTCCAGTGCTTTGAATGATTTGAAGATCCCGCCAAGTAATAGATTGGAGCGATTAAAGGGGGATTTGCAGGGGTATTGGAGCATTAGGGTAAACAAGCAATGGAGAATAATTTTTCTTTGGGATGATGGAAATCCTGATGATGTGAAGTTGATAGATTACCATTGATGAAGATGAAAAAGACAACCTTGTTACCGCTTGACAACTTTTTTGCCTCTACTCTGGAAGAGACGTTGGAGGAATGGTCAGCGACCATGACCGAAGTTGCAAACGCCACAGGCATACCATTACCTCATCTCTCGGGTATGAAAAAGGGTAGCAGGCGCTGTACTCCGGAATATGATCTTCGGTTGAGTCGATATTTTGGCACGACCAATGGTTTCTGGATGCGATTACAACTGGCTTACGATTTGGACAAAACCCAAAGACTCAAAGGTTCCCAAATCGAAAAAGAAGTAGTTGCCGGGTAGTTATTTGGACTGCATTCCTAATACTAAGATTTTTCTTCCCTCCTCCTAGCGCCAGGTGGATGCATAGTGCTGATACATCAGTTCAAACAGTCCATGTCATGGGACATCGGATAGTTTCCGGATTTGAAAGAACCGTATAGGGATTTCCTTCAAGACCGGGATTTCAAATGCGAGTTTGCCATTCGGTTCGACTGTGTTCTTCGTCAGTACAAGATTCCATAGCGGATTACCAAGATCCTGGGTGCTGTAAAGACCATAGTCTTCTTTATCAGGAACCAGGCACTCAATAAACACCTTTTCCCCTTCCATCATCATGTTCAGCTTCAGCACCGAGTTTGTTTGCCCTTCGGTGCGTTTGCCGGGGGAGCCTCCGGTCTGGGTGCTTGTTTTCCAGTAGAATTCCTGCGCGGGACCATTGCCTGTATCCACGGCAATCAGGGAGGGGCCTGAACCATCGGCGTTTTTAAGTTCAGGGGCATCATCGTCGTATGAAAAGGCGATCAGTGTTCGATCTTCCGCATCCACGATGGCGACGCTTTCTCCACTGTTTGAAAAATTGCCGGTGAATTCGCCCGCAACAGGCAGTCCAGGTCCGTATCGCATCTCAAAGGCAGCAAGGTTTTTGACAACCAGCACCGTCGCACCTGGTGCCAGTCGCGTGATCATTGAGTGGGTGAAGTCGAATGTTACGCCGTCGACAAACCGCACGCCGTCCAGTAGGAAGGTTGCCGTTCCCGGGTTGTAGAGTTCGATGAATTCAAATGCATCCGCATCATCGAAACCGGTGGCCAGTTCCTCCGGGGTGGAATCAGCCGGGTGATAGTGAAGTTCGCTGACCTGCAAGCGGGGTTCGCCCACAATATAGGTGGCTTCGGTCAAGGCGCTCCATTCGGATCCGGACAGTGCGCTGGCTTTGACGGTGGTCAAATCCTGCAGCGGGATGGGGGAATCATAACGGTTCGATGTCGGGAGGTTCCCGGTGATGTTTCGTTTTCCGACCATCAATTCCACATCGATCAGGAAATCGGAGCTGTCCAATGAAACGTTGAGTCCCTGTATGGCCAGCAGATTGATTCCGGGGCGCAGATGTTCGAGGTACGCGCTAGCTTCAAATTCCTGCCAGAAAACGGCGGCGGCATCGTCGTTGGCTCCGGTAGCTGTGGCATTCCATGGCAGGTCACCGGGAGTATTGGCCGAGGCTATCTGCACTCCGTTCAGAAAGGCGGCGAATCCGTCATCATAGCGCATCCTCAGTATCATGAAGTTCAAGTCCGCGATAGCATCCGGCGCAGCGTCAAAAGGTATGCGGATGAAGACCGAACCGTTTTGTCCCGCCATTGCTGTCTGTACATCCATGTTGATGAGGTCCTGATATCCGTTGCCGGTGTCATAGCCAACAGCTCCGGTACCACTCGTCCAGGTTGCATCTGGGAAATCTCGTTCCTGTCGCCATCCGGTGCCCAATGCATTTCCGCCATTCTCTGGACTTGGGATCAGAACACGGCGTTGAGTGCTGGCATCAACCATGGTGGACGGTTTGACCGTGCTGACAGTTATGTCGGTGCGCGGATCGGAGCCGTCCAATGTGTAGTAGATCGTTCCATGGTCGGCGCTCATCGTCAGGCTGGTTCCGAGATCGAGCCTTCCTTCCTGGAGGTTGAAAACCGGTGCATTGACTTGAGGATAGAGACCAGCTCGTCTCAGTTGCTCGATGACAATGGCGGATCGTCGGGGGAAGTAATTGGTTAAAAGTTCATCCTTTTCCCTGCGCCAATGTTCGTCGCGGGTGAAGGGGCTGCTATTCAACTGATCTCCCCAGCGGGCCGTTTCTCCGACGATGGCGCTATCAATGAAGTCTGCCAGTAGTGCGAATCGTGCGGCAGGGCGGTTGTTTTCGGGTTCGGCTCGGGACCATTGTGGTTTGGCTGGGTTGACATACAAAGCGCCTCCCGGAGAGAAGTGGCGCTGGGCACGATCTCCGAACCAACGTCGGAAATCCGCATTGGCCCTCAGCGCTCCGTAAGGTCGGGCCACGGCGGTGTTGACACCGGTTTGGTTGGCATTGAGACCGGATCCCAGGCCCATGGCGGTTTCCGAATCCCATGGATAAAACTGGAAACCTTCGCCACCTTTACGATCACGTCCCACCCAATAATTACGACCCGGCCAATCCTGATTGCCGATGTAAAAGTTCAGAAGGCAGTAATCAATGAGGTTTTCTATATCCAGCAGGTTTTCAATTGCCGGATCCCGGATTCCATCGGGATTCTTGCCCTGAATCTTTTGATAGACGGCGTTTTGATCGATGCCTTCATTGAGCATGGCGAGCATGCGGTCCCATGCTTCGCGGGTGCCATCGGGGACCGAATCCTGGTTCAATGCATCCCAGTCATCCTTGTCCCCACCATGGTAACTGGAGGAGAAGGAGGCGTCGGGGCGTTCGGCCAGATTGTAGAGCCCCCAGTAGGCTCCGTTCAGGTAGAGGTGAACGAATGTCGTATGGGACGAGACCATTCCCATGGCGCGGGCGGTCTCCATTGCAAAGGCGTCGCGAATATAGAGCGCATGAGAGCCTGCATACTTCCATGCATCATTACCGTTGGCTCTGAGAACGACGGTATCAAAGGCGTCGGTCGCATCGGGGCCAAATAATGGGAAATTCAATTTTGTTACTCCGTATTGCTCACGAAATACTAGACGAAGTGACTTTTTCATTGAGAGATCAAATCGCCGAAACGCACCGCCCTGGATTTTTATGCCAGCGTTTTCCTGGAAACCATCCCGTTCATCCGGATAGATCAATTCAACTGACACCGGACGTTCCCAGTTGTCCCACGCATCACCTCGGGCTGTGGGGTTTGCATAGATTCCTTTGGGACCGAACAAATCATCGGAATCCAACACCAGCGAAATGGAGGGGATGGATTTCAAGTCATCCTGAATCGTTCGTGTGTAACGTCCCCCATAGCTGTCCCTGCCATCCGGATTCACCACGCGGGGATCCAGGCCGTAATCGGCGGGTTGTGATCCCCAGCGATCCGGAAACGTTGTGTCCAATCCCGACATGTCCTGTTGACCTGCGATGTCTGCAGTGAACAGATACGAACGGGTGGAAACGGCCGAGTTTTTCCACCCTTCAAGTGTGGCTACAGCACGCAACACAGTGGTTTTGCTCACGCGAATCGGACTGCTGTATTCCATGCCTGTTTGCTCGTCGGGTTCGCTACCATCCAGTGAATAGTATATCCGGGCGTCTGTCATATTGGATTGGATGCTGACCTCCAATGCGCCTTCCCTGAATCCGCTCTCCGGGGAGATCACCGGTGCCATCAATTGCCCGATGAATTGTTCTTCGGGATTGGTTTCTCCGGGAGATGGGTGTTCGAAGTAACCTGACTGTGACAGGTTTAAAGTGGTGGTGGTATTGACCAATTGAACATCCAACAGAAAGTCTGGACTGGATCGGTTTTCGTTCAACGCATGGATGGCCAGCACATTCGACCCCGTGTTTAGCAGATGGGCAAATCCTCGAAGGTCCACCTGTTCTTCTGCCACTACAAATTCCGTGCCCAGGCCTTTGGTTGCCACTGAATCAAATTCAGGATTCGAAGGAGCATTGCCGCGCGCCACCTCCACGCCATTCAGGTAGGCGATGAAACCGTCATTGTATCGAATGGGCATGGAGAGGCCTTGGAGATCGGTTTCGGGCCCGACGGCAAACGGGAGTCGTAAGTAAATCGAAGTATGTTTGCCGAACATGGTGCCATCCAGATCGGTTTGAATGAGTGTTCGGATATCGGGTTTGCTTATTCCTGTTCTTCCCAGAAATTCGACTTCAGCGATTTGCATGAGCTGACTGTTTCCGCCCTGCAGTGTAGGGAAGAGAAGGCGGTAAGTTTCATAAGCCTTGTCATTAACGAAGGATACTTCGACCTCCGTAAACCTGTCTTCAAACGGCGGCATGGTTCCCATGGCAATCAATTCGAACGTATTGTCGTCCGAAAGCCCCTCAAGTCTGTAGGAAGCGGGGTCTCTGCCGGGTGCGTCGTTGGCGGAGGTGAATCGAAGTCCATTGAGGATTGTTGAGCCGACTGCTGGTTGTAAAATGAATCCCGAACCCGGTCCATCAAAGTTCAGGTATTTTGTGCCGGAGTCATTGTCAATCGCCCGCCATACCTCTTCGTTGGTTGGGGAATTAAACGTCGTCGGGTTAATACTGTCCTCTGGTCCGGAAATATCCTGAAGCTTTGACAGGTCGATTTCGCCCGGGGTGATTGAGGGGGTGCCGTCATTCGGCGATAAAAATTCCACTTCGGCAATTTGCATCGCCACTGCGACGGTTGCATTGCGAACATTTGGGAACAGTAGCCGGTAGTAAGCATAGGCTGTTTCGTTTTCAAAATTGATCTCGACTGTTTCAAATCGGTTTGAAAATTCCGGGATCGAGCCGGTCGCGATCTGACGAAAAGCGGCACCGTTGTTGGAGCCCGAAAGGATAAACTCGCTCGGATCCCTATCCGGAGCATCGTTTGCTGAGGTTAGGCGTAATCCGGTGACGGCAGCGGCTCCGCTCGCCATCTTGACGGTGAAACCGGCGTTGAGTTTGTCGAAGTTCAGATACTTCGTGTCCTTGTTGTTGTCGATCGCGTTGATCACACCTTCACTCGACGGGGATAGAAAGGAGCTGGGCTCAATCGGATCACCGGGCTGCGTCACATCGGTTCGTGAGGACGCATTTCCCGGTGGCGTGTTCGGTTCGGTGGGGGAACCGGGGGCGCCGTCGGAAACTTCCTGCTGGTAGCCAATGCCAAGTGTAACATCGAGCCATTGCGTATCGTTGAAGTCGGGCAAGGTCCATGACATCCCCAAGGCGTTGTTCTCAGGAAAAAGCAGTTTGCCTCTCGCCTGGATCGGAACAAAAGCCGTCGTTTCGAATTGCATGCGGATGCCATAGGAAATTTCGCGAAATTGTGGCGGATACTCCGGTTCGTAAGCATGTGAAACGGTTCTGCCATCGGCTTGGATCAGTCCGAGATAGCCCCCGTCTCTGTTCAAACGAAAATTGGTGTGAAGTTCGGAGCCGGCCTCTGATCGATCTTTGCCTGAAGCAAATACAATCAGGGTCGATCGACCTGGAAGAGTGGTGTCAGGAAAAGTCCATTTGGTCAGGTCCGTTGCATCGTCGGTCAAATACCAACCCGTTATAGAAACGGGTTCATTGCCAGCATTGTAGAGCTCCATCCAGTCACTCCAATCGCCGTCTTCATCTGTCAATCCCGATTGATTTGAGG
The DNA here is from genome assembly GCA_027619545.1 of Verrucomicrobiota bacterium. Taxonomy (GTDB): domain Bacteria; phylum Verrucomicrobiota; class Verrucomicrobiia; order Limisphaerales; family AAA164-E04; genus AAA164-E04. Next base: position 2,914 of record JAQCFT010000210.1, on the reverse strand, counting down.
CAATAAACTCGGATATGACTATGGGCTGCGCGATCGACTGGACTACGCCAAAAAACAGCGCCAGCAAAGAACCGAAGCTTATCCTGTGTACCAACCTCCAAGACCAATAGGTCGTAGAGCCAGGGATGGAATGTAGGAAAGTTCTCAATGCATGGAATCTCACACGGATAGAGGGCACATTCAAGGAGAATGCAGCAATGTTTCCGCAGCGCAGTCGCTTTCACAAAAAAGTGGTCCCAAAGGCTTCGCCAAACGAAAGTTGAATGTGTTTCGAACCCCCAAGGGACGCGTCAGGGACGACACGTCGCTACCTGGGGTGTACTGCAGTCATCGGATCTCCTCTTTTCGCTTGTGAATCAGTTGACTTACATGAGTATGTCCTGAATCAATCATGAAATGGCTTTCGTATTTATTAACGGCTTTGGTCATGCAGGCGAATCTTGTTCCTGTTGAGGATGTCCAACATCACATCGGCTACTGTTGATCAGTTCAAAGGCCCGACGGCAAGGTCGTTACCCTTCATTACATCACTGATCCCCAGAACGGCCCCGAACGATCCATAGTGTCGACGATTTGGATGCCATAGCCAGGAGGGGGAGTTCCACCTCGACCCCAAACTTCTTCCTCATGGTGTCCCTGACCACAAGATGCGGAACGAGGGAAGGTAGAGGTATTCAGGTGCCGGTGGCGATTCCATTTCTGCTTGAAAATTGTTCGGATATTACAAGGTATGGAGTGGGTTCAAGACTGAAATTGGCCCTACGGGAATCCTTTTAATTAAACTGCGCTCTCGAACACAATATCAGTTCGCAATTGTCATTCTGCCGACCAGTGCCTATTATCCGTCCATGCTCGATTTTCTTGCCGATAAACAGGCGTCTCTTTGTGGCGGTAGCCATTTGAGACGGCGTGAGTTTTTGCAGGTGGGTGCTTTGGGTGCGATCGGTTTATCGTTGCCTCAGCTGCTCGCGGCGAAAGCTGCCGGCGCTGTTTCCAAACCCAAGGAGGATCGCTCCTGCATCATGATCTTCAATCTCGGCGGCCCCAGTCATGTCGATCTCTGGGACATGAAGCCGGACGCCGCCCGCGAGGTGCGTGGACCGTTCAAACCCATCCGAACCAAATCGCCGGATATTGATATTTCGGAGATTCTGCCCTTGCACGCCAAGATCGCCGACAAGTTTTCATTGGTGCGATCCGTGCATCACGGTGGCGCGGCGGTGCATGACGCGGGGTGGCAGATTCTGCAGACCGGTCGTCGGTTCACCGGTGGTATCCAGACCCCTCACGCAGGCGCAGTGGTCAGTTACCTGCGGGGGCGCAAAACTGACTTACCACCTTTTGTGGTGTTGCCGGAATTGATGGGACGCGGTGGCGGTAATCTTCCAAATGGGCAGGCAGGCGGCTTTCTCGGTAAGGCGCACGATCCGTTCGCCTTGATGGCCGACCCTTCCAAACAGGATTTCAAAGTGCCGGATCTGCTGCCACCGGACCAAATCGGGGCGCGTCGTCTGGAACGGCGCAGAAAGATGCGGGACATCGTGGAGCAGGCCTTCACCGATTTTGAAGCCAGCGAGGATGCGCGCCTGATGGATGATAACTTTCAGGCTGCCTACCGGATGATGACCAGCGAACAGGCCCGGTCAGCCTTTGATCTGGCCAAAGAACCGCAAAAGGTGAGAGAACGGTATGGCATGAATCGTTTCGGTCAATGTTGCTTGCTGGCGCGTCGTTTGGTGGAGAACGGGGTTCGATTTATCACCATCAATACCTTCCTCACCGTGTTCGATGAAACGACCTGGGATATTCATGGATCGAAACCGTTTACTTCCATTTCAGGGATGCGGGACATCGTGGCGCCGATGTATGACCAGGCATATTCCGCCCTGATCGAAGATCTTTCCCAGCGGGGCCTGCTGGATGATACGATGGTCACTTGCCTGAGCGAATTCGGTCGAACACCGAAAGTGAACCCTGCTGGTGGACGCGATCATTGGCCTCAGTGTTTTACCGTTTCCTTCGCGGGCGGAGGGGTTCACGGAGGGCGAGTTGTTGGCGCAAGCGACCCGATTGGTGGGTTTCCTGCCGAACGGCCGGTGGAACCTGCCGACATCGTGGCCACCATTTTTCACTCACTCGGGATCGACCATGAAGGGCACCTGCCCGGACCTTCCGGGCGTCCATTTCCCTTGGTCGATGTGGGACGTCAACCTATCCAGGAGTTGTTCGCATGAAACAGATGAAGCTATTCAAGTTGATCTTTTTGTCGGGCGTTCTGGTGTGTGGGAGTAATGCGATTCTGACCGCAAGGGCAGGGGAAACCCTGCGCATCCTGCCGGATCAAATCTCCCTCCACGGACCAAATGCATTTCAACGCTTGATGGTCGTACACGAGAAGGACGGGATTACGCGCGGAGAAGTCCCTGTTCTTTCCTGGGAATCTTCTCAATCGGCCATTGCCAACATTCATAAGAATGGAACGGTGCGCGCGACCGGAAACGGAACCGCTACGATCAAAGCGGTGACGGAATCGGGCGAAGTGTCGGTGGTTGTAAATGTCACGAATCAGGACGAGCAGGAAGTGTGGAGTTTCAATCGTCACATCCTGCCGGTGATGGCGAAAGCCGGATGCAACCAGGGCGCCTGTCACGGTGCATTGGCTGGTAAAGGTGGCTTTCGATTGAGTCTGCGGGGGTACGATCCGGAGTCCGATCATTACAACATCACGCGTGAAGCACTTGGAAGGCGTATCGAACTCCTGTCTCCTGAGCGTAGCCTGATTTTAACCAAACCCACCATGGCGGTCCGCCACAAGGGTGGAAAGCGTCTGGATCCGTATTCAAGAGAATACCAAATCCTCGCAGAATGGATTGCTCAGGGCGCCACGCCACCCCAAGCTGAGGAAGCCGAACTC
>JAQCFT010000209.1 GCA_027619545.1 Verrucomicrobiota bacterium | reverse complement strand
TGGGCAGAGTTGAAAGCTGTGTGATTCCCGTGCTGGAGGTGAGCGCAAAAAAGGTTGCCAGCATGAATGGGAGCCAGGTCGAAGCGGGGCGAAGGATGGGATGCGCGCGTTTCATGGATTATGTTGAAAGGCCAGCTTAGTCTGTTGGATGGCTATCAGGCAATACCAAGGACAGGACATCCGAGTCCTGAGAGATCCCGTCTTTTTTATTCACAAGAAACTCCTTGCGACGAAAGCGGACTGTGGTCAAAGTCCCCGTTTACACGCATCGATTCGAAAAAAACTATGAGAGGTCCCATTCGCAACTTTTTGTCATTGAGTTTGCTGGTTCTGGCAAGCTTTGGTCAGCAGGTTCAAGGTGCATCCTGGATCTGGCACGCATCGGATGAAAATCCGGATTCCGTTTCGGAGCCCAGGTTTTTTCGTTACGCGTTCACATTGCCCGGGGGATGGGAAAGCGCCTCCTTTGAGATGTCCATCGACAATGATGGTGCGGCTTATCTGAATGGCGAACGCATCGCCGTTTCCCGAGACTGGCAGCGCCCGGCCTTTGCCGATGTGACCACCGGTTTGAAGCAGGGACGCAATGTGCTGGCCATCCGGGCGATGAACCGTGGAGGTTCCGCCGGAGTCATGGCCCGGTTGAATGTTAAACGTCCCAATGGCCCGAATCCCAATATTGCCACGGACGGCTGGTGGTTGTCCTCGGACGAATCCGGGGAAGGCTGGATGAACCCGGTTTTCGATGATTCCAAGTGGGATCGTGTTTCAGTGGTCGCCCAATTGGGGGACCAACCTTGGGGAAATGTATTCAACGGCAAGGAAGCCACCGCAGCGGATTCCATCAAAGTGCCTGAAGGTTTCAAAGTGGAACGCGTTCTTTCCTCGGCACGTGGGCAGGGTTCCTGGATCGCCATGACCTTTGACGGGCAGGGCAGGATCATTCTTTCCCCGCAATCAGATGAAGATCCGCTCCTCCGAGTCAGTCAGTTGGATTCCTCTTCGCCGGTGGTGGAAACGTTCTCAAACACCAAAGTGCGCCATGCCATGGGGTTGCTTTATGCTCATGACAGTCTTTACATCAATGGTCACGGCCCGAACGGAACCGGCTTGTATCGCTGGATCGACCGCAATCAGGATGACCAATGGACCGACGATGAGACGATCTTTTTGAAATCCATCCGCGGAGAAGGGGAACATGGTTACCACGGATTGAGACTGGGGCCTGATGGGATGATTTACATGATGAACGGCAATCATACCCGTGTCCCGGAAGGAGTGGCCGACAACTCGCCTCACCGAAATTTTGCGGAAGATCATTTACTGCCGCGTCAATGGGATGCCAACGGTCACGCCACCGGTGTCATGGCGCCGGGGGGATACATCGTGCGAACCGATGCCGAAGGGAAACACTGGGAATTATTGCTGGCCGGTTACCGCAATTCCTATGATTTCGATTTCAACGCCGACGGAGAAATCTTCACCTATGACAGCGACATGGAATGGGATTGGGGAACGCCATGGTACCGTCCCACCCGGGTGATCCATTCGGTCGTGGGCGGGGAATACGGCTGGCGATCCGGTACCAGTAAATGGCCGGAATATTTTGAGGACAGTCTACCTGCCTTGATCGATGTCGGGATCGGTTCCCCGACGGGCGTTTGTTTTGGTTATGGAGCACAGTTTCCCGAGCGATACCAGAAGGCGCTTTACGTGATGGATTGGTCCTATGGCCGGATATTTGCCATTCACATGATTCCGAATGGAGCCAGTTACTATGCATCGAAGGAAACCTTCGTGTCGGGGCGTCCTCTGAATGTCTGTGATATGGAAGTAGGCCCGGATGGCGCACTTTACTTTGCGATAGGAGGCCGTGGTACCCAGTCCGGACTCTATCGAGTGACCTACGAAGGACAGGAACCGACCGATCTGGTTTCCTACGAAGATACCAAGGAAGCCGACGCCCGGATGTTGAGACGTCGATTGGAATCCTTCCATGGAAAAATCGATTCCCAGGCAGTTGCCTTCGCCTGGCCTCACCTGCGGAGTTCGGATCGTTTTATACGCTATGCCGCCCGTGTCGCGATTGAAAGCCAGCCTGTCACAGCATGGAGTGATCGCTTGTTGGATGAATACAGCGTGCAGGGAAGTTTAACCGGCCTTCTTGCTTTGGCCCGGGTCGGGACCAATGGCTGGCAAGATGCTCTGCTGGAAAAGCTTCAGGAAGTGAGTGGTCCTGCTTTGACGGAAGAACAGCAGTTGCAGGCAGCACGTATCCTGCAGTTGTGTTTCGTTCGCATGGGAAAACCTTCTGCCAACACCGCGCAACTCGTTGCCGGCGCTGTTGACCAGCTTTACCCGTCACCGAGTGAAAAAGTGAATCAGGAACTGTGCCGCATCGCCGTTTACTTGAACGTCCCAGGCGTCATCGAAGACAACTTGGCCTTGGGGGATCAGACCAAATATCACCAGGACCAATTGCACTACATCTTCTCCCTCCGGAATGTGTCCGAAGGCTGGACATTGGAACAGCGTCGACGTTATTTCAGTTGGTTTAACAAGGATCTGAACAGCATTCAGCACCCTCCGCGAACCTTGTCCTGGTTTCTGGAGGCCGGGCGTGGATTCTCCTTTGGTGCCAGTTTCAACAAATTCATGGTTAATATCAAAAATGACGCGCTGGCGCACCTGACGGATGCTGAAAAAAACGCCCTCAAGGACATTCTTGACGGAGGCCTTACGGTGGACCGGGAATTACCGCCGAATCCAATTCTGACGCGTGGTGAATTTACCGAATGGACCATGAGCGACATCGAATCACAACTCGACCAGGTTGGTAAAGGGCGGGACTTTGAACAGGGACGACTGGCTTATCAGGCTGCGCAATGTGGCGCCTGTCATCGTTTTGGCAACGAGGGAGGATCGGTAGGGCCCGAACTAACCGCGATCAGCAGCCGTTTTTCAAGATTGGATGTTCTGGACTCCATCATGCATCCATCCAAGGTGCTTTCCGAACAATACGTCTACGAAAAAGTTCAAACCAAGAACGGAGAACAATTTGTCGGGAGATTGGTTGGGGAAACAGACAGTAGCCTCGATTTGCAGGAAAACCCCTACGATTCCACTGTCACGACTGTCAAAAAGACGGACATCAGTGCAAGGGAACCATCCAAACTCTCTCCCATGCCGGAAGGATTGTTGCAAGTTTTGAAAAAGGAGGAAATATTGGATCTGCTTGCTTACTTGGAATCCGGCGGCGATCGGACCAAGCCACAATTTAGTAAAAAACCATGAGTCAGATGAAAAACGTCTTTGAAGCCAACTTCAACGACCACAGAATTCAGTTGCGGGTGATCATGATGGGGGCCATTGCGGCCCTGATCCTGGTTGCGTTGTTCACCATGTTTTACACCGTGCAGGCCGAGTCCCAGGGCGTCGTGCTTCGTTTTGGAAAGTACATCAAGACGGTTGATCCGGGTTTGAGGGTCAAGATGCCATTCGGTATTGATTCGGTGGAGATTGTTCCTGTCAGACGTCAGTTGAAGCAGGAATTTGGTTTTGGAACCGCCGGGGCAACGAATCCCAGACAGTACTCCTCTTCGAGAAGCTGGGAAAATGAAAAGAACATGGTGACCGGAGACCTGAATGCGGCAACGGTCGAATGGATTGTTCAGTATCGCATCAACGATCCCAGGCAGTATCTTTTTCAGGTGAGAGATCCTGGTGATACCTTGAGAGCCGTTTCCGAATCCGTCATGCGTGAAGTGGTGGGCGACCGGACAGTGGATGAAGTCATCACGGTTGGACGTCAGGAGATCGAAGTGTTCGTGCTGCAACGGTTGCAGGAATTGGTGAACAAATACGAGATGGGGTTGAGTATCGACCAGGTTCAACTCAAAGACGTCAATCCGCCGGATCCCGTCCGTGCATCATTCAATGAAGTCAACCAAGCACAGCAGCAGCGCGTGCAACTCGTGAACGAGGCCAATCGGGAATACAACAAGGTGGTGCCGTTGGCACGCGGTGAGGCGGATCAGAAGATCAAAGCCGCCGAAGGTTACGCCTTGAAACGAATCAACGAAGCGGAAGGGGATGCCACCCGTTTCAATGCCATGTTTCTGGAATACGCCAAAGCGCCTGAAGTAACGCGGATGCGCATGTATCTGGAAACCATGAAGAGTGTGGTGCCGAAAATGGGCAGGAAAATCATCATGGATGCAGAGGCCAATCAAGTGCTGCCGCTGTTGCAACTGGACGGAAACAAGTAATCGGGAGATATCATCATGCAATCAGTCAAAGCTACATTTTTCGCTATAATCGTATTCGTCGGCGCATTTTTTGTTTTTAATGCCGCTTATACCATTCACGAAACGGAACAGGCCATCATCACACAATTCGGCAAACCTGTCGGGGAGCCCATCACATCGGCCGGGTTACATTTCAAAATCCCGTTTATTCAGAATGTGAATCAAATTGAAAAACGCATTCTTGCCTGGGACGGGCAGTCCAACGAAATGCCGACCAAGGATAAGACTTATATCGAGGTTGATACCTTTGGACGCTGGCGCATTCAGGATCCTAAACAGTTTTTCCTTCGTTTGAGAGATGAACGCAGTGCTCAGTCTCGTCTGGACGACATCCTCGGCAGTGAAACACGCAACGCGATCGCCAAGCATGAACTGATCGAAATCGTGCGCACCACCAAGGATCGTGAACCGGTTGTGGACGAAGTACTGTCCGATGCTCCGGGTAACGTGGGGCAGCTTTATCCGATCACCAAAGGCAGAGCGTTGATCGAAGAAGAAATCTATCAGCAGGCCGCCGAAAAACTGAAAGATTTCGGTATTGAGCTGCTGGATATTCGTTTTAAGCGAATCAACTACAACGAAACCGTGCGTCAACGCATTTATGAACGCATGATCAGTGAACGCCAGCAGATCGCCGAACGCTTTCGTTCCGAAGGCGCCGGTGAGGCCGCTCGTATTCTGGGGAACAAGGAACGCGACATGCAACAGATCGAATCAGAAGCCTACAAGCAGATTCAGGAAATCCAGGGTGCTGCGGATGCAAAAGCCACGGAGATCTATGCCAGCGCTTACAATCAATCCAGAGAATCAGCGGCTTTCTATGAATTGCTGAAGACGCTTGAGACCTACGAAACGGTGATCGAAGGTGAAACGACCATGATTCTTTCGACTGACAGTGACTTGTACCGGTTCATGAAGAACAGCAACCCCAAATTGGAAAAAGATTAAGCCAGGCGATCTTTGCCGCGATCAAAAAGGCTCTGCAACTGGCGGGCAACAGGGCCGGTTTGTCCGTCTCCGACTTGCATGCCATCTATTGAAACAACCGGCCATATTTCCACCGTGGTTCCGGTGAGAAAGACTTCCGACGCTTGTTTTAATTCGGAAAGTGTGAAGGCTTTCTCCGAACATGGAATGCCTGCTTCCTTGGCCAATTCGATCACGACCCGGCGATTGATGCCATTGAGGACCCATTGATTTGCAGGATGAGTGAGGAGGGAACCGTTCATCACCGCAAAGACGTTGGTGTGGGAACCTTCCGTGACTCGTTCGTCGCGATGCAAGATGGCTTCGTGGCCACCTTTGTCTTTTGCTTCCTGGGCGGCCAGGACACTCCCCAGAAGTGCTATGGATTTGATGTGGCAGTTGGCCCAGCGTCGGTCCGGACCGGTGTGGACCGCTGCACCCGGGCGAGTCGCCAGGTCGGGAAGCGGAAGTGCCTGGATGTAGGCATAATGACTTGCTTGGATGGGAGGATCCGGAAAGAAGTGTTTGCGCGGCGCTGCTCCGCGGCTGATCTGGTAATACAGCACGCCATTGCCGTCCGGCAGCGTTTGGTGCCCCAGCAGTTCTTGTGCAAATGCACCCATGCCTTTAAATCCAGGAAGTGCCAATCCAATTGCATTGGCGCTTTCGATCAAGCGTTGCTCATGGGCTTCCATCTCAAAAAAACGTCCGTTATAAATACGAACGACTTCATAAACGCCATCGCCAAAGAGGAATCCACGGTCATCGGGCGAAACCCTTACCTGTTCCTTTGGGATGAATTGTCCGTTCCAGTAAACAATCATAACAATAAATCAAAACGACGACGAAAAGAGTGCATGTTTCGTAGAATTGATCAACAGGTTAATGATTCGATTCAGTGTGAATCATGATAGGTTTTTGGGGTATGATCCTGACATTGACCTTCATCAACCATTTCAGTAACAGTAGGGGATGCATGAACCATTGTCCGATTCTATCGAGAAGTCCGATTCCGCTGTGTTCAAAATGACTCGTCGCCATTGGTTGCGCCAAGCTGGGATGATGTCGGCTGCAGCGCTGGCATATCGTTCGGCGGCTCTTGAAGCGGCATCAGACACGATGAAGCCTTTTACGATGGATCTTACGGTCTGGAAACTGGGCATACCGGGCAAACAAGACGACGCCATTCGATGGGCCGGACAATTTGGATTTGAATCGGTGGGTGCGCACACGGAGGAAGTGAGCCAATGGAGCCAAAGGGACTTTGATGAGTGTGCCGAAACCCTGGCCGACAAAAAGCTTCAATGGGGCACCTCCAGCATGCCGGTCGATTTCCGTAATGACGAAGGTAAATTTCAGGATGGGATTCGAAAACTTCCTCAACAAGCGGATGCATTGGCCAAGGCCGGAGTGAAAAGTGCCATCACTTACATCATGCCATGCCACGACGAATGGACTTATCTGGAGAACTTTAAAATACATCGTCGTCGCCTTGCAGAGATCGGTCGTGTGCTGGCGGATCATGGACTTCGCTTCGGCATGGAGTATGTCGGGACGGAATCACTTCGGAATCGCCGGAAATTTCCCTTCATTCATACACTGCGTGAGGGATTGGATTTGATCGATGCCATTGGGTTGGACACCGTGGGGTTGGTGATGGACTGCTGGCACTGGCATAATGCACAGGATACAGTTGAAGATCTTAAACTCCTCGAGCCCAAACATGTCGTCAGTGTGGAACTGAATGATGCTCCGGTAGGAATCGATCGGCCCTTCCTTCAGGACGGAACCCGTGAACTGCCTGCGTCAACGGGAGTGATTGATACAGCTGGCTTCCTGAACGGACTTGCTGCGCAAGGTGTGAAGGCTCCTTTGATGGCTGAACCCTTCAACCGTCCCTTCCGTGAGATGCCCAGAGAAGCCGGTCTGGCTGTTTTGGCAAGATCCATGCGAAAAGCGATGGATCTCCTTGCCTAACATCTGAAGCGAACTGCAGATGAACTGGCTTGAATTATTTCATCCCGGCACATTGATTCCCTGGATGTTGGGGATGGTGTTCGGTATCTTTGTGGGGGCCACACCGGGGCTTACCGCGACGATGGCGGTGGCATTGATTGTTCCCATGAGTTATTACCTGCCCGCCAACGCAGGTTTGGCCATGATCATCGGTGTCAGTTTTACGGCCATTTTTGCCGGAGACATTCCCGCAACTTACTTGCGCATTCCGGGTACACCTGCTTCGGCAGCTGCAACTCTGGATGGACACCAGATGTCACGTCAGGGTAAGGGGGCGATTGCATTGACCCTGGATTTGTGGTGTTCGTGTATCGGAGGTATCATCGGAGTTTGTCTGCTCATCTTCCTGGCTCCTCAGTTGGCCAGGTTTGCGCTGAAATTCAGCTCGTTCGAGTATTTCTGGCTGGCCATTTTTGGATTAAGCATGAGCGCAATCGTCAGTGCGGGCAACACTTTGAACGGTTTGCTGGCTGCTTGCCTGGGACTCTTGTTGTCCACCGTCGGTCTGGATGTTATCAGTGGGGCTCAGAGGTTTACCTATGGCAAGATTGATCTGATGGACGGTGTTCAATTCATCCCGGTGATGATTGGTTTGTTTGGTCTTTCCGAAGTGCTTCGTAACATTTGGAAACCGACGATCACCGTAGACACAACGACAACGGGCATTCGATCATCTGGTAAAGGTTTCTCCTTCGCCGAACTCTTTCGGACCCTCTGGCAACGAAAAAGACTGATCTCCCAATCTTCGGTTGCCGGCACCGTGATAGGCGCTCTGCCCGGTGCTGGAGCGGATATTGCCGCGTGGGCATCGTATGGACTGGCTCAGAAAACCTCGAAAGAGCCGGAAAAATTCGGACAAGGTTCCGAGGAGGGGGTGATGGCTCCCACCAGCGCCAATAACGCGGCTGTCGCCGGTGCATGGATTCCGGCTTTGGTGTTCGGAATTCCAGGGGATGCTGTAACGGCCATCGTGTTGGGGGCTTTGATGGTTTACGACATCAAACCTGGTCCCATGATTTTTGAACAAAGTGGCGATCAGGTGAAAGCGATCTTTGGTATCGCTCTGATCACGCAGCTTCTCCTGCTTCCGGCAGGTTGGATAGGGATCAAGGCTTTCGATCGACTCTTGAAACTTCCCCGGCACTGGGTGCTGACGGCTGTGGTGATTTTCTCGGTGGTGGGGGCCTACGCCTTGCAGAGCAGCATGTTCGACGTCTATGTGATGGGGTTGTTCGGGTTGATTGGTTTTGGGCTGGAACTGCTTGCCATTCCCCTGGCTCCTCTCATTCTCGGGCTGATCCTCGGACCTATGGTGGAAAAAAACATGCGCACCGGATTCATCAAGACCGAAGGGGATTGGTTGCCGTTTCTAACCCGCCCATTCTGTGCGGTAATGGCTTGTATGCTGATCATCATGTTGATCAGTCCGTTGGTGATTCAATTATTCAGAAAACAAAAATCCTGACATGGATTGAAACAATCAGGCTTCCTATGGGTATTTGATTACAGTGTGATATCACATTGATAACGGAGAAAACATATGACAACGACCCAAAAGTCACAACCTAGTCGAGAATTATCAATCAGCACCATGAGTGGATGGCCCGT
>JAQCFT010000208.1 GCA_027619545.1 Verrucomicrobiota bacterium | reverse complement strand
CTATATGAATGCTTCCATCTATTTCATTATCCCAAGCGAATACTACCGGGATTCGTCCATTCCCAAAACCTGGAAGACGGAACTGGATTCACTGTGGAAACAAAAAGGGCATCAAGGGATTCATTTAATCTTTCAAGACGCCTTTCCCGACACGACTTTCCTATGCGACAGCAAACACCACGCAAATGCAAAGGGCAGACAATGGCGCACATTAAACCTCATCGACAAAATGAATATCTCCTCGAAGGACTAAGGAATTTGCTATTTCACCAGATGCTCAACACCATGACTCAGAGAATTAAAAGTGCCGCTTCCTGTATGGATCCACTGACCGACACGGATCATGAGGCGTGTTTGGCTGGGAATATGATCGGGTAGATTCCAGTATTCCAGAGTGGGTTCCAAACGTGTGATGGTCTCATACCGTTCAAGGTCGTTGTCGAAATAGTAGAGGTAAACGCCCTCCAAGTTGGTAATTCTTGGGTTTTTCCAAGTCAACTGTCTGGTATCGCCGGCCATCTTCAGGACAAGCCCTGACACGGGAGAAGTAACAAATATTCTCAGGGTCGGGTCTCCCATGATAGCCAGGGCACGAGTCGCAGAGACGGGGCGTTGATTGGCGGATCGCAAATATCCATACCCCAGACATTCTCCCCTGCCCAAATCTCCTAACCACCAGGGCCCCACCAGCATGCTGAATGAGGCCAGGCCGGCCTCGGGTGTTGTGAGACACGCGCGCAGAAATGCGTCAGGCAGGTTCCAGTCTCCATGCCAGGACGAATGAAACATCAGGAAGGCAGCGTGTGGGGCCTTCTCCGGACGGTTAAAATCCCGGGTTCTCCTTACACCGCTCGCAAAGGAGGCGCTGCCACTGTATCCCCCCATAAATGCCCAACTGGGGCGGCTATCTTCAATGAACCCATCTCCTATCCGGACGGGGCCCGGCACATGACCATACCACTTGGCCGCATTCATGATTGCCGGTTTGTGAACCGACATGCTTTGATTCCGGGGCAGGTAGGATCGAATCACAGCTTCTGAGTCAAAGGAAAGATCCCCCTTTCGGAATGCCAGGTTCTTTCGCAAGTATTGGCGGAGCAACTCCGTTTCGACCTCGGATTTTCTTCGGGGCTTGTTTTCCAGAATGGCTCCACTGATGTTGGGCAGATTGGCAAAATCAATTCTGCCCACGGCAACTTCCAATTGCGTCGGCATCCGATCCTCATCAAATTTCCCGTCGCCCGGTACGTTGTGATTGCTATAATGAGAGCCTCCAGAGTGATTCACGACCTGGTCCCTCCAGACCCCGTCCAGATCACCATAGTAAGCGTCACAGGACCATGCACCACGATGATCATCCCCGGGTCGAGCGTGTCCATCCAGCGCGACAAAACCGGAGTACGGTACGGCAACATGCCCCAAAATCACCAACACTTTCAGCCCATCCACCGGCGCGGCAAGGTGGGTGTGAATGATTTCCTTAACCTTGGCAATGCGTTTGATGTTTGTTTTCCAGCGTGTGTCACTGTGCCTGGGAGCTTTGTCAATCGCCACCGTCCACCCGTCCAATTCCAACTGCTGCTGAAAGCCATTCAAATCATCCTTCAAATCGCGATACTGAGTATCATCCACCAACAGCAATACTTTACCTCGATGATGTGTCGGTCCGGAATAGACTGCAACATGAACCTGATTGGTGGTGCCTGGATAGTTGTAGGGATGAACCTGATACTCATACACCTGTCCCGGCGAAAGGACTTCCGAGGTGTCCAGGTAATGGAATTCATCGACTCCTTCAGCCACTGTAGTCCAAGTCTCTTGTTCCTGCTCCCGTCGTTTTACAGCATATCGAACCCCTCCCCGCGGAGCCCATTCCAGAAGAACAGCGACCGGGTCTTTTTCAACCCGGGCACTTAAGGCGAAGTATTTGAAGTCATTCTCCGGATCACCGAGAGGGTAATTGAACAACTCAAAGCCATCGATCACCCCCTTGACAGGCTGATACCCCCACGGTGTGTTGCCCACCGCCAAACCGGTTTCCGCCAATGCCTCGGCCGGTGGAACAATCGATATCCCCTTGCCTGGTCCATACATTTTGCCATCAAGATAAATCCAGGTTTCCTTCTCTGAATAACTGATGGTGATCTCATACCATTGGTGCCTGCTGAACTGAAGAGGCGCACTGATGAATGTGTCGCCTTGGTCCATGGATTGAGCACCCAACTGGATGCGCTCGCCTTTGGGGTCCATACTGAGCCCCCAATATCCCTTCATGTCTCCCGTGGGCGCCATCCATTTTCCAAGACTGAAAAATGAACCATAACCACCCGGTCCTTCACCAGAAGCCCAGTCTGGACGAAACCAAAAGCGAACAGCCCCATGTTGCGGCGAAAAGGTAGATGAACCAGCCGCTCCCAGATCCAGAATGATACCATCTTGATTTTCCCTGGACCGGAGCCCCTTATTCTCAAGACCGTCCACAAATGCAGGTTGAAGACCCACAATCGATCCGGGGACAGCCTCGGAAGACTGTGGCGATTGAGGAAAAAACCGGCTTTTGAAGGGACCATCATTGAAGTTCAATCCCAAAGTGCGAACTGAACTAACTGCTGCCATCGTCTTTTCGATCGCGCAACACCAAAGGACCCCAAGAAAAATCACAGCCACAAACCGGGCCGAACGACTTGCCGTCAAAGGATATTGAAACTTTTTCGCAAAACCATGCATCGTATTCAAAAATCAAACCACCAAAAGGTCGTGTCCTACCGAAGAACACAACCACATCTCAATGACCGTTTTCCACATGATTCCAATCGGCACGGATCACGGTCCTCTTAAAGACCATCGTAGCAACTGGAAAAAAATCAATGAAACAATGTTGAATCTAGACCAAATCAGTGCAAACTCTTTCCCATCATGAAGAACACTGAAATGCGCATCGCACTGATCCTTTCCTTGTTGATTTATTCGCCCTTGCAGGCGCTTGACTTCAGCAAACGACAAAGCGCCAACATCACAAAAGCGGCCAGTGTGATATTGAGCAACAATCACTATCGCCAGCAACTGATTGACAACAGCATTTCCGAAATCTTTTTTGACAACTATCTGGATTCACTGGACCTGAATCACCAGATTTTCCTCCAATCGGACATAGAAGAATTTCGGGAAAAATATGCCGGTTTTCTGGATGACTACACCGTCGGCACATTAAAAAACGAATCCGTTTACAATGCCACTCCTGCATTTGACATTTTCGAACGATTCAAAACCCGCCTCAAGGAACGCAGGGCGGACATTGAAGAACTGCTGAAAGAGGATTACCAATTCGATGTGGACGACGAGATCATGGTCAAGCGATCCGAAGAACCCTGGCCCAACTCGGAAGCGGAAGCTCGGGAACTCTGGCGTCTCCGCATCAAATACGACATGCTTCAGGGTCGCCTATCCAAAGACGACACGGATAAAATCAAAGAACGGCTCTCAAAACGATACGATCGACTGGTCAAAGACTTTGAAACGCTGGAAACAGACGAGATATTGGAGCTTTATTTGACGGCTCTGGCCAATGCCTATGATCCGCATTCCAACTACATGAGCCCCACATCGGCCGATGATTTTTACATTAAAAACGTCAACAACGAACTGACCGGTATTGGCGCCCTGCTCCGAAGCAACGAAGGGTATTGCCAAATTGTCAGCCTGGTTCCTGGAGGGCCTGCCGACAAAAGCAAACAGATCAAGCCCGGAGACAAGATCATCGCAGTCGCCCAGGGGAATGACGAATCCGTGGACGTAGTGGCGATGAAGTTGAACAAGGTCGTGCAGATGATTCGGGGAGAGCTCAAAACCAAAGTTCGACTCACGGTGATTCCGGCAAAATCCACCGATGGATCCGAAACCAAGGAAGTCGTGCTGATCCGTGAAAAAATCGAATTGAAGGAGCAGTTCTCGAAAGCCCGCATCATTGAACTCCCAGAGGGAGAAGGTGGTAAAACCCGCCGGTTCGGGGTACTGACCGTTCCCCAGTATTACGACAAAGTTGCGCAGGACACCGCTTTACTTCTGCAACGCCTTAAAAAGGAAAATGTTGAAGGGATAGCCCTAGACCTCAGACGTAACGGTGGCGGCATACTTCCGGAAGCAGTGGAATTGACCGGTTTATTTTTTCCGGAAGGCCCTGTTGTCCAAGTTCAGAATTTCGTCAAACAAAAGCAGGTATTGAACGATGAAAACCCTTCAACCGAATATGATGGTCCTTTGGTGGTGCTGGTCAGTCATTTAAGCGCCTCGGCAGCGGAAATCACTGCAGCTGCCTTGCAGGACTATGGCAGAGCGGTTGTCGTCGGTGACAAATCCACCCACGGAAAAGGCACCGTCCAGACCTTGATTGAAATGAATCGTTTCCCAGGCATGCCTGATGAGGCGGGCCTCATGAAATACACCATATCCAAATTTTACAGAGTAGCCGGCGGCACCACGCAAAAACAGGGAGTGACACCGGACATTATCCTGCCATCCATCTATGATTACATGGAACTTGGAGAGGCCAACCTTCCTCGCAGCCTCGATCCCGATTCCATCCAGCCCGCTGATTACAAGACCATGCACCGTGTCAACGAACCTATTTTGGATGTTCTTCGAAATAAATCGAAACAACGCATCGAACAGGACAGAGATTTCCAGTATATTCAGGACGATATCGAACGATATCTGGAAATCAAACAACGCAAGACAATCAGTCTCAACGAAGAAAAACGCATCCCCGAAAAAGCGGAAGACAAAGAACGTAACGAAAAACGGGACGAAGAACGCAAGGCACGGCGCTATCCAGGGCTCAAGATCTATCGTATCACCATGGATCAGGTTCGTGATGAATCTCCAGCCGAGCTCATGTTTGATGGAGATAACCCCGAACATTACGTCGTCGAAGAAGACACCGATGCGGATGAGGAGACCGAAGGAGAACTCCCGGCTATCCAGGAAGACTCATACGTCGGAGACGAACAGGATGAGATCGATAAAAGACTCGATGCCTATACCCGGGAAGGGGTGCGCATCCTCAGAGATTACATCGACGCACTCAAAGCTGACGACAAGGAACCGGGCAACCGGTTGACGGCCAGCAGCAATCGTTGAGCTAAATGATTGCCAAATCCATCCTTTCATCGCAAAATGCCAAGCAAATATGAGTAAGGTAATCAAGGGACCAGTTTACGTCGTCAAAGACAATATCGATACGGATCAAATCATTCCGGCACAATATCTGAACCTCATTCCAACGATAGAGGATGAGTATGAAAAGCTCGGCAGCTACGCCATGTGCGGCCTGCCTGATTCACTTTATCCAGAACGCTATGTGGAGGAAGGGAAAGTTGACAGCCAGTATCCCATCGTCGTGGCCGGACGTAATTTCGGATGTGGAAGTTCCCGCGAACATGCTCCCATTGCCATGGGCTCTGCCGACTGCCAGTTGGTGTTGGCCGAAAGTTTCGCACGCATTTTTTTCCGCAACTGTGTCGCCACCGGGGAACTCTACCCCTGCGAATGCACCGACAGGCTGTGTGACGTTTTGAAAAACGGAGACGTCGTCACCGTCGATCTGGATGCTTGCACCGTTACTGTGGATGAAACGGGAAAAACTTATTCGTTCAAACCATTGGGAGACGTCCGATCCGTGGTTGATGCCGGCGGCTTGTTCAATTACGCCAGGCAGAACAACATGATCAGTGCATAATGGCAGGCAACTTTCCCTGGGCATCAAAGGCCATCTCTTCAGGATCCCCCAGGATGCGAACCTGATCGTGAGATCGAGCTTCACGTAGCAGACTTTCGGATGCTTCCATCCAATTTAGATTCAAAGTGTCCCGTATCCTCAAGATACGGGATTCTTTTTTGTCCGCTACCAATACAGAACTCAATGCCCACTGAATCACTTCCCTGTCGGATTCAAAATGAATGGGCACCTTGGCTCCATTCATGGTCATGGCAGTAACGGCATTCACAAAGGAAGTCCGGGGATCCATCGCCCTCACCAGACGTGATGTGGTGTAGTCCGCCATACCGATACCGATCGCGTTGCCGTGCGATTCCGGTGTCAAATCACGCACCATGATCCGCTTGATGCGTGGAAAATCGGTCTGCTGGGAAAAATCCGTGGAATACCCGTGCACTCCACGACCAATGATATTTGGATCCATCCCCGATCCGCTGACGTTCTTTCCGATCGAATCCACAATCAACAGATCCAAATCATCAAAAGGCAACCGTGGCATCAAGTCCCTGGCCGTTTGAAAGAGTTTTTCTTCTTCCTTCACCAGAGATTCGGAAGGAAGAAACCGAATGGAATCGGTTTGGTGCAACGCGTTTTCAACAACCGCCAAACCACCCAATATGGGCATCTTCAGCAACAGGCTCTCTGCATAGGTTCGCAGCACGTTCTCGTAGCCGTGTTGGATAGAGGCCCTATGAAACGCGGAAGCCCCGTCTCGTTTACCCAATCCCACCACCAGCATTTTAAGGATCCCACTACCCAGATTTCCCTTGAAATCGGTATGGGGCTTGATGCGGTTGAGAATTAAAACTCCATCCAATTCGGAAGCAGCCCGACTCCAGTAGATCGGTGTCCCCCACTCGGTTTGGCCAGCCTGAATCGTCTCCATGGATGCTTCCACAGGTACGCCCTGCTGTTCACGTCCAACACCGTAGCCGGCCAGCAACGCGGTCTGCCCCTCGGAAGAAGCCCCCCCATGACTCCCCATGGCGGGAAGAATGACGACACGGGCATCCATGGATTGCAAAACCTCCACCGCGGTCGACACCATGCAATCCAAACCGGTGATCCCCCTGCTCCCCACGGCCAAGCCAACCCGCATCCCGGGTTTCACCCGAAACCGAAGTGGTTCCAATGCCTTTTGAACAGCCGTAACATATTCAAAATCGGTGTCGCGACCGGGAAAGACCTGCTCCAATGGAAACATTTTCGGAAGTGGAAAATCAGGTTTGTATTCGGACTGCATCATGAAATCGTGAAACTGCTGCCCTGGAAAGTCGATGTCAAAATTCAGGCATTCAAATGCCCCAAGGCCAACAATCCGTAAAAAGTGTATTCGGTGTCCAACTCATCCTCATGCCAATGTCCATGGAATGCTCCTTCATTGGTCCAAAGAGTATCGATAAAATCAAGACATCGCTCCCGTTGTTCCTCGTTCACACCACGTTCCACGCCTGCCAAAGCGTGCAAAGCAGTGGCGGTGGAAAGCAGATCCGGAATGGGTGCCGTCGGTGTGGCCATAAACCCTCCCATGGGATGAATGCGGTTGATCAACCAATCGGCTGCTCCTGACGGAACAGGACCACCCCATTGCCTCAACGTTGTCATTACGGCCGCGGTGGCATTGGTTGCCCCCACTTTTTGCTGCCGGTCATTACCCCACGCGCCATCGGATGTCTTCAGGCCTTCGAGTGATGATTGCAGATCGGATTGGACATGATTCAAGTCCACACCAAGATCCTGCATGGCTCCCACCCCCAGGAATGCTCCATAAGCGGTTCCGTAAGGTGCATTCGGTTCGGGGTTGAAACCTCCATCCTGACTCCTGAAGCGATTCAAGTGGCTCAGCAGATCCTCCCGAACCCCTCTCAGGTTTTGAGCGGCGGAAAGGCATCGAATCAGGCAACACAAATGAACGAAATCGAGATCTTCACCCGTTCCGTGAGAGGTAACGAAAGGCAGCCAATCACTCTCATCACACTCCACCCCCAAACTCAGCAAACCATCCAATCCAAAGACAGTGTAGTATAAATCCGGCGATCCGGAACGATCCTGGAATCCCCCTCCCTTGGCACGCGCATGCTTTAAAAACTGCGCGACCAAATCTGCCGATTCCCCCAACGCTTTGGGAGCCAGCCTTGCCACTTGAATCATTTCCAATCGAATACTCATGCCATGAATCTTGGGTGACTCTTGCTCAGCAACAAGCCATCCATTGCGATATCGAAAACGAGGACCGCAAACCTCGATATCCTGCATTGAAAAGGGATTCATTGAAAGCATTTCCAATTTGAAATTGCCATCAAAACCCCACCTCCGTAGCATGAACTTGTCCGGTGTCCAATCATTTCAATACCCGACAAACCAGCATCAGACAGAACATGCATCAAAGCAAGGTGACAGACATTGACCTGGACGACCCTAGATCCAGCCGACAATACCGACTGCTTCCGCCCCGGCATCTTGGAGTGACGATAGGGCGCAAGACGGGAGACTTTGTGGAGAATTTCATCGCCAAACGTGGAGCAGTGGAAGACCTGGCTGTTTTTGAAAACGCCACATTTCCATGGGCGAAAAAAGTGGAACAGGAATGGAAAATCATCCGTAAGGAACTGGATACCATCCTGGCGTTCAGAGACCAGATCCCCAGTTTTCATGAGATCCTGAAGGAGGCCAAAACCATCACACAGGACAATGATTGGAAAACGTTTTTCCTGGTCGCCCCGGGCATGAAATGCGACGCCAACCAAGCCAAATGCCCGGAGACCACACGCATCCTTCAACATATCCCGGGATTGCACACCGCCTTCTTCTCCATCCTATCGCCGCACAAGCATATTCCAGCTCATCGTGGCCCTTTTTGCGGGGTCTTGCGATATCATCTGGGACTTCTGGTCCCCGAACCAAGGGAACAATGCCGCATACGCATCGGCACCCAGATTCGGCATTGGGAAGAAGGTCAAAGCCTCATTTTTGACGACACATACAATCATGAAGTCTGGAACAACACCGACGGTTACCGGGTGGTTTTGTTTGTGGATTTTGCCCGCCCGATGAAATCCCCCTACCAGACCTTGCTTGGATGGCTCCTCAAAGCAGCCGCCAACACGCCCTTACTCAAGGAAGCAGGCGACAAGCAGAAAAAATGGGAAAGCAAATTCTACGGCAAAAACG
>JAQCFT010000207.1 GCA_027619545.1 Verrucomicrobiota bacterium | reverse complement strand
CTTGGCGGGTGCTTTCTTGGCTACTTTCTTAACAGCCTTCTTCTTGGCGGGTGCTTTTTTGACAGCGGCTTTCTTGGCCGGTGCTGCCTTTTTCACCGCTTTCTTTTTAGCTGGCGCCTTCTTGGCGGCTTTCTTTTTGGTTTTCTTCATTGTTTGTTCTTTGGGTGTGTCTTTTTTGTTGGGGGGAGCCGTTTTTTCATGGATGATTTCACGCATGATATCGATTCTGCCGTCGACTTCCTTGCGTGCTCGTCCAATAGCAGATTGAGCCTTGTTGATGGTGTCGCTGAGGACATGACACCCGTCCCGCAGCCGTTTGGTGAGAGAGGCATCTTCTTTTAGCTCAATACCGCGGTCTTTTAAGAACAAATCCAAATGACGAAAGAGATCGTCTCGCTTTATTTGTTTCATGATTGAATTGTAAAACGATCGTTTGCGTAACGTAACACAATTTGATGAAAATCCCAAATTGTTTTTATCCTATTGCTTGACGCCGTGTTTCATTGGGTGTTCGACGTCGCTTTCCATGGCCACGGCTTGACGAACGCACGATGCGCCCATGCATTCCATTTCGCTTCCAGTTCCTCAACCTTCTTCGGGTGCTCGCCGGCCAGGTCGTTCATTTCTGAACGATCCGTCCCCAAATCATATAGCTCCCAAGGACTCGATTCTCCGTTTTTCATGCTGCCTTTTCGTACCAGTTTCCAATCATCCACCCGAACGGCACAGTTGGCTTCATGTTCCCAATAGATCGCTTCGCGTTCAATGGGTTGATTGTCGAAGGCCGGCTGCAGTGAACGACCTTCCGGTGGGTGGATGGGATCATGCCTGAATGTGACGGGGTAGCTTGCGTTTGAAACATCCAGGCAAGTTGCCATGATGTCGATCAAATGTCCGGGTTGATGCCGTAGTTCGCCTGCGGACCTGATTCGGTCCGGCCAGTGAACGATCAGCGGGGTCGATATGCCTCCTTCATGCACCCAATGCTTGTATTCCTTGAAGGGGGTGTTGGAAACATTGGCCCAGTTGCGTCCGTATGCAATGTAAGTGTCTTCAGGTCCGGGCATGACTCCGGGGCCTCCTTGAACCGGCCGTCCGTCTCTGGTTTTCATCGGGGGCCAGAGTGTGGGTTGAAGTTCGTCCCGGTCCATGGGTGTTCGGTCTTTGATCGCTGAAACCCACTGATCATTGATGTTTTCACCACGACCAAATCCTTCCGCACACCCGCCGTTGTCTTGCAGAAACAGGATGAGTGTGTTGTCCAGCATCTCTTGTGCCTTCAGTGATGTGATGATTTTTCCAATGCCCTGATCCATGCGGTCCACCATGGCCGCATAAACTTCCATGCATTTGATTTCCCATTCCTTGTGCGAAGTGTTGTTCCAGTCACCTGCGGCGGGGCTCAGAACGGTTTCCCGGGGGATCAGTCCCATTTGCTTCATGCGTTCATAGCGGCGTAAGCGGATGAAATCATACCCTTTGTCGTATTCTCCCTCGTACTTCCGGATGTCTTCCGGCAATGCCTGCATCGGCCAGTGTGCCGCCGTGTAGGATACATACATGAAGAAGGGATCACCTTTTCTTTCCAGGTTATGTTGATTTAGAAATTGCAGGGCATTGTCGGTGATGGCGTCGGTATAATAAAAGGTCTCGGGTTGATATTCCGGATCGTTGTCCGGAGTAATGAAAGTGTTTTGACGGCAGAGTGTGTGCGGGTCGAAGAAGCTGCCCGCTCCGATGATGGTTCCGTAGAATTTTTCAAAGCCGCGCTGCAAAGGCCAGTTGTCCTTCGGTCCTTCGGGGTGTGTATGGGTGGTGACATGCCACTTGCCACTCATGTAAGTGCGGTAACCCGACATGCCCAAGGCTTCGGCGATCGTTACGCAATGATTGTTCAATCCGTTCTGATAACCAGGTAATCCGCGGTCGCCAAGCATGTGTCCGACGCCTGTTTGATGCGCATACAAGCCTGTTAACAGGGAAGCACGCGTCGGACAACAGCGCGCGCCATTGTAAAATTGCGTGAAGCGAAGTCCGTTGGCCGCGAGTCGATCGAGGTTGGGAGTGTCGATCTCACCGCCATAACACCCAATGTCTGAAAACCCCATGTCGTCCGACATGATCAGCAGAATGTTCGGTCGTTCGGCCGCTTGTGAAATGACCGCCAGTGACAGAAACGTCATGGTGCACCACCTCAAGAAACGAATGTTGGCTTTGCTTCTCATGAATGGAATATGCCGCAGTATGTTCCTTTACAGGTGTTGCGTAAAGAAAGAAGTCATGTGATTGCAAATTAGCATTGCAGTTCTCCCATTCCTGCGGCAAAAGTTCCGACCGCTTTTTGCTGAGCACTTAAATCATTTTTGAATTTGTTAACGTCCCATGGCCAAGAATCAATTGACTGAAAAAGAAGTTGTCGAACTGCTCCAATCCGTGTTGTCCAAAACCATGGAGGACTCGCATCTCGCACAAAAGATCGTAGAAAGTATCCGCAAGGAAATGGAAAGAAAAAAGCAGGCTCAAGCGTTTCAAGAGTTCTGTCGCCGGTGTCCCTTGCCCGACCTGAAAGACGAGACATTGAAGGAAGTCACGCATCGATTTGAGGAAACCTTTGGTCGTGACTTGATTGATTTTGTGGTGAATGAAAAGGACGGTACACTGAATGTGGAACTGAATGTGCCCAATGGGCCGCTTGTCAGCGCCATTGAGATCAATGACCTGCCTCTTAACGAGGAAGAATTGCCGCCTGAGGTGAAGATCAAGTTTGTGCCGTTTCCAGTGGCATTGCCGGGGGATCCGGAACTGATTTGGGTGTTTGCAAAACGTGAAACCATGACCCCGGAGGAAGCTGCCCGCGCGCTGCACGAAGCTCAGGCGGAATTCTGGGAATCAAAGAGCGGTCAGTTGCAGTTGAGGAAAGGTGCGGATCGCACCTTTCCGGAGTTTGTTCAGCGCGTGCCCGCAAAGTTCCTCTCCGAGGTGGGGTTGAAACGGCATTATAAAGATCCCGAGCCGCTCAAGGTGCTGCGCAAAGAGCCCAAGCATTGAGCCCCTGATCAGGCTTGTTGCATCCAATTCCACAGAGGTTTCAAATCCTCACGTTTGAATTCCGGGTGAACGCCCATACCGAACCCGGCGTGGTTGTGGTGCCGATACAGCAGGCACAAATCATCATACGCGTCGGGGAATGTTTGGCACCACTGCCGGAGTTGATCGTAAGGGGTGTCTCCAGGCTGTGTGGTCAGCTTGTGGTCGTGCACCCAGGCCTGGAAGGCTTCCATTGTGTAAACAATCAGGCGGTCATCCTTCCAGGCCTGGGATGTTCGGGATGTGAACGGGTTGGGATATTGTTTGAAGGAGACGGTTTTACTTTTGATGCTGGAAACGCTTTGTCGACGCTTTTGATGGGGAGATTGCAGGCGTCGCAGCTTCAACCATCGAAGCCACGAAGACCACCATTCTCTGAACAACGCTCCCAGCATGGCTCTGTTTCGATATGCGAACCAGCAGATCAAGAGGATCACGGTGGCCCAGAACAGCCATTGCAACCATGAACCTGAGCTTCCTGGGGTGGAGGGTGAAGATGAAGTTGGAGTATTGGCTTCACCGTTCTTTCCGTCCGACGAGGCGCCTTCATTTCCTTGCGCAGGGGGCGAATGGTTTCCGCGCTCACCGTCCTCACCGGCCAGACTTTCCGCGATTCGGTTTCCCAGAGTCTTGCTTTCCTGACCCTCCATGCCTTCTCCTTTCCCGGAAGGATTCCATTTCATGGCCCATTGGCTGGCTTCACCTATCTTTGCATTGATGGACTTTGAAGTGTGGGTCCACTGTTGCGTGGCTCCCGGCCTCGGGGTCAACCAGGCGATTAGGCCCACAACCACTATCAGCCATGCTCCGGATGCGAACCACCGGATGCCCATTTGCTGCGGCATCTTCGCGCGCCGTTGTCTCAGGGTGAACCGCAGATTCAAAAAACGTGTCGACACCAGCAACATCAAGGCTGCGGTGAGATACAGTCCAAGCCAGACCCCCGAGCGGGTGTGAAGCAACGGGGCGTCTTGCGGAAGCAGTACTTTGCCGATCCCGAACAACGGGATGGCACCGATGGAAAAATAAACCACCCACGCCCCGGCACGTCGCTTTTCCTCCGGGTTTTTGACGGGTTTACTTTCTGGTTTGGGGGTGAAACCGGGGATTGCTCGTTCGAGGATGCCTCCCAACACTCGCTGGGTAGGGTCCTCTCCAAAAAAATCCTCAGATTTTGCGCAATCCTTGACCAGGCGATGAGCGCACCACCAAATAAACGCTAATAAAAAGATCCCCAGCATGAACCCTTCATGTGTGCTCGAAATATAGAGCCAGGTTGTAAAGGCCAGTGACAAACCATAAATATTCGCGATAAATGCACCTCGTTCAACGCTGATGCGGGCAACAGCCACGATTGCAATGACATACCAAAACATCATCCAACGAATCCCTCCGGCCATCACTCCACTGTAAAACACATCAAGAAGGAAAAAAACCAAGCTGCCTACAAGGATGGCAATGAGCAAAGGGCTCAAGGCGATCGCCAGATAATCACCAAAAGTGGGCATTTCTTTGTGCCTTGATGCAGTCATAATCAGGATTTACCTGCAAAAAATGCCATAAACCTCTTGAAATGGAAAGAGAATGTCTTTAAAAGAGTGGCTTGCGGTGACTAAAAAAGGCAGCGAGGAAAAAGGCGAGCTGGTAGGATGAACACCCCTGGAGGTCTTTTACACCGCACGACTAAGATATACCTTAAGAATTACGTCAACCAGATTGCACGAGTGGTTTCTACCTACCAGCTTGCCTGATGTTTCCACTTTATCCCCTGATCCGGTTTACGACCAGACAAAGTTATTCACAAGTTATTCACAGCTTGTTTTTACTTGGTCTGCTCCGTGGTTTCTGCCTCCAATGCCTGATGTAAACACTTGGTCAGATAGGGTAGAAGCTGCTTCTTACGTGAGACAATGCCCGGTAGCTCGTAGACATCATTGTCGGCAAGGTTGTATTGAATGGCTGCCATCAGTTCTGCATCCGCCACCACCAACAAAAGCGAGGTTTGTCTTACCACATCTGTGATCAACAGTGCGGAAAAGTAATAGTGGTTCTGGTGGCGATAATCTTCAATCGCCTTGAAAAGCGTGTCCTTTTGTTCCCAGAATTGTTCGAATCCAATCTCCTCAATTTGAGCCACACTGAATGTCTTGCCTTCTTCTTCGTATTCCTTGCAGTCGTTTGTAATGGCTTGCTTGGGTGCACGATGGGTCAGGACGGATCCGGAACTGAATAGGGCGTCAGTGAATTCTGCTGCATTGAGTTCGGTCACTTGTTCCAGATATTTCAGCATATTGGAGTCGGTTTTGGTGGCCGTGGGGGATGTCAGGTTCAGGGTGTCGGATATAATGCCTGAAAGCAACAGTCCTGCAATGGGTTTGGGGATTTCGATGCCGGCATTCAGATACATTTCCGATACAATCGTGCTGGTGCTTCCAACGGGGCGATTGACAAAAAGAATGGGCTGCTGGGTGGTCAGGGAGCCAATACGGTGGTGGTCGATGATTTCCAGGATCTCCACCTGGTCCGCTCCTTTCACCGCTTGTGAGAGTTCATTATGATCCACCAGTATCAATTGTCGTTTGACGCGTTTGACAAAATCAGTTTTCGAAAGGATTCCGACAACCCGCTTGTGTGCATCCAATACTGGGAATGCCTGAAATTGAGAGGATATGGCTACATCGCGGATGGAGTTAAGGGATTCGTCTTCATTGAAATACAAGAAATGTTCTGTCCGGATGTGCTTTACCGACACTGCCGCCCGACACAGCATGGCCGTGGTCGCCGAGTCGTGTTCCGATACGAGGATGGACACCCCATTTGCTTCTGCAAGCGCTCGTATCCCCGGACTGACTTTCAACCCTCCGGTGATGACCATCACTCGAATGCGCTTCTCTATGGCGTAAAGTTGTATGTCCTCACGGTCTCCGGCAATCAACAGGATTTTACTGGGATCATAACGCTCCAAGCGCTTTTCAAAGGAGTCCACGCGCATGGCCCCGATCATCAGTACAAGTTCTTCTTCCTTATCAGGTTCCTGAAGCCCCAATGAATCGGCGTGGAGCACTTCCTTCAGGTGGTTCAGGTTTGTCAAGATGCGTCGTGTGTCCTGAATGCGGCTGTGGCCAGGTAGAAAAAACTTGCTCATCTTGAACACCGAAACCAATCCATGACAGCGTCTGTCCTCATCAAGGATCGGCAAGGTTCGAATGTTGTGCTGATCCATGATTTCCAGCGCTTCAAACGCGCTGGTGTTCTCGGTCACTTCAATGACCCGATGTTGCATGACGTCCCGAACCTTGGGACGCACATCCGCCACAAAGCGTGGTGGAGCCACACCGAATTTACGGAGGACAAAGTCGATGCGATCATTGATGTCACCACAGCGGGCGGCGATGGCGTTCGTGACGCCTGTTTTTCGTTTGAAATCAGCATAGGCAATGGCTGCACAGATGCTGTCCGTGTCCGGATTGCGATGACCGATGACCAGTATTTCGCTCACTTGCTAAACTTCTAATTAAGGTTAATGGGATATTCCTGACTGGGGCAGCGGCAAGGCTCCCAGGTGAGACAAGTATGATTCGGATGCAACGGGGTTGTCGATTTGTTTTGGTGATAATGTTTTTTGAATACCGGGTTTAACATCCATTGCAATCTTTCATGTATGGATTAGTATGCTTCTCAACATGAGTCAGGATTCGAAGGAAATCAAATTATCGAGAGATTGTGAAGCGGTTCAAATCCCGTCCGGGCAGAAATCTCTGCTGCCTGCAGGTTTTGAAGTTTACATTGTCCAGGAACTAGGAGGATCTTTCACTGTTCGAGCCATGAATGGCTTGTTTCGGATTGAAGGCAAACATGCGGATGCACTCGGACGGGAGGTGGATGCTTCAGGTCCAGATCGTTCTCCGGATGCCATTCAAGTCAAGGGAACCTTCGATGAAAAATATGTCTGGGAAGCCTTGAGAGCTTGTTTTGATCCCGAAATCCCGGTCAACATTGTGGATTTGGGTTTGATATACGACTTGAAATCAGAGGAAGTGGTTGATGGGATGTTCCGGGTGCAGGTGAAAATGACCCTGACGGCGCCTGGGTGTGGCATGGGGCAGGTGATTGCCAATGACGCACAGGACAATATTCTCAAAGTGCCTGGAGTGGCGGATGCCATTGTTGAAATCGTTTGGGACCCGCCCTGGCACCAATCCATGATTACTCCGGAGGGGCGCAAGGTTTTGGGGCTTTAGTTTGGAAAAAACTTTTCAAGGGAACCTGGCACCGGTAGGTTTCACGTTGCTAGGCTTAGAGCGCGTTCGTGTGAGGGGCCTTAGGAAGGCTTTCCCCGCGTTTATGGAGAGGCCGTTCCTTTCAATCACCCCGGTAAGGAGATGATTGGGAAGTGTCTTTGGATCGCCCCGTGAGCAGGATTCGATTCCGCTTTGTTCCTAGAAGAAAATCCTTATTTGAAAAACGAGAATACATGAAGAGTTACGACATAGCAGTCATTGGCGGCGACGGAACAGGTCCCGAGGTAACACGCGAGTCCATCAAAGTTCTGGACGCTGCCGCAGCCAAGTTTGGTTTCAAACTCAATTACACCGATTTCGATTTCGGCGGAGACCGTTATCTGCGCACCAACGAGGCTCTGCCCGACAGCGCTGCAGATGATCTGCGGCAATTCCCCGCCATTTTGTTGGGCGCCATTGGCCATCCCGACGTCAAACCCGGCATTCTTGAAAAAGGTATTTTGCTTCGCCTGCGTTTTGAGCTGGAACAATACATCAACCTGCGCCCGGTTAAGCTTTATGACGAGCGGTTCTGTCCATTAAAAGACAAGAAACCTGAGCATGTTGATTTCGTCGTGGTCCGCGAAAACAATGAAGGGCTTTATACTGGTTCCGGTGGATTTGTTTTCAAAGGAACTCCGCATGAAGTCGCCATCCAGGAAAGTGTGAACACCCGTCGTGGTGTCGAACGTTGTCTGCGTTTTGCTTTCGAATATGCACGTCGCCGCAACAAGGAAAACAAGCTGACCCTCTGTGGTAAGACCAATGTTTTGACCTATGCATTCGATTTGTGGGAGCGAGCTTTCCATGAGATTGGCGAAAAGGACTTCTCAGATATCAAACGGGATTACGCGCATGTGGACGCAACCACCATGTGGTTTGTCAAAAATCCCGAATGGTTTGATGTCATTGTGACCGACAACATGTTTGGCGACATCATCACCGACCTGGGAGCCATGGTGCAGGGTGGCATGGGGATCGCCGCCGGTGGTAACCTGAATCCCGAAGGAACCAGCATGTTCGAACCCATCGGTGGTAGTGCTCCGAAATACACCGGTCAGAACGTCATCAATCCATTGGCCGCCATCTGTGCCGGTCAGATGATGCTCGACTTCCTGGGTGAACGGGAAGCTGCCAAGTGCATCGAGGATACCGTGATCAAAGTAACCCGTGAGAAAATCAAGGACCTGGGGGCAGGCCGCATGGGATACTCCACTACCGAAGTGGGCGATCTGGTGGCTGAAGGTCTCTAAGGCGTCATGATACTTTCGAAAAAAGACGTAACAGATTCTCTTTCCGTCTTTTTTATTTGTCTTCCGGGCATGGGGAGCATTGAATTCACTCCGTCAAGCCATTGGCTTTCCTTGGTGGATGGTGTTAGGTTTGGATTGGGACAAATACAACGTACGGTTAACGAATGAAGGATGTTAAAAAAATTCTGTTGGCAACCGATTTTTCATCGGGCGCGACCGCCGCGCTGAAGCAGGGTGTTCGCATGTGCGAGCGTGACGGCACTCAGCTTGAATTGCTCCATGTGGTGGATTCTCAGAGGCCTTTATGGCAGCAATTGCCGCATCG
>JAQCFT010000206.1 GCA_027619545.1 Verrucomicrobiota bacterium | reverse complement strand
ATCAAGCAGGATGACGACATCTTTTTTATGTTCAACCATGCGCTTTGCCTTCTCGATGACCATTTCCGCCACCTGGATGTGGCGTTCGGGCGGTTCGTCGAAGGTGGAGCTGATGACCTCCGCCTTTTTACAGGTACGTTCCATGTCCGTCACTTCTTCAGGACGCTCGTCAATCAACAGGATGAACAGATAGACTTCCGGGTTGTTTTTCAGGATCGCATTGGCAACATTCTGCATCAGGACCGTTTTACCGGTTCGAGGCGGCGCCACGATCAAACCACGGGTTCCTTTTCCGATCGGGCATACGAGATCCAGCACACGGGTGGAATATTCTTCCTTGTCGTTTTCCAGAATCAGCCGTTGTTCGGGGAACAACGGTGTGAGGTTGTCAAAATGAATCTTGTCTTTGGCCTTTTCCGGATCTTCCTTGTCCACTGCTTCCACACGTAACAGAGCAAAGAAACGTTCCTTTTCCTTTGGCGGACGTGTCTGGCCTGCGACGATATCGCCCGTTTGCAGGTCGAATCGACGGATTTGGGAAGGTGAGACATAGATGTCCTCCGGGCAGGAGAGATAGTTGTAACTTCTGGAACGCAGGAAACCGAATCCTTCGGGCAAAATCTCCAGGACACCTTCGGCAAACATGACACCGCTGCGTTCCGCATTTTGCTGAAGAATGTGAAAAATCAGTTCATGCTTTTTCATGGTCCCAAAGTTCTCGATCTCGAGTTCCTTGGCCATGATGTTGAGCTCGCCCATGGACATGGCCTGCAATTGACTGATGTTAATCGTCTTGGCTGGCTTGTCCTTGTTGCGTTTGTCCTTCTTGTGGTTCCTTTTGCCGCTTTCAGGTTCGGATCTGTCTTCTGAATTTGCCTCAGACTCGTCTTCCTGCTCTGCGTCCTCATCCGAATCGCTTCGCGTGTCATCGTCCTCTGAATCTTCATCGGATTCTTCAGAAACAGACACATCATCGGCTGCTGCATCGCAGTCGAAGGCTTCCTCGGGCTTCTCCTCACTGTCAGGTTGCTCTTCCGAATCGAACTGGACTAGGTCACACTCCTCTGCGGATGGCTCTGGAGCAGGGGTTGAATCTTCGCCTGCAGCAGAGGTTGTTTCATCTGCATGGGGTGTTGCTGTTTCGGAAGCTTCTTCTGAGTTGGCGGAAGTCTTCTTGGTGACCCGTTTCTTGCGGGTGGCACGCTTCTTTTTGGCGGCGGGTTTTGCTTCGGCGTTTGGCCCATCTGGCGCATCGCTGGTTGTTTCAGCCTGATCTATCAAATCGGGTTGAATTTCGTCGGATGCAGATTTGGCTTTGGCGCGACTGCGGGTCGCCTTCTTGGCTGCTCTTGGCATAATGCGGTGCTATTGTTTATCGGCTCATCAACACAACCATTCGTCATGTTCGATGGAAAGATATCAAGCAGAGGCTCAGGCAGACACTGTCAATTTTCAGGGACAAAAATATCTTTTTCATCCATCCAAAGAACACATGGACTACTTCAACTCGAATCAAAGGAATGAGCTGAAAGAATTGAATTCAATCGGACTCATAGGCCAGAAACATTCTGAGAATCGTAGTCGGGAACCGGTTTCCTGAAGAAAATCAATTCCTTGTAAGGTGTGTTTTAATACGGCAAGGGGTATCTTGCGGTCAATTCCCTGACACGCTGCCTTACCTTGGCCGCTGCGTCAACATTTTTTATATCCAGAAGTACCTCACTGATCATGTCTGCGATGGCCGTCATATCCGGCTCTTTCATGCCTCTTGTGGTTACAGCTGGTGATCCAATGCGGATGCCACTTGCTTGAAAGGGGGAGCGTGTTTCGAAGGGAATGGTATTCTTGTTGACCGTGATTCCCGCTTCGTCAAGTGCGTGTTGGCAGGCTTTACCCGTCATGTCCCGGGCACCCACATCGACAAGCATGAGGTGGTTGTCCGTACCTCCGCTCACCAACCTGAATCCGTTGCGAACCATTCCTTCAGCCAGGGCGGCAGCGTTTTTAACGACCTGCTGTTGGTATGATTTGAATTCCGGTTGCAGGGCTTCGAGGAAACAGACAGCTTTGGCGGCAATCACATGCATCAGAGGCCCTCCCTGAATACCGGGAAACGTTTGGGAATCGATGGCTTTGGCGTGTTCCTGTCCGCACAAAATCAATCCCCCTCGAGGCCCCCGAAGAGTTTTGTGTGTGGTGGTTGTCACGAAATCGGCATGTCCCACGGGGCTGGGGTGATTGCCGGTGGCCACCAATCCGGCAATGTGCGCGATGTCCGCCAACAGGTAAGCTCCCACCTCTTTGGCAATGGCTGCCATGCGTTCGAAATCAATGATCCGGGGATAGGCACTGGCACCGACAGTGATCATTTTCGGGCGGTGTTCCTTGGCCATTTGTTCCAATTGATCGTAATCAATCCGTTCGTCTTCTTTTCGCACTCCATAATGAACCACTTCAAAGAATTTCCCAGAGAAATTGGCCTTGTTGCCGTGGGTCAGATGGCCGCCGTGGCTGAGGTCCATGGTGAGGATTTTATCCCCGGGCGTCAGTGTGGAGAAATAGACTGCCATGTTGGCTCCCGAGCCGGAATGAGGCTGCACGTTGGCGTGCTCGGCTCCGAAAAGCTGCTTGGCCCGGTCGATGGCCAGTTGTTCGGCTTCGTCGACGTATTCGCATCCGCCATACCAGCGTTTGCCGGGATATCCTTCCGCATACTTGTTTGTCAACACGGAACCCTGCACTTCCATGACGGCAGGGCTGGTGAAGTTTTCACTGGCGATCAGCTCGATGTTTTCCTGCTGACGCTGACGTTCTTTTTCGATGATTTGTGCGATGGCCGGGTCCACGGCTACAACCGAGTGCTTTTGTTTTTCTTCCATGGCTATAATTTTTCGGACACGTCGTTGGTGTCGATCGCCTCCACATTCTGCTTCTAGAAAGGCCTGGAGACTGGCCCATAAATCGTCTTCGCTATTACCTTTGGCACCCAGGCAGAGAACGTTTGCGTGGTTATGTTCCCTGGCCAGACGAGCGGTCTCCGCATTGTGCACCAGCGCGGCACGAACACCGGATACTTTGTTCGCGGCTATGGACATGCCAACTCCGGTCGAACAAACGAGCACCCCGAAATCGCTTTGGCCATCCGCCACGCTTTGAGCAACTGCCCTCGCATAGTCCGGGTAGTCGGTGGACTTGTCGTCGTGTGTGCCCATGTCGATTGCCTGTCTGGATGCTGTCTCCAACCGGCATTTCAGGGCTTCCTTGGCTTTGAATCCAGCGTGATCAGACCCAATGGCAATTTTCAGGACCTGTTTGGCGTCGGTTTCGTTATTTCCAAGCAAAGCCGCAATCATTCCGTCGATCCCTTGTTTGATCTCGTCACGGCATTGTTTATAAACCCCAAGACTCCCTCCAATGGGATCGGATATTTCCTTGTCATAACCTTGCAGTTCGTCGTTAAAATGACGCAGCAACAGTGTTTTTCCGGAAGCTTCAGGGAAAATCGAGCAGATGGCATCCACGTGACCATGTGTCATCCCAAAGATCCAATCCGACTGTTCGATGAGCTCAGGGGAAACCATTTGGCTGCGCTGTGCGGTGATGTCGATTCCCCATTCATTGAGAGCCAGGACCGAGTGTCTGCTCGGAGCTTGTCCGTTCATGGCACCGACACCTGCGGAAGCCACCTCTATGTCCTTGCGACCTTCTAAGTCGGCCCAATGACGCAGATAGCCTTCGGCCATCGGGCTGCGGCAGATGTTCCCTGTGCAAATGAACAAGATTTTAGTCATAATTGGCTTTCCGAACGTTCCGTTAGTGTGAAGTGGTTTCAACCGAAAACATTGGCTTTCGTTCTCACTTCCTCAAGTTTTTGAAAATGTGCCATCCCGTTAAAACATCCACGCCACGAGCCAGGATGGGATCCTTGATGGCTTTTGGTTTGGATGATGTTTCCTCGGTTGCCAACGGGGGGGCATTAATATCGATGGCTGCCCCTCCATTTTCCTTTTGCCGTCGCATGAGCTCTGCTTCGTTCATGCGCTCGCCTGGTTCGCTTTGTGATGAAGTGATCCGACCGTAAGGATCATCAAACAAAGCGGCTTGTTCTGCTGCGGATACATTCACTCCGATGTCTGGTTGAATGCCCTGGCCAGTGAGGGTTGCACCGTCGGCAAGTGAAACCGAACCGGATGAAAGAACCAGAATATGGCCACTGGAAAGAGGAACCCGTTCAATGGATTGAACTTTCCCGGTGGTGTGACGTCCGACGAGCGGGCCGACTTTCGCAAGTTGCAGCCCTGCGGCCAATGCTTCTGCGGCACCTGTGGTGGCTTCGTTCACGAGAACCACAACTGGAAGCGCAATCTTCGTTTCTCCTTGCGGTACCGATCGAATGCCATCACCCCAGTTTAACAAGGGCGTGGCTGCATCGACAAATACAGAGGCTACCTTAAGAGCTGCATCAAAATCGCTGCCACCGGCATAGCGCAAATCCAACACCAAACCTTCAAGTGCTGTTTTTACGCGCATCGATTCAAATGCTTCGAGGGTTTCCTTGGCAGTTGAGGGGCGGATTTCAGCGACTCTCAGATATCCGATATGCTTACCGATGATCTCCTTCTTTGCCACAGATGGTGGTTGAGAGAGTGGAGCTCCGGGGGAAATCGGGGTTTCCAGTTCGATACTGCTCTGAAATTCTGTCAGAATACCTTGAAGTGCAGCGTGTTCCAGGTCTTCTATGGTGATGGTGTTCAGTTTCGATTCGATGGTTTGGACGATTTCGTCATACTTGGGCAATTCCGTGGTAACAGCCACAACCGGATCGGATGCTTGTGTGGGTTCATCCGATTTGATGTGGGGCATCAAAACGGTTTGCAATAATATTGTTATACAAATTGCTGTTATTTGTCGCATGTGATCAATGGTCGTGAAACCCGGTGTGGAATGTATAAAAGGCTCACCACTTTCGGGAAGTTTGAACGGAACGGCGTTGTGATGCCCGATCAGAGATCCATCGGCATCCGTTCCATTTCATTACAGAGCCTTGGCCGCAATGTCACGACGAAAATGACAGGCTTCGAAATGTATTTTCTCCACTGCCTTGTAGGCACGCTGGGTGGCCTGACCCAAATCATCTCCCAGCGCCGTCACTCCCAGCACTCTGCCGCCGGCGGTGAGCAACTGCCCTGCATCATCCAGTTTTGTGCCCGCATGGAAGACTTTGACCAGTGGATCGGTCTCAGCCTCAGCAATGCCTTCAATGACTTTTCCTTTGGCATACGATTCGGGATATCCCCCAGAAGCCATCACCACGCAGGTTGATGCCTGTTCGGACCATTCCAACTGGATGCCCTGCAAGCGTCCTTCGGCACTCGCCAGCAGCAATTCAGGAAGATCATTCTTCAATCGCATGAGGTAAACCTGTGTTTCCGGATCCCCGAAACGCGCATTGAATTCAAGAACTTTGGGGCCTTCCTTGGTCAACATCAAACCGGGATAAAGCATCCCGCGAAAATCAATTCCCTCCACAAGGCATCCGTTCAACCATCTGTCCAAGACAGTGGAACGAATCTCATTCAGTTGATCTGCGTTCAGGAAAGGAGCGGGGGAGTAGGTTCCCATTCCGCCGGTATTCAAACCGCCGTCGCCATCCAGAGCCCGTTTGTGATCCTGAGACGTCTCGAACAGCAAGTATCCTTGTCCGTCACAGAGGGCGTGCAAGGATATTTCCAGCCCTTCAAGTTTTTCCTGAATGACTACTTGGTTGCCT
The DNA here is from genome assembly GCA_027619545.1 of Verrucomicrobiota bacterium. Classification (GTDB taxonomy): domain Bacteria; phylum Verrucomicrobiota; class Verrucomicrobiia; order Limisphaerales; family AAA164-E04; genus AAA164-E04. The sequence continues at coordinate 3,178 of JAQCFT010000206.1, read as the reverse complement.
GCGGTTCCAAAGGACTTGTCCACCATGACTTGTTGAATGGCGGTCTCGGCATCTTGAATCGTATCGGTTATCAACACCCCCTTGCCCAATGCCAGTCCATCTGCCTTGACGGCGCATTTTCCCTGAAGTGATTTTGCAAAGGCCAATGCTTCGCTGGGATTTGAAAAAATTCCCGATCGGGCTGTTGGGATGTCGTGGCGTTGCATGAACTCTTGTGAAAACGCCTTGGAAGCTTCGAATTGCGCCGCCTGAGCATTTGGTCCCCAAATGGTGAATCCTGCTTGTTCAAAGCGGTCCACTATGCCCATCGACAAAGGGTTGTCTGGCCCGACAACGGTCAGGTCTGGTTTGATCCGGCTTGCCAACTCCAGAAGCTTTTCAAGATCTTCAGCTCCAACACCCACGCACTGAACAGGCTCACCATTGGAGGAGAGTTTTTCGAGCGCAATCCCGCCATTTCCAGGTGCACACCACATGGTGGAGACGTGACTTGATTGAGCGAGTTTCCAAACCAAAGCGTGTTCTCTGCCTCCAGATCCAATAACCAGTATCTTCATGAAGGGCGCATTGAATCAAAATAGCCATATCAGAGAAAGCAATTATTGGTTTAAGACCGAAATAAGCGATGGATATGTGGTAAATCATCGACTCATTAATCGGCAATCAACAACTTCCCAAGTCGCAATATCGCAACTGCAATTTCGCGTTTGCAATGTTTTTCATTGCAGCGATGCTGTGCATATGTTTTCCTCGTGGAGGGATTACAACCAACCGACAACTAAAAACCTGACATGATCATTCAACTCCTCAATCACCCGGAATCCCGGAAGGCGGAAGCCTGGGTAACATCCATGGGATTTCGATGCCAGTTCTTCGAGCCCGATCAAATCAAAGAACTGAGCCACAATACCCATGACAGTGTGTATCTGATTCCTTACCAATCCACTTCAGACGACAGGTGGGCTCATATTCGGGTGAGGCTGAGCCAGACAAGCCGTTTTTATATTGCATTTGGCTCCATGATGGGGACCAAGGAAACCGTCAGCGCCATGCGCGACGGAGCCTTTGATGTCCTGGACCTTGAAGACGATGTGGCTCGGTGGAAGGAAGCCTTGCAAAAGGCTTCGGATTCTCAGCATTTGTGGATTCAGTTGTATGGGGGGAAGACGCTGGAATCCAAAGACATCCTGGTGGGCGAATCATACGCCATGCAAAACCTGAGGCAAGGCATCGAACGTCTTGGGCCAACTGATGCGACGGTGCTCATTCTGGGCGAATCCGGGGTCGGGAAAGAGCGGGTGGCACAGGCATTGCATGCAAGCAGTGGTCGGGAGACTTTTGTTGCCGTCAATTGTGCCGCCATCCCCAAAGACTTGATCGAAGCAGAGTTGTTTGGAGCCGAGAAAGGTTCCTACACCGGAGCACTCAAGGCTAGAAAGGGGCTGGTTGAGCAGGCCAATGGAGGAACGTTGTTCCTGGATGAAATTGGTGAGTTGGACATGGGGCTGCAACCCAAACTGTTGCGTTTTCTGGAAACCAGAAAGGCACGGCGTATCGGGGGGGGCGAGGATTATCCGGTCGATGTCCGGGTGATTTCGGCAACAAACCGCAATCTCGACAATGAAACCGAACGTCATAATTTCCGTACAGACCTTTACTTCCGACTGTCGGAAATCACCCTGAGAATTCCACCCTTGCGCATGCACAACGATGATGTCCCGCAATTCGTGAAGCTCTTTTTGGACATGGCAAGCGAAAGGTTCGGAAAGCACTTTGATGGAATTGAACCTGAGTTGGTCCAGGCTTTTCAGGCTTATCATTGGCCCGGTAATGTGCGTGAACTGAAGAGTCAGATTGATCGCATGGTTGTCCTGCACGACGGGCCCGTCCTGCGGGCTGCCTGGTGGGAACGGCCACTTTCTTCTTCCAACCAAGGAGGCATGCATCATGCAGGGGCTCCGATGAATAGTGGCATGCCGGCACAGCATTTGCAGGAAAGTTATGTGCCCGGCGGTGATGCCGGACAAAGGGGATTTCAACCTGTTCACGGAACTCCTGGTGGATTTGTCCCCCAAACCGGAGGGGGCAGCCATATGGCGGCGCCAGGTGCTTATCCTAATCAGCAAATGACCGGATGGCCTTCAACGCCTGCACTTTCACCCAAACAGAAAATGGCGCTCGCCCGTGATTTGCTGGTTCAATCCGACAACAACCTGGGATGGGTGGCTGCGCAGCTGGGCATTCATCCGCGCACGTTGTATCGTTGGAGAAAGCAGGGGAAGGTCTAGGCGGTTTCGTTTGTTGTCCCCATTTTCGTGATTACATTTTAAGCTCAACAAACGCGTCCTCAGGAAATTGCCATGCCACTGGATCAACCATCGATCGGGGTCTGCCTTGACCAGACTGGCTCCAAAAGCATTCTTTTGGTCGGAATCAATGCCAAATACATCCATGCGTCCTTTGGTCTCAGATATTTATATGCCAATCTGCAAGAACTGCAGGATCAGGCAAGTATCGTTGAGTTTGATATCAACCAGCGCATCGTTGATATTGCCGAGCGTATTCTCAGCCACGCGCCGGATATCGTCGGCATAGGGGTATATATCTGGAATGTGTCGCAGGTGCGTCACCTCGTGCAACTGCTTAAAAAAATCCGGCCGACCATTCAGATCGTGCTCGGGGGCCCCGAAGTCAGTTATGAAACCGCTTCCCAAAAGTGGCTGAATGGTGTGGATTTTGTTCTGACGGGTGAAGCGGATTTAACATTTCGTCAACTTTGTCGGGATTTGATATCAGGATCGCAGGTTGTGACTGGCAACAGGCCACAAATCATCCACTCGCCCACCCCCACATTAAGTGAAATTCAACTGCCTTATGACCAATACAACGATGACGATGTAAGCAACCGCATCATATATGTGGAAGCCTCCAGGGGATGTCCATTTACGTGTGAGTTCTGTCTATCGTCTTTGGATGTTCCGGTCCGCGCTTTTGAACTTGATTGCTTCATGCAGTCCATGAAGGCGCTGTTTGATCGAGGCGTCCGGCATTTCAAGTTTGTTGATCGGACGTTCAATTTGAACATCAAGACTGGTTCGACCATTCTGCAAAGCTTCCTGGAACTTTACGAACCCGGATTGTTTCTGCATTTTGAAATGATTCCCGATCGTTTGCCGGA
>JAQCFT010000205.1 GCA_027619545.1 Verrucomicrobiota bacterium | reverse complement strand
ATGTCATCACCGATTTGCTTGAAATCAATCACTCCGGCGTGCTCCTGCGCGGGGCAGGCCCCGACAAAACGACGCTCCACTTCCCCACACCGCTCAATGACATCAAACCCAACTGGGGAGCCACAACCAGCGGACGCAGAACCTCGAACTATTCCTGGTCCGGCGGATTCATCAACATCCGGGGTAGTTTTCAATCCAGGACGCTGTCCAACATTGTCGGCACAGCAAAACGAGGATCAAACCAAATCCAGGTTACCAACTCGAAAGTTCTTAAGGTTGGACAGGAAGTCGAAATTTATCAGCGAGACAAGCCGGACAACTCACTCGCCATTCACCTTTACTCGGGTGATTCCGGTCCGGTGAACCAACTCAAAGGCCGCGCAAAAACTTCTCTCATCACCAAAATCACCGCCCTGAACGGCAACACGGTGACACTCGAACGCCCCTTGAGATGTGATCTGCAGCCGCAATGGAAACCACAGATTCGATCGTTCGATCCAACAGTCACCGAAAGCGGTGTGGAGAGCATGAGTTTCGAATTCCCTGTCAGCGCCTATGAAGGTCATTTCACCGAACTCGGGTTCAATCCGATTGCCTTGAGCGGTGTGGCGCATTGTTGGGTTCGCAACATTCGGATCCACCACGCGGAGAGTGGTCCCTTCGTGCATGGTTACTTCAATACGATTGATCGCATCGTATTTGAATCAGGCAGGCCACCGGATAACCAACAATGCACCGGACATCACGGCATTTCCCTGAGTGGCGGTGACAATCTGGTCACAAACTTTGACTTCCGCACCCGCTTCATCCACGACATCACCGTGAGCGGTTTCACCTCAGGCAACGTGGTGATGAATGGAGGTGGCATTGACCTGAGCCTTGATCACCATCGCAAAGGCCCCTACGCAAACCTGTTCACTCACCTGGATGCCGGCGAAGGCAATCGTTTCTGGAAATGCGGCGGCGGAGCGGACCTTGGAAAACACTGCGGAACACGCGGCACCTTCTGGTGTGTTCGATCCAAAAACCCAATCACCTATCCACGAGACAACTTCGGCCCGGAAACGATGAACCTTGTGGGCTTGCAAACCAATCAACCTTCCGTGACCGAAAACGAAGGCAAATGGTTCGAAGCCATTTCCCCCGAAACCATGGAGCCCAAGAATCTTTACAATGCCCAGCTAAATCGAAGGTTGAAGCAATGAAGTATGCCCCCCCCGTTGGCAGCAGCGGAACGTCCCTGGTCGGTCACATTGAGGCATCCTCAACCTCGTTTGCCCTTGTTTCGGGAAGCCTTTGGTATTTTTGACCACCAACATGCATCCGCTACTTCGTTCTCCCCCGGCTGAATGCATGGGACAAGCCCGCTAAAATCCACCTCATACACATCGACCTGCTAGGGGTGTCCTTCCACGCTCAACCCGCTGACAGCCTGACAACAGGTAAAAGCACAAATCGAAAGTAACAACCAGGCAATCATCTTTATTTCGGAAAATGTACGTGCACCTGATCATGCATGGTGTACATGCGAAACTGCTTTCCATCGTGCACCAGGATGCCGCTCGATTTGTTTTCTTCCAGCGGGAAGATCGGGTTTCCTTCGTATTTGGTCCAATGGATAAGATCGTCCGAAACAGCCACGTTGGTGCACCAGAGCCTTGTCTTCTCTTTGCCACTGCCGTGGTAATAGGCGTAGTAACGGTTTTTGTATTTGACGATCTGGTTCAGGGCGACTTGTCGATCATCATATGGGTCGGGACCGAGTTCGATGACAGGATCGTCGCTGACATTTTTCCATATTTTCAAATCAGTCGATGTGGCCAGCCAAATGCCCAGGTCGCGTCGTTCGTAAAACAAGTACCAGACATCATCTTCCAGCCAAGCCGCAGGGGTTCCCCGAGGTCCCGCTGAGATGGGATTCCCGCTGGTTAGCCGGATATCCATCGGCCCCTTGAGCGTCCAATGAATGCCGTCAGGAGATGTCAGCAATTGTGCGATGTCGTATTTTCCTTCGGCGAACATGTAATAGGTTCCCTTGTCCTTGACGATCATCATGTCTTCCACCCAGGAGGCGTCGTAGATCGGGTTGTCCGCATATCTTTGCCATTTGAGACCGTCGGAGGAGGTTGCGTAACCCAGTTTCAAGTTCGGCCCATTGTTTCCGCCGCCACCTTCGAATCCAGTGTACCACATGTGCCACTTCCCCCCTTCCCGCATGATCCAACCGCGCTCTCGAATGTGCTCATCCCAGTGTCCCTTGCCGAGGCCCTGAAAGAGGGGATTGATATCTGCGGCTTCGAACCGGACGAGTTCTGGGGGAAACAGATCGCTGTTTTCGGTTTGCGCAGATCCGGATAAAGGGAGAACAAATGCTCCCAAGCAGACCATGGCCAAAAAGCGCATCCAACGGAGTTGAGTGACGTGCATGGTTTTATCTGTAAATAAAAATAGAACCTTCAGCAATTGATTTCAGTCTCCGAGCGAATCTGGAAATCATGACTTGAGGGCGTTCGACAACTTCAGTATTTTTCCTCCGTGGACCCATCTGATCGAATCCAGGAACGTAAACCTGTTCAGTTCATTCACGCGCTGCTGCCCATAGCGTTCTTGAGTTTGGTTATCCTTTATGGATTGATTGCACGACCGCTTTTTCTGAATCGGGAGGCCTTGTCGTTGGAGACGGTTTTTGTATTGGCTTCGTTTTTTTCTGTGTCCCACCTCTTTTACCTCGGGTTGTCGTGGGAAACGATTCAGGATTCGATCGTTCGAAAGATCTCTTCTGCGCTGCCCGCTTTTTTCATTTTGTTTGCCATCGGAATCATCATTTCGAGTTGGATGATCTGTGGAACGATTCCCATGCTGGTGTATTACGGTCTCGAGATGGTCGAGCCTCGGTATTTGTATTTGGTGGCTTTTTTGATTCCAGTTGTGTTTTCTTCTCTCACGGGAACAAGTTGGGGATCGGTTGGAACGGTCGGCGTGGTAATCATGGGCATGGCTTCAGCTCTGGAAGCCAATCTCGGAATCACTGCCGGAGCAATCATCGGTGGTGCCTATTTCGGAGACAAACTTTCCCCTTTGTCGGATACCACAAACCTGGCAGCGCTGGCAGCCAATGTGGATCTGTTCGATCACATCCGTTCCATGACGATCACAACCATTCCCTCGGCAATGTTGGCGTCTGTGGGTTATCTGATTCTGGGATTCACGCATCCACCGGCCTTACAAAGCGCCGAATTGGACACGCTCACCCCGTTTCGTGATTCGCTCACGTCCATCTTCCATTTCAACCTGCTGTTGCTGATTCCACCGGCGATCGTCCTCATCGGTTCGATCAGGAAAAAAGCGACCATTCCCACACTGTTAGCCTCCGTCCTGTCGGCATTTGTTCTGGCTCTAATCTTCCAACGTTTCACCCTGGCGGATGTGTCGAATGCGTTATCCAACGGATTTGACACCGCCATGACACCCTGGGCCACGGATTTACCGGAACAAACCATGGCCCTGGTCAATCGGGGGGGGCTTTACTCGATGAGCCAGGCGATCTTTGTCGCATTTCTGGTGTTTTTCTTTATCGGCTCGATCGACACGATCGATGCCATGCCCACTGTCGTTTCACGTGTGTGCGGGTTTGCAAAAACACGGTCTGCAACCATCCTTTCAGCGCTCGCAGCAACGGGACTGACCAATGCCTTGACATCCAATCAATACGCGACCAGCTTCATCGTCGGGGACGCCTTCAAAAGTCGGTTCGATCATATGAAGATACCACGCAAGGTTTTGTCCCGATCATTGGAAGATTATGGAACTATGATTGAAAGCATTGTTCCCTGGACGTCCACCGCGGTTTTCATGGTAGCCACGCTGGGGGTGCCGTGGGCGGAGTATTGGAACTGGCAATTGCTGTCGCTGATCAATCTTCTCATCGCCCCCATGTTCGCCCTAACTGGCAAAGGATGCTTTTACCACGAAATTGACCACAAATGAAAAGACCCAAATCTATTGACACCCTGATGGCGCATCACGGCGAAAACCGGGCGAGCCTTGAAGGAGCGGTTGTGCCGCCTGTTTTTCAAAATTCCCTTTTCACTTTTAAAGATTGGGATGATATAGATGCTGCTTTCACCGACCGCACTCAACGCCCGATTTACACGCGCCAAATCAATCCAACCGCCCGCATAGCCGAACAAAAAATCGCAGCTCTGGCAACTGAGTCCCGCACCGATATCGACGCCAAACTCACCGCATCTGGAATGGCCGCGATCTCGGCGGCCCTGTTCCATGTCCTATCCCCCGGCGACCATGTCGTGGCGGTGAAAAATGTTTATGGGCCCACCAACAATTTATTGAACCGTTACCTGCGACAGAAAATGGGCATCAATACCACCTTTGTCGATGGTTCCCAGCTATCGGATTTTGAGCGAACCATTACGGATCAAACAAAACTGATTATGCTGGAGAGCCCTTCATCGGCGGTATTCACTCTTCAGGATATCCGTGAAGTCACGACCTTAGCCCGCTCAAAAGGCATCACCACCATCATAGACAACACCTGGGCCACGCCGGTGTTTCAGAAACCGATGGACATGGGCGTTGATCTTGAAGTGCATTCCGTCACCAAGTACATAGGAGGTCATTCCGATGTGCTGGCCGGGGTGATCATTGGAGCAAAGGATCGAATCCAAAAGATAGCAGTCGATGAAGGCGAACTTCTGGGCGGAACAATCGCGCCGTGGAATGCGTGGTTGATTACTCGCTCCCTTCGCACATTAACCATGCGTTTGGAACGACATCAGAAAAATGCCAATGCAGTGGCGAGTTTTCTGGAACAGCACCCCAAAGTAAAACAAGTGCGTTATCCCGGCTTGAAGAGTCATCCACAGCACCAACTCGCCAACAAGCAGATGAGCGGTTTCACCGGATTGTTGGGATTCGAACTGAACACGCAGGATTTGGATGCCATCAAACGTTTTTTCAATGGAATTTTCCTCTTTCAAATCGGCGTGAGTTGGGGCGGGCATGAAAGCCTGATTTACGCGCCAGCCATCAGTTATCTCAAAGAGTTGCCTCCTGAGCGTTTCAAAGATCTTGGCATTTCATTGGGTGATATTCGAATTTCGATTGGCTTGGAAGATGCCAATGACCTTATCGATGATCTGTCCAAGGCATTCGAACGCATGTGAATCGATTCATTCCGGATTTTTTAAAAAAACTTCGTTTTGAAGATATCCGATGATTGATATCATTCTCAAATTAAGGGATGGTACTTTGGCGTGAATTCTTATTCTTCCGAGCCATGAAATTGCCGACACGTTTGAAATCGAAAACACTTCTTTGGATCCCCCTTCTCTCGGGTATCACCATCTCCGTCATGTGGGCATGCGGACCATGGTTTCCTGACTGGTTGTTGACCCAGGGAGATTTGGAATTGATCAAACCACCGACCACTCACTTTCAGAATGAAGTGAAGAACCAAGCTCATGCAGTTCCATCTCCTTACAAAACGGTCCCCCCCGAAACAACCAAGCAAAAGCAAACGTTGAGCAAAGCCATTGAAGATCTCCGTACCGCCCTCATCGAACGTTCCTTACCACAATCAGAAATCGAAAACATCCTTCAACAACATCAAACCAGCAGAAAGGCCATTCAATCGTATCGCGAGGATTTTGAACGCTATGATGCCGTCCGAAATTACCCATGGCTTTTGGAGGATACGAAAGCTCCGTCCTTTTCTCCTCCGTCGATTACCGAGGGATTGCCTCTGGAATTCGCAATTTATTTCCGGGGCGCAATCGCTTATCACCGGAAGTTGCAGCATCAGGCCAGAAAAGCATGGGAGGAAGTGTTGTCCCTGCCCGAGGAGCAACGCACTTACCGATCCACTTGGGCAGCCTTTATGTTGGGGCGTTTGGATGTGGATCTGCATCCCGAACTGGCAATCACCCGATTTCAGCAAGTGAGGTCATTGGTGGACCAAGGCTTCAAGGACAGCCTGGGCTTGGGGGCAGCGAGTTTGGGTTGGGAAGCGCGTGCCTGGTTTCGCCAAAAACAATACAGCAAAGCTATTGATCTTTATTTGGAACAAATCGCAAGCGGCGAACCTCATACAGGCCACACGTCCATTCGCTGGGTGTTGGATCAGGCATTTCGTGAAATCCCTGACAGCTTCAAAGATTTGGCGACGACACCGACTCTCAGGAGAATTGTTACGGCTTATCTGGCGTCCAATCATTTTGTCCCGTGGGACTGGGATGAGCAGGAGGATGTGGCCGTTTTGGAAGCATGGTTACAAGCGGTGGACGAGAGCAATGCTCCAGAGGACTCACTCTTTGAGCCGCTTGCATTGGCGGTTTACCAACGCGGTCTCTACGATCTGAGTGAGCAGTTGCTTGAGCGAGCCCCCAATGACGGCATATTGAGAGCATGGTTAAAATCCAAGCTGCTGTTTCGGAATGGGAACATCGAAGAGGCTACCCAGTGGCTGGCGAAAGTTTCCACGCATTTTCCTTCATGGGAAGAACTCGAGGCTCGCTCATCCAAAGGCCAACCGATTCTCCAGGATGACTCGTCACAGAGCGATTTCGTTTATCGAACCGCACTGGCAGAACAATCCCGAAAACCCACCGGAGAATGGGGCATCCTCCTCCTTCATCGGGGAGAGTTCATCCAATCCCTGGATACGTTGTTGAATGCTGGTTATTGGATGGATGCCGCTTATGTCGCGGAACGAGTATTGACCATCAAAGAGCTCAAGGAATATGTCGACCAACATTGGCCGGCGAAAGAGGAACCCAATGTTGAGGATGATTTTAATCCGGATTTTCCTCCATCCGCTTGGAGTAAATGGGCATGGGACAATGCAACGTATTTGGAGATCCGATACTTACTCGCACGCCGCCTGGCGCGGGAGGAACGGAACGAAGAAGCTTCTCCATATTATCCACACTACTGGGGAAAGCAATTCAATCGACGCATTGAACTTTTAAAAACCGGTTATGATGCTGCTCAAGAGAAAGACACACGTGCCCAAGCATTATGGGAGGCAGCTAAGATCACGCGATATTCAGGACTTGAACTCATTGGAACCGAGCTGGATCCGGACTGGGCCATACATGAAGGCAATTTTGAAATAGGTGTCACAAAAGAGGCACGTCTATCTCCTGACAATACAACCCTCTCCCCGACTCAGTTGGAAATAAAACGAGTCGACGATAGCCGCCTAAAGCCATATGAACGCTTCCACTATCGATACCTGGCCGCAGACATTGCCTGGGATGCTTTGAATTTGATGCCAGACAACAATCCTCAAACCGCGCGCAATTATTGTGAAGCAGGTGGGTGGCTCAAAGGGCGAGATCCTAAAGCTGCCGATCGTTTTTACAAAGCATTGGTCAGACGTTGTCCTGAGACAGAAATTGGCAAGGCAGCAGATAACAGTCGGTGGTTTCCTTCACTAGATGAAAACGGAAACATTCAGAAAAAAGAAAAGCAACTCAATGAAGAGCCTCCTGGACAAGGAACCTTTCACTCCCTTTAAAGGTCTCCAAAAAAGAGCTTTTCCACACCAGCGATGACGCAATTAAAACCATGGAGGCGATCCGTGTTGTATACGATCATAATGGTGGTGATCGGTACCATTCTCTTTGTTTCCCAATCGACTCCATCCTGTTATACGAATGGCCCAATGATCGAGGACATTTACGTCTGGCAACGACATTGGGACGGAAAAGTTCAGCAATCAATACTTGATCACGGCCATTCGTTTCATCGTGTCGTAGCATTACACGCGGAGGTCAGTTGGTCAGACAGACACAAACCACTCGTACACATCCCCTTGGACTACAGATCACTACAGAGCAATTCTTCTACAATTGGTTTGGTTTTACGTTTAGGACCTTACAAGGGCACCTATAAGGAAGACGATACGACAGCAAAATGGCTTATCCAAATGGGACAGGCCATGATCGCTGAAGCAAAAACAAACCAAATGGAAGTGTCTGAATTCCAACTCGATTTCGATTGCGCCGAATCCAAACTCGCCGGTTATTTATTATGGATTCAGGCCATCAGAAAGGCCATCGCTCCTACTCCCCTGACCATTACTGCATTGCCGAGTTGGATGGATCAAAAAGAATTTGAAACATTGATTCGAAACGTCGACAGTTTTGTCCTGCAGGTTCATTCCGTGACACCGCCAAGATCGACGGAGCACAGGATCGATCTCTGCCCGGTTGATGCCGCCAGGAAAGCCGTTGAAATTGCCGGCTCATTTGAAGTGCCTTTTCGCGTTGCCCTGCCAACTTATGGCTACCTTGTAGCGTACGATTCCAAGGGAAATTATGTAGGACTTTCAGCGGAAACGTTGCCATCAGATTGGCCCATGGATTCTTTCATTAAAGAGGCGTGGTCTGATCCTAAATCCATTGCGGGATTGGTCAGCGAATGGGAAAATCAGCGTCCCTGTAGCATGCAAGGTTTGATCTGGTTCAGAATGCCAATCGAGGGAGATCGCATGAACTGGCCCTGGCAAACGTTCAATGAAGTTCGCAAAGGGAACATACCAATGCCCAAGCTGATCATTGATGTTCATCAAAGCTCAAATGAATTGATAGAAGTTTTCTTGTGTAATCAAGGTAATGGGACGGCTTTTACACCGCCGGAAATGATCATAAGTTGGAAAAATACCAAATTCCTGGGTGGGGATGGCATCCAAAAATTTGAACTTTTTAACTCCTCCACAAACGAAGTGGTCTTAAAGAACGCATCAAATTCACAAAGATTCCGAATAAAACCAAATCATCGTCTACCAATTGGCTGGTTTAGATTAGACCGAAAAACAAAGATCGAAACAAAAATCCAAGGGTTAAAATAAAAATTTTAAAGTTTAGCCAAACAACGATCGAGGACGGCATAGAGTTGATTCATGGTATCCTCTGTTTCATCGCCCA
>JAQCFT010000204.1 GCA_027619545.1 Verrucomicrobiota bacterium | reverse complement strand
TGGATCGGCCATCGTGTCTTGCTGGGATTGCTGGATGAAATCGGATGCATCCAATTCCAAGGCCATAAAACAAACACCACCTATCTCCGGGAACTGGGTCAGCACCATGCCTGGTTCGACCTGTTGAACCGGTTCACCCACACTTACGAAACGAACGTCTATGGATGCAAGCAAAGCGAAGTGGAAGAAATCCGCACGCTGCTTGGCGAAGTGGTCACATGTGTGGAGGAATCCTCATGAACACCGAAAAGAAGAATCGACTCATCGTCTTCTCAGCGCTGGCCTGTTTCTTTTTACTCATGGCTTTGGTGACACTTCTCTCTCCAAAGGCAAACCATGACCTGCTGAACCGACCAAGCACCTATTACACCGACAAGACCGGAGCCAAGGGACTCCTGCTGATTTTGCGGGAATTTCTTCCCTCCGTCACCCAATGGCGCAAACCATTCGCCGTGGTTGCCGGGCACCAACATCTCAATCAAGACATTGACACATTGATCGTCGCCTCACCAAGCCGCCCTCTTGGACCGCATGAAACAGACGCCCTCTTGAGCTGGGTGGAACAGGGCGGCCAACTCATTCTGGCCCTGGAGGAGGACTGGGCCATTTCGGACCAGCCTCTGCAAAGACAGAACGACTGGCTCAACAAACGCCGCCAGAAGGCGCTGCAAATGAAACCCGATGAGAACGGTTCTCAAGCAATCGACAATGGTTTACTGAAGGGATTGGAACTCGGTTTTGATGTGGAACGTCAGCAGCAATACTCGTTCTCCGAGTGGTCGACACCAGGGGAAAACCTTCCGGCTTACATGATCAAATCCCGGGAAGCATCAACCTGGGAAGGGGCGTTTGAACCCTTCGTGGTCGGGGAAAACAACGAACCGCCAGTTGTCAGCAGACCCATGGGAATGGGGCGCATTCTGGTCATTGGTCATGGCTCGATGATCTCAAACGAAGCAATGATGGACTCCGACAACGCCATCTGGTGGACCCGCATCTGTGGCTCCTGGGGCAACGGACGCGTCGCTTTTGACGAATATCATCACGGATTTGCCGAACGCCGGGAATTTTCATCATTGGCAGGCGATTTCATCCGTACCCCCTGGGGTTGGTTCACGGTTCAAGCCATGCTTGCCGGAGGAGTATTCATGTTGCTCACCAAACGTCGCCTGGGTCGAATCTATGAAAAACCGGTCACAAACACGCGTGAAACGCTCAAGCTGCTCCAGGCTCGATCCTCCATGTTTGAACAAGCTCAACCGACACGGTTGTCGGCACAATGGATAGCTCATACCCTGGCGCTGGATCTGACACAAGGAGGTCTGAATGTCCCCTGGAGAGACTGGATTCAAGCCCAGGCCGAACACACACAAGACAGTGAAATCGGGGGCCACTGGAAACGGTTGATCGATCAACTCAACAAACTGGACCAATCGACATCCAGCGATGAAGCAACGCTGAAACACCTCAGCCAAACAGCCACTACCATTCAACACTTTTATCGTCATGAACATTGAACCTCAAGAAGACCCCATCCCCGAAGAAACAACGGGACGCACTCTGGCCAGCCAGGTCCAGGAGCAGCTCCAGACCGTTATCAGCGGACAGGAATCCGTCATTCAAGGATTGCTGACATGCCTCGTCGCAGGCGGACACGCCCTGCTGGAAGGCGTCCCCGGCGTCGCCAAGACGTTACTTGTAAAATGCCTCGCGGCCAGCTCGGACTGTGACTACTCCCGCATCCAGTTCACCCCCGACCTGATGCCCAACGACATCACCGGGGTGAACATATATGATCAAAACGAAAACCGTTTTCAATTCCGCAAAGGCCCTGTTTTCGGAGACATCGTTCTCGCCGATGAAATCAATCGTGCCCCCGCCAAAACCCAGGCCGCCCTGTTGGAAGCCATGCAGGAAAAACAGGTGAGTATCGACGGTGAACGCCATGCACTCTCGGAACTGTTCACCGTCGTGGCAACACAGAATCCGGTGGATTACGAAGGTACCTATCCCCTCCCTGAAGCCCAATTGGACCGTTTCCTCATGAAGTTGCATGTCCCCTACCCATCCGAAGACGCTGAGTTGGAAATCCTCCAGCGCATGCACGCACTCGGGGACGCCGCCCCCAAACCGGAACAGCAAATCCAGGCGGTAATCCAACGCAACGACCTCGCCGCCATGAGATCCCAGGCCAGGGCCTTGCCTATCGAAGCGCCCGTGATGCAATACATCATCAGCATCATCCGCAAGTCCCGATCCCTTCAAAGCATCGCCCTCGGAGCCAGTCCACGAGCCGCCGTGATGCTCATGGATGCGGCCAAAGCCCTGGCAGTTCTCCGCGCAAAAGAATTCGTCACACCCGATGAAGTTCAAACGCTCGCCTGTCCCGTGTTGAGGCATCGCATACGCCTGACACCCGAAGCAGAGGTGGAAGGACTGAGCCCCGACTCATGTATTCAGGAACTCCTTCAACAAGTCCCCATACCCCGCTAACATGGGACGCTTTCGGCTCAACTGGATTCCAGGCACCCCTGGCCTCATTTGGCTGGTAATCGGAGGTCTGTGCTGGCTGCCTGTGACGGTGTTGGGCGAATCGGCTTTGATATTTGGAGCCGTGTTTTGGGTAGGATGGCTGACTTTTCTGTTCATGAAAGCAAAACAGATCCCCAAAAAAGCATCCGTTCACATCAAACGCAGAACCCCGGCTCGATTCCTGTCAGGACGTTCCGCAACAATCCATTTATCCATCGAAAACCACAGTTCACTCCCCGTTCTGATTCATCTTCATGATGAAGTTCCGGATAGGTTTGAATTGGACAAAGAATTTGCCCCCATTCAGATCGGAGCACACCAAACAATCACCGTTTCCTACGAAATCCGCCCGTCCCAACGGGGCATGCAATCCTTCGGAAAATGTGTCGCCCGCCTGGCCGCTCCCGGCGCCTGGATCTGGAGAGAATTCCAATGGGACATTGAAGAAACCGTCAAGGTCTATCCGGACTTCAAACTCATCCCCGAAGAACGTCTCACCGCAAAAATGCTGCTCAAAGACTGGCACGTGAAACGTCCGAGAAAGAAACGCGGCGAAGGCCACGAATTCGAAAACCTCCGTCCCTATGTGACAGGGGACGACACCCGTCACGTGGACTGGAAAGCTTCCGCACGAAGGCAAAAACTCATCGTGCGTCAGCTCCAGGTGGAACGCGGGCAGCAAATCGCCATCATGCTCGACTGTGGGCGTTTGATGAGCGAAACCATTTCCGGCGCGACACGCCTGGATCATTCAATGAACGCCGCCCTGATGCTCGGCCAGGTCGCCAGCAAGCGCGGGGATAACATGTCCCTGGTCTGCTTCTCGAATCAAATCCACGCCTACATGCCTTCCAGCAAGGGCCGAGGCGTCCTGCACCGCATGATGGAAACGCTTTACCATGTCGAAGCCTCCCCGGTGGAATCCGACTATTGGCAAGTCACCGCGGAAGCCATGCATCTGCTGAAGCGCAGAAGCCTGATTGTGTTTTTCACCGACGTGTTGGATCTTTCTGGCAGCGTCGGATTGGCAAACAATCTCGCACGCGCCACATCCAGGCATCTGGTTCTTTGTGTGGTCATGTCCGAACCCGGCATCTTGAAGGCAGCGCGTCAAATGCCGAACACCCAACATGAAGTTTATGAAAAGGCAGCCGCTTCCCAACTGCTTATCAAACGCCATCTGGCCCTGGAAAAAATGCGTTCCAAGGGTATTCTTGTGTTGGAAACCACACCGGAAGCGTTGACCGTCAACCTGATCCGACGCTATATCGAAATCCGCATGAGCAACCTCCAATAAACGTCATGAAAGACTCCATCTTCCTCTCCACCCCCGAACACGCTTCTCTTGAATTCGAGCTGGCCGGTCTGGGATCGCGGTTCATGGCGCATGCCATTGATCTGATGGTGATCGGTGCCGTGTTGATCGTATTTTGGCTGTTTATCATCCTGGGACCACTGGCCTTCCTGGTTCGTGATGCGCTTGGTTCGGCTGAGGTATTCGGCTCCTACGGCATCGCCATGATGATTTTGATCTCCTTTCTGTTGCTATGGGGCTACTATTTCCTGCTCGAAGGATACTACCAGGGAACCACCCCCGGCAAAAAAGCCATGGGCATCCGGGTGATCAGGGAAGATGGATTACCGATCGGATATTATGAAGCGGCGGTGAGGAATTTCGTCAGGGCAGCGGATGCGTTTCCGCCTCCGACTTATTTTCTGGGTGGAATCGTGATGCAAGTCGATTCAACAGGCAAACGTCTCGGTGACATGGTGGCGGGCACCATTGTCATTCGCGAATCCTTTCCCCAGGCAATCGAATCCCGCACCGGAGCAGCCTGGGCAGCGCGAGTCGAGAAAGGTCACTCCCGGAAACCACTCTCCCTGCCGGGCGGCGATGTCACCGTCAGGCAAATGGACCTGATCGAACAATATCTGAACCGTCGAACTTCCTTTCCTCTCGAACGTCGACAGGAACTGGCACAATCGATGGCCGCTCCCCTTTGGAAAATCGCAGGTCTGCAAAAACCCGATGAAACCTCACTCACCGGCATCCTGCAGCGTGATGAAAAATTCCTCCAACACTTGCTCGATCAGGCGAACGAGGACGGCGCTCATGCCACGACATTACAAATCCCAAAACCTGAATCCTCGTTTTTTTGAACGATGCCCACCATGCCACCCAACGAAACCATCGAAACGTTTGAAGGCGCCGACAAGCAGGCTCACTGGCGTCGGTTCGAGGAAGCCACCAGCCGCTTGCGCAAACGCCGGAACAAGACGTTGCGCGATCTTTCTGAAACAGAACTCATAGCCTTCTTTGACCAATATCAATCCATCACCGCCGACCTGGCGCGTGCGCGATCGCTTGGTGCTCCCGATTCGGTTGTGGACCGGCTCAACCGCATGGCCGTGACCGGACATGTGATCTTGTATGGATACTCCAAAAAATCGAACCCCACGAACAAAGGAGCCTGGTGGCATGCCTTCGCACGAGTCGTGCGGCAGCACCTGTGGGCATTGGGGCTCTCTTGCATCCTATTCTTTGGCACGGCAGTGGTGACTTACTTTTCTGTACTGAACAACCCGCAGCTCGGATTCGATCTCGTCCCGGATGAATTCCTGCACTTCAATCCCGCCAAGGAAGACAACATGCACGACATACCCAGTCTGTCACGCCCGATAGCGGCATCCAGCATCATGTCAAACAACATCCAGGTCTCGCTCCTTGCCTTTGGAATGGGCCTCACCGCCGGCATCGGCACCGCCACCATTTTGATTTTTAACGGCATGCATCTGGGAGCCATTGCAGGTTGGTTTGCCGTGCAGGGAAACAGCCGTTCGTTGTGGGGATGGATCATGCCACATGGGGGCGTTGAACTACTTGCGATCAGTCTTGCCGGAGCGGCCGGTTTTCTGCTGGCAAGGGCGATCTACTGCCCGGGCCAGGTCCGGCGTCGCACCGCTCTCAAACAAATCGGCCGCTCAGCGCTGGTCATGGAAGTCGGAGTCATGGTGATGCTTGTTTTTGCCGGCCTGATTGAAGGCTTCGTTTCTCCCAGCGCCATCGGATACCCTGCACGGATGGCGGTTTTGGCAATCACCCTCACGATTTGGACGGGTTACTTTGTAATGGCTGGAAGAAACGAATTTAAAACAGTCAATAGTGAATAGTAAATTGGACACAGGTTGCGGAATGGTTCAGGGCTTTCCTTTGTTTGTTTCAGGGAAATTGAATACCATGAGGTTGCGCGTCAAGTTCTGTGACAATTTGGATACTACAAGACGACACGATCTACCTGCTCCCCTGCCAATTCACTATTTTAAATTCACCATTTACTATTTGGAACTGCTTCGCTCGGCGAGCCATTCGCATACGGCTGGCCAGGTTTCACGCTGGGCTTTGCCTCCGACAGCAAGGCCGATGTGACCCGCCGGGACCAGCATGGTTTTGCGGTCATTGGATCCTACCAGATCGTTCAGAGCCAGTGATTGGGAACACGGCACCAGATCATCCCCTTTTGCGACAATGTTCAGCAAAGGACAGGTCACGTCCTTCAATCGGACCCGCTGATTGCGGACGTGAAATTCGTCTTTAACCAATTGATTTTTCTGGTAGAGCGATTTGACGAATTCGCGAAAAATTTCGCCTGGCACAGATATGTTATCGTTCAACCAGGTTTCCATCGTCAGGAAATCTTCTACGAATTTGTCATTGTGGACGTTCTCCATGAAGTTGAGTGGTTTCTCGATCAGGTTTCCCACCGGCTTCAACATGAGAAAGCTGGACTGCAAAAATTCAGCAGGACAATTTCCGAAGGTATCCACGAACTCATCCACATCAAAATAGTTCGGATCCGCCCACAGGTTGAGCAGGCCTTCCCTTGTTGAAAAATCGATACCTGCCGCCATCAGCATGAGGTTTGCCACCCGTTCGCGATGCAGTGCTGTATAGATCGTACTCATGGTGCCCCCCATGCAGTAACCTAAAATGCTGGCCTTTGAACTCCCGGCGCGTTCGCAAACAAAATCCACCAAACCGTCCATGTAACGATTGATGTAGTCATCCAAACCCAGGTATCGATCTGCCAATGTCGGACTGCCCCAATCAATGAGATAGGTATCAAACCCGGCATCCACAAAATGTCGAATCACGCTCCGTCCTTCCTTCAGGTCCAGAATATAAGGACGGTTCACCAAAGCAAATACCACCAGCAAAGGTGTCTTGTGTTTGACGGGTTTGTTGGACGGATAATGGAGCAGCTTGATGTGATCCACACGGTGAACCACTTCAGAAGGTGTGGCGCCTTTGGTTACTTTGCGGGCCTTTTCAGCAATCAGGGGCAAGCGCGACCATCGTTTCATCTGGGTCATTCCTTCTTCAGCAAAAGCAGCCTGCCACTTGAGCCAGGGATTTTCGATCGTTGTCTCCATGATTCAAAACTTTCGGATAGTGGTTTTAGCGCTGACGTAAACTACCGGGACCTTTTACTGCTCGCCGTCTTCTTTTTGGTTACCACCTTTTTCTTGGCCACGGCTTTTGCACTACGAGCTGCCGCTTTCTTGGCGGACTTCGGTTTAGGGGGCGAAGTTTTGGGATTCAGCTCATCCAGCCGTTCCTCCAAACGGTCCAGACGCGCATGCACATTGGCTTCCATGCGCCCGACAGCAGCCATCAATGCGCGCAGATCTTCTTTGGAAGTTCCCTGCATTTCATCGTGGGCTTTGACGAGAAACTCGTTGGTCATTTTCTTGAAAGCAATGGCGCTGTCCATGGTTTGTTTCATGGAACTCAGAAATTCCGGCGAACGCATGAATTCCTCCCAAGTTTTCCCCAGAGCCTGAAACATGCTGCTGCGCATTTGGCGCATGAACTCAGGTGGGGCTGAATCCGGGGAAAATTGAAAAGCACCCTGTGTCATTTTGGAAAAAGTATCCGACCAAATCTTTTGAAAAGCTGCGGCCTGTTCCCAAGGTGTATCTTTACCATCACTCATATTGTTCTCCAGGTTCCAGTATTGTTTAGAAAGCGCCTCCTCAGGACACCACCCGCTCCACCATCATGGCAACAGCTTCGCCTCCACCGATGCAGAGTGTATCCACCCCGATGGCCCCATTGGTTTGATTCAAAGCATTCAGCAAGGTAACCAAAGTGCGAGCTCCACTTGCGCCGATGGGATGCCCCAAGGACACAGCACCCCCAAGGATGTTGACTTTATCTTCGGGAAGTTCCAGGTCCTTGATGGCTGCCATGGCCACTACGGCGAAGGCCTCGTTCACTTCAAAAACATCCACCTCCGAAACTGACTTGCCTGTCATGTCCAGCAACTTGCGAACTGCGTGAATCGGAGCCAATGTAAACCATTCGGGTTCAATTGATGCGGTAGCATAACCCAATATACGCGCCTGAATCTTCAATCCAACCGCGCGAGCGACTTCCTCTGAACAAACCACCACCGCCGCTGCGCCATCATTGATGCTCGAAGCGTTCCCGGCCGTCACCGTGCCGTCCTTGCCAAAAGCGGCGCGCAAGCTTCGCAGTTTCTCTTCATTGAAGACGGCAGGTCCTTCATCGACCTCAACCATGACCGATCCCTTTCGGGATTTCACCTCAACCGGCACGATTTCATTTTTGAAGACACCTTCCTCTGCAGCCTTCCGAGCCCTCTGGAAACTGCGCACCGCATAGTTGTCCTGATCCTCACGTGTAAACGCATACTTCTCGGCACATTGATCTCCACACATCCCCATGTGCTTGTCATGATAAACATCCCATAAACCGTCACGAATCACCGAATCAACCAATTGACCATGCCCCAACCGGTAACCCGAACGCGCTTTATCCAACAAATAGGGAGCCATTGACATATTCTCAGCCCCTCCGGCGACGATGAGGTCGGCGTCCCCGCACCGGATAGCCTGCGCCGCCAGCATCACCGATTTCAAACCGGATCCACACACCTTGTTGATCGTGGTTCCTCCCACGTTCACGCCAAACCCGGCTTTCATCGCCACTTGACGTGCCATGTTCTGCCCCTGGCCTGCGCTCAGGACATTGCCAAATATCACTTCATCAACATCTGATGGCGATGCACCTGCTCTTTCCAGAGCATTCCGGGCAACCAACGCCCCTAGTTCACTCGCTGCCACAGTGGATAAGGAACCGGAAAAAGAACCGATGGGGGTGCGACAAGCTCCGCACAAAACGATGGATTTCATAATGGACCTGACTGGATAGAGGTTCAACTGGTATTAAAAACACGCAACAATTATTACGAACTCGCGCATCCGTTATTTGACACCAACCGCACTTGGCATGTTTTCAGTCCATTTCATCCAGGATTCGATCATCTGGTTATTTGCTTTGGTAAGCGATTTGATTTGTTCCTGCACAAAATCGACGGAATCCTTCATGAGAGTGTTGATTTTCTTTTGTGCTTCGGCGGGA
>JAQCFT010000203.1 GCA_027619545.1 Verrucomicrobiota bacterium | reverse complement strand
GGCCGCGAGCGCGCTGAGGTATAAGAAAGCCCGCAGGGTGGAGCGCACACGCCACCGGACGCGCAGCAGCGCATCCCTACCAACATGCAGGTGTGTGTGATTTCAACGGAGTGCAACACCCAAAAGGTAGGGCCCCGCTGCCGCGGGGCCGCGAGCGCGCTGAGGTATAAGAAACCCCGCAGGGTGGAGCGCACACGCCACCGGACGCGCAGCAGCGCATCCCTACCAACATGCAGGTGTGTGATTTGAGCGGAGTGCTTGGGAACTCTTATGCCCTCATCGCAGACGGAGTAGAATCAGTCTTGGACATTATCAGCTCATTGGTTGTTTGGGGGAGCCTCAAATTCTCCACACAGCCACCGAACGAACAATTCCCTTACGGGTATGGCAAGGTGGAGCCTTTGTCTGCCCTAGTTGTATCCGTGATCTTGATGGCTGCAGCCATAGGCATATCTGTCCAATGTGTTCGTGAGATATTAACGCCCCATCACGCACCGGCTCCGTTTACTCTAATCGTTCTTGTTTTGGTGGTGATAACCAAAGAAATCATGTTCAGAACACTTCACAAAACTGGACACGAAATTGGCAGCGGTGCCATGCAAACTGATGCTTGGCATCATAGATCAGATTCACTGACATCAGCCGCAGCTTTCATTGGGATTTCCATCGCTCTCTACGCTGGGAAAGGATATGAGGCTGCTGATGACTGGGCTGCTCTGTTTGCAGCAGGTGTGATTGCTTTCAACGGAATACGGTTGTTTCGTTCAGCTTGGACTGAAGTGCTTGATTCTGCCTGTACTTCCTGAAAATTCGTCGCTCTTGATCCCGTTGACGTTATGACACTGACCGATAGGCTCAATTCGCATGATTGATTGGATGGAAATTATTTCGAAATGGCTGATGGGATTACTCCGACGACGGAATTCTCTTATGATGGAGAATCTCGCGCTCCGGCACCAACTGATGGTGTTGAAACGAATTAGGCCAAAACCAAGTTTTACTGAACCGGACCGATTATTTTGGGTAGCCTACTCGAAACTGGTCAAAGGTTGGCAGGGTTTCTTGGAAATCGCCAGTCCCAGAACTGTCGTCGACTGGAACAAAAGAAGGTTCAAAAGGTATTGGTCAAACAAATCCCGGAACCGAGGACCGGGCAGACCGTGCGTTAGTCAGGAAATACAAGACCTGATCCGCACTATGAGCCAAGCCAACCCAACATGGGGAACACCTCGTATCATCGGTGAGCTCAAAAAAATCGGACTATCAGTCAGCAAGACAACCGTGGATCGTTACCGTGTTAAATGGAAAGGAAGCCCGTCGCCAACATGGAAAGCCTTTCTTAGCAATGAAGCCAAAGCGATGGCATCAATCGACTTCTTCACAGTTCCTACGGCCACCTTCCGCGTGCTCTATGTCTTTGTTGTCCTGATCCACGAACGGCGTCGAGTTGTTCATTTTAATGTGACGGAAAATCCGAGTGGGACTTGGACAACTCAGCAGATAATCGAAGCATTTCCATGGGAGAACGTACCCAAGTTCATTATCAGGGACAATGACCTGATCTACAGCAAAATGTTCACGAAACGAATCAAAGGGATGGGAATAAAGGAAGTGAAAACTGCTTTTCAGAGTCCTTGGCAGAATCCCTATTGCGAACGAGTCATCGGTTCAATCAGGCGAGATTGCTTGGATCATGTGATCATTTTCAATGAACAGCACCTTCGAGAGGTCCTAAAATCTTATTTCGATTATTACCATAAAAGCCGATGCCACTTGTCATTGGATCAGGATAGTCCGGAACCAAGAGCGATCGAACCAACTGATCATGGTAAAGTCGTAGCCATCCCGAAGGTTGGCGGGTTGCATCATCATTACACAAGAAAGGCCGCATAAACACAGGTTCGATGAATTTTCAGGAAGGACAACCGGACGACCACGGAAGAATTCCTCAAACGTGGGTGGCTGGGAAGGAGCGATTGGAAACCCCCTTAGGTTATATGCAACTGCGGACCAGTCGGGGTAACGGGGCGAAGGGATGCCGCGCACCGTCCACTTTACCGGGACGTTTCCCCGGATCTGGATCAGGTAAGGCCGGGGCGCACGGATTGCGAAGAGAGAAGCGACACGGGCACCGGGGGTGTCCGTTGGGAAATGAACAAGCCACGCAGGATCATTCCAAGCCGCCTCATCCTGGTCCTGAATGAAGTCAGATGAAGAGAGCGGTTCCTCACGGGTCCACACCGATTCATATGGAATGCCGGCAAGAGCCACAGCCGGATCCGTATCTTGAGGGACGACCTCCAGAAAGACCGCATTCCAGCCCGGGTGCAGCTCGAACGATTGCTCGATGGGAGAGGCCGCGACTGTTGCCAAACCGAGCATGACAAGCGTCGAAACCAATCCGAAAACAGATCGAATCACCGTGGGATCCGCCAAAGAACAACGTTTTGCGGAGAAAAGGAAGAATTGATAGCGCATGGTTTACTTAAAAATTAATAGCATTAAAAAAGACGAGCGCGGCGACCGTCCGGTGACGATTTCTCAAATTCTGTCATCACCTCCCCTTTTGCCGCAAACAGGTGATTTCCCTCAATTCTCAGCCGGGCACTTCCAGTCATGAAGCAACATCATCCTCGTCACCTGAAAAAGTACACGACTCCCCTTCATGATTGCGGAACTTTGAGCCTCAAGCAGGCAGGATTCTCCAACTGGCACCCTCCTTTAAGGTAGCGCGGTCAGACTTTCAAAAATCAAATAGCTATTCAAGAAGATTTTGAGTGCAATTAGCATTCGATAGAATTCGATCTTGGGTGTCCATTGAATGCCTTCAAAGATGTGGTCCTCCGAGGCTGTCTGTTTGTCAATGCGTCAGTTGAGCTCTCAGGCCCTGTACTTGACAAATACCACAACATCCGCAACCTCGAAGACGTGAGAACCCTGATACTCTGCGCGATGTTCTGCGCGGCTGCGTACCTGCACGCCGCAGGATGGCCTTTTGTCCCTTTGACTGCTCCGCCAATCCCAAGCAATTCAAGCAATCCTGGTTCTCATCCGATCGACTGCTTTATCCAGGATCAGTTAGCGGCATCAGGACTCGCAATGAATCCCACCGCATTCCCCAGAGAGTTGATTCGCCGAGCTTACTACGACCTGATCGGACTCCCCCCCACTTACGAAGAAGTTCAACAATTTGAACAAAACCCTACGGATCAACATTGGAATAATATCATTCAAGACCTGTTGAATCGTCCCCAATATGGCGAACGATGGGCGAGCCACTGGTTGGATATCGTGAGGTTTGCGGAAACCAACGGATACGAGCGTGACGGACCAAAACCGGAAGCATGGCGCTATCGGGATTATGTGATTCAATCCCTGAACACAGACAAACCTTACGATCAATTCATTAGCGAACAATTGGCGGGCGACCTGCTTTATCCCGATTCGAGACAAGCGCTGGTCGCCACCGGATTCTACCGTCTGCATGTTTATGACGATGAACCTGACGACGCATTGAAGGCGGATTACGACGCCTTGGATGACATTCTTTCCACCATTGGATCGGCATTCCTGGGGGTCACAGTGAATTGCGCGAGATGTCATGATCATAAATTTGATCCCATGTCCCAGGCGGAATACTACGCGTTGCTCGATTTTATACATCGGATCGAACCATACGGTCGTCCCCATACAGGAGGCGGTTCAAGACCTTACGGCGCCATCACACGACCTTTCGCCACGCGCAGCGAAATCTCGCAATGGAAGGAACGACAGGACAAAGACATTCGTGCCCTTGAAGAAAAAATCAACAGCACATCCGTTTCCGATCAGGAGTCCCTTGCTCGACAACTCGAAGACCTCAAAAAACAAACACCTCCCTTCGAAAACGTCCTGGCCATTTCAGATGCCACTCCGAAGGAAGATTGGAGCACCCATCGATTGCAAAGAGGCGACCCTCGACTCAAAGGGGAAAAAGTGACTGCCCGTATCCCGGCAATGTTGTCGACAAAAACAAGTGATTCACGCGGCGACTCAAGAGCCGACCTGGCATCATGGGCATCTTCCTCTGACAATCCCATGACCGCCCGTGTCATCGCCAACCGAATCTGGCAACACCATTTTGGAAGAGGCATTGTCGCGACACCCAATGATTTCGGGGCGGCAGGTTCAGGGGCCACTCACCCGGACCTGTTGGATCATCTGGCCGCGCATCTCATTCAATCAGGGTGGAGTTTGAAGGAACTGCATCATTACATCATGACAAGCAAGACCTACCGCATGTCCTCTCGCGCTCAACAACCATCCGCCCTTCTGAAAGACCCATCCAATCAGTTGTTTTGGCGTCAGGAGATGCGTAGAATGGATGCCGAGGTACTGCGTGATTCCATGCTGCTTTTCAGCGGAGATTTGAACTTGAAACCTTCGGGTCCAGGCATCTACCCGGAGTTGCCTGCGGAGGTGCATCGAACACAGGACAGCGCACGCAAGGGTTGGGGCGAAAGTTCTTTGGAAGATCAAAACCGACGGAGCATTTATATTTACGCAAAGCGTGCCCTGCCTCTGCCTTTATTGGAAGTGTTTGATGCCAGTCATGTCTCCTTTTCACTTGGACGACGCCCGGTCACCACCGTCGCACCCCAGGCATTGACTCTGTTGAATGATGCCTTCATGCAAGACCGCGCCGCGCGCCTGGCCTATCAAACCAGCTCCATGAATGAACTATTCAAAATCCTCTGGCAACGACTTCCTTCGGACGATGAATACAAGGCATGCGAAGCAATGCTGAAGGATCAGACCGAACTCCTCCGATCCGATGGCAACCAGCAAGCAGAGGAACAGGCATGGGCACACCTTTGTTTGGCGATGCTCAATGCAAATGAATCCATCATGATCGATTAACGAAAGGAGGATGCATGAAGGTTCAGAATAGGTCATTTCATGGGAACGGAAAGAATGGAACCATTGGCACCGAATCGGGAGAGTCAGGCACTGCATCGCGCAGATCCTTCATCCATGGGCTTGGGGCGGGATTTGGCTCATTGGCTTTGGAAGGAATCTTGCAGGCTGAAAACCCTGCTTCGAGTCATCTGACCAAGGCCTTGCCACATATCGCGCCCAAGGCAAAGTCATGTATTTTTTTGTTTATGTTCGGCGGGCCATCCCAACTGGATTTGTTCGACTATAAACCGGAGCTTCAAAAGCGGGACGGTCAAACATTTCAAAATGAATTCCGTCGCAACACACTCACCAAAGCCGTGCTGCAGGCCAGTCGCCGAACCTTTCGCCAACACGGACAGTCCGGACTTTGGTGTTCCGATGCGCTGCCTCATTTGTCCAGACACATGGACAAGCTCGCGGTGATTCATTCGCTGCACAGTGATTCATTTGCGCACGGCTCTGCCCTGTTGAACATGAACACGGGTCGCGCCATTCAAGGGCATCCTTCTGTGGGGGCCTGGGTGAGTTATGGCTTGGGTTCCATGAATCGAAACCTGCCTGCTTATGTGGTGATGCTGGACCCAAGAGGAGGTCCCACGACCGGCTCACCCAATTGGTCCAGCGGTTACATGCCCGCCTCCTATCAGGGAACGGTTCTTCGCACTCAAGGAGCGCCCGTTTTAAACCTGAATCCGCCCGACGGCATTTCACGCGAAATGCAACGGAACCAGATCGATCTGGCCCAGTTTTTCAATCAACGACATCAAAAAGAACGTCCCAACAACAGTGAACTGGAAGCAAGAATTGAGAGTTACGAATTGGCGTTTCGCCTGCAAATGACCGCCCCAGAGGCTTTGGATATCGAAAGTGAAACCACTTCCATCCAATCGCTGTATGGCATCGATGATCCCAAAGGTTCCCACAAACTCACCGTCGGCCCGGAGCCGTTCGGCAGGCAATGCCTCATCGCACGACGCATGGTCGAGCGCGGTGTTCGGTTCGTCCAGATCTATTCCGGCGGCGGCGCAGCGGGTGGCCAGAATTCATGGGACGGACATCACGGCATCGAGGAGAACCTGGAAATCCACTGCCCGGAAATCGACAAGCCCATCGCTGGGTTACTGCAGGACCTGGATCAACGCGGTCTGCTGGAGGAAACTCTGGTCGTGTGGGGCGGCGAATTCGGTCGTCAACCCGTATCCGAAACCTTCAACACCGGCGGCAAACCGGGTGGTCGCGATCATAACCCACTCGGATTTACCTATTGGATGGCGGGTGGCGGTGTCAAAGCGGGAACACGCTATGGAGAAACAGATGAGTTAGGAGAACGCGCGGTTGTAAACCCTCACCACCTGAGGGATCTGCATGCCACCATCCTGCATCAAATGGGGCTCGACCACTCTCGCCTGACTTATCCCTACGCCGGCCTGGACCAGCGTTTGACCGGTGTGGAAGTGGAAGCTGAAGTAATCCGTGGCTTGATCGCATAACGATATCATTCATCATGAGAAGAATCCTGTTTACAACAATGGTTACCGGCCTGTGCCTGAACTTGAATTTAAAACCCACCCTGGCTCAGGATGCTGACCGGATTCCGCCCAACATCCAGGTAGTTCTGGATCACACCCAACCACTCGAACATCCACGGTTGAACCGACTGCCGCTTTACGTCTGGCCCATTCACCAGGCACTGAAAGGTCTTCCGGATACCCAAGCCCGAACCATCCTCAGCCAACTGGATCAACGAGGCATCGGATATTGCGTCGACTGGAACCACACGCCCTTCGAAGAAAACGTTCAAGAAGCAATCCGCATCGCCCGAATCCAGCAATCACTTGGCATGGAAATCAGTGTCAATGCGAACATTTGCCTGTATTCACTGTTTGACGGCACCGATGAAACAGCCCATATCGACCAACATGGCCAACCTTTTTGGGATACCTCATTCGGACCGAAAACCGGTTGTCCTTTTGCTTTGGAACACCGCGTCCCCGTCATTCGTCAGCGCATCAAGTCCTTTGTTGAAGCCTATCGCGATGCCGGAGTTGAAATTGATTTCATCTTCGCGGATTGGGAAATTGACGGCCCCATGGAATGGAATGGAGCATGGGAGCATTCAAAGCGCTGTGTCCGTTGCCAGCAGCAACTTCCGGACAATCATGATTTCCGCACATTCCAAACCATACTCCGACGCATGCGCAGCGACATGCAAATACACATGTTTTCCACCCCTGTGCTGGATGTCTTCCCTCGGGCACTGGTGGGCAATTACGCGGTTCACCCGCATGATGGCTACCGATACTGGTTTGATTACTTTGAAAAGCTCCCCGATGCCGCCCCGGTGATCAAGGAACACAAAGCTCTTTACCGTGAATGGGCTCCTGAGTTTGAGGCCTCCGGTTATACCTTGAGTATGCCGGTTGTGTACACCTGGTATGGCATCTTTGATTCGCTTCCTTTTGAACCAAGTGATTATCGTTGGTTTTACAACATGCTTAAAGTGGCTTCGAACGCCGGCGCGCATACTTCAACCGCAACACCCTCCGTTCCCTTCGTGCACTGGCACACCACCGCCCCGCCGGATGCGCCGTCTGACTCCGTGATTCAATTTTCTGAAGGGCGTTATCAGGATCTGCTCTGGCACATGCTGTTGCGTGGGCATGATTCATTCTTCCTTTGGTGCCTGCAAAAGGAAGTGCCCAAAGAAATTTCACTGCTTCATGATGTGTACGCAGACTCCATGCAGTATTCGGACTTCATCCGCAACGGTTCTCCCATTGAACAATTCGTCCCCGGCCTGCCGGGCACTATTCTTTCCGGACTCCGCAAGGATGATCAGGTGCTGGTCAAACGAACGGATTTCACCAGTCACCAGGGCGAAATAAACATGAACCTTTCTGACAATGAATGGATCAGAGTGCCCGCTGGCTTTCAATTGGGAATTTTGCCGGTCATGCAAAGGAAATCTGTCACCTCATGGACGGACGCACATTTTCCAATTGGCATGTATGAACTACCCAAGACAGATTTGGAACTAAGAAAGATGGCCGACGCAGGCATCAACCTGGTACATGCCAACAATCGAACAGATCTCGACCGGCTACATGCCCACGGAATGAAAGGATGGATCTCCTTGTCTGTTCAGGATGGTTTGTCGAGCAATCTATACGAGCAAACCTCATCCGTATGGAACCACCCTGCCCTGGCGGTCTGGGAAGGGCCGGATGAAATTGTTTGGACCTTCACCGCCTATAGTTTTCTCAAGGACAGGGCTGGATTTACTCGCGAAGACTGGGAAAACCAAAAATCCATCGCCACGCAATATGCGGAATCGGTCGGCACCGATCTGCTCTATCGCATGCGCCAATGCATCGAGTGGTTAAAACGCAACGATCCTAATCATCACCCTTTCTGGATGAATGAGGCAGCGGACAGCGATGCTTTTTATGCACGTGGTTATATGGATCCCATCGATATCATCGGTTGCGACTACTACGCCGTACGCGCCACAGGCACCGATATGCAAAGCAGCGGCAGATTGGTGCAACGATGGGATGCGATCGGTCAAGGGCGCCCGGTATGGGTGGTGCTTCAAGGATTTTCCTGGCATGCGATTCGTCCAGACCGCGAAAAGCTCTATCCCAGCTTTGCGCAATCAAGATACCTTGCCTATGACGCCATCGTCCACGGAGCCAAAGGCATATTGTATTGGGGAACCAGCACCATTGACGATCCCGACTTCCGTCAATCCTTGTATGCATTGACTTCAGAACTCTCTCACATCGGCCCCTACCTGGTAGCTCCCATACGAAGAGAATTACCAACACAGCTCATCTCCGATCTGTTCGATCCTTCAGGTAAAGGAGTCAAAACCCTGCTCTGCCAACTGGAAGATGAACAACTCCTTATCGTTTTAAATCTGGATCCGCATCGGCACCTGGCGGTTGAAATCGGGGGACTGGAAGCTCTGGACGGCCAACGCCTGCACCAACTTTACGGGAACGAAATGCAGATACCGAAAAGAGGAAACATCATCACACGCCTGCAAGCAGAAGAAGTCAAAGTATTCGCAACAGACCCCACCCTGGCCAAAGGAATCCGCGAGGGACGCCAATACACTGATTAAAGTTCCCAAGTAGCCGTCCCGCCCT
>JAQCFT010000202.1 GCA_027619545.1 Verrucomicrobiota bacterium | reverse complement strand
CGTAACCGGGTAGATTTTCGTTTTCACTCCCCAGCCCATAAAGAACCCAGGAACCTATGCTGGCATGACCCAGGTTTTGATTTCCTGTATGCACCAGCAGTTGGGCGGGTGCGTGGTTGAACTGATCGCTCTGCATGGATTTGATCACGCAGACCTTGTCCATCTGTTGCTCAAGATAAGGAAGGCGATCCGAGATCCACTGCCCGGTCTTCTTTTCCTGATGAAAAGGATATTGAGGTCCCAACAACTGAGGAACACCTTGAATAAAAGCAAAGCGTTTGCCTCGCAAAAACTCTGCCGGACAATCCTGTCCGTCGAGCTTCACCAACAGCGGTTTGTAGTCGAACAAATCCAACTGACTCGGCGAACCCGTCATGTGCATGTAAATCACATGCTTGGCTCTGCCCGGGAGATGTCCGGGGTAGGGCGCGGCGGGGCGTCTGGGATCTCGCTTCAACATTTCAGCGTGCGATTCCCACCCCTGTTGCGCCATCCACAGAGCGCCAAGACCGGAGGTACATCGCGACAGAAAGTGCCGACGTGTGATGTTGTGAATCGTTTCCTGTTTGAGGTGTTGGCAGGTATTCATTTCGTGAGGAATGAGTCCATGTTGAGTAAGGTATTGGCCACCAGCGTCAAGGCGGCGACTTCCGGCTTGGCGTCCAAACTTTTTGTCAGATCCGGACGGGCCTCATAAGTGGCCAGAGCCGATTCGTAAAGCTTCACCAAATCTGCCAGATCTTGAGAAGATGGCGATTGCCCCAGCACCTGGCGCCACCCAAAACGGATTTTTTCCTTAACATCGTCACCTGATTGCGCATGCATCCTGTTCGCCAATGCTGAGGCGCATTCCAGGTAAACAGGGTCATTCATCGTGACGAGGGCCTGGAGTGGAGTATTGGTCGAGACACGTCGTGTATTGCAAATAAGCCGGTTGGGAGCATCAAAGGCGATCATACTGGGATACGGGTTCGATCTTCTCCAAAAAGTGTAGATCGCGCGCCGGTATTGGTCTCCGCCTTCGGATGTTTCCCATTTCAGGCTGCTGCGCGCGGCACGCCAGATTCCATCCGGTTGCCAGGGCATGACGGGTGGACCGTACATTTTATCGGATAATTTTCCGGAAACTACCAAAGCGCTGTCCCGCACCATCTCTGCCGTCAAACGCGTGCGCGGACCTCTTGCCAGCAAACGGTTGCCAGGATCCCGTGCGCCCAGCTCGGTGGAAACCCTGGCATCCTGCCGATAGGTGGAGGATAGCACGATTTCCCGAAGGATGCTTTTGACACTCCACTTGAGTTCATGCTGAAAGCGATGGGCCAGGTAATCCAGCAAAGCCGGGTTGCTCGGGGGTTGACCGCTGCTGCCAAAATCGCCAAGTGTGGGAACAATGCCGCTGCCGAACAACTGTTCCCAAAGACGGTTCACCATCACTCGGGCAGTAAGTGTGTTCTGATCGGAGACCAGCCAGTCGGCCATTCCCAGACGATCCTTGGGATCAGGCGTTTCACCTGAGGCCAGGATATCGGGCAGGCCCGGTTCGACAATCTCCCCTTTGTTCAACCAATCGCCACGCTTGAAAACAGCCGTGCCACGCTTGAAAGAAGCGCATTGCTCGCGGAGATAGGGCTGGGCGGAGGATGGAATGCTTCGACGTTGCTTTTCCAGTTGGGCAAGATCAGAATGTTCTCGCTGGAAGGTTTCATCGTTCGCCAATTGTGTCCACCTTTCGTCGGAACTCAGTGCATAACGACTGCGATTGGCGATAAAAGGCGCCAGGTCGTTGGGTGCGGCTTCCTGTCGAATGATGACGCGCAGGTGACCGGATACCGGAGCCTGAATCGGTGCTTCAGGAATCAGGATCAGTTGCCGGGCATGCGTGATGCGCGGGATGGCTCCCCACCCTTCTTTGTTGGGGTGCAAGGTATCCTGGGCTTTGTGAAATGCCTCAGCTTCATCACCCAATGCAAAACGGAATTTGATCTGCCCGGGAAGCGTGGCGTTTATTTCTTCTATCTTTTCCCCGGTTTTGCCTGCTTCAGTTCCCGATGAATCCCGAAAGGATGTCTCCCCGATCTGCGCCTTGAATTCGGATATCACAAATCCCAGCTCGGGTTGGTAAAGCGCTTTATCGAGATCCCGCGGTAACACATCCATACGCAATGCGGTGATGGTTTCAATCCCTTCAGGTATCTGGAAATCCAGGGTGAATTGGGAATCATGTGAAACCGTTCCCTCTGTGATCACCTCTGCGCCTCCCTGGTCAATCGGTTGAATGCGCAGCTTTGTTTGCTTGGTGGAAATGGCATGCTCGGGTTTCAACCATTCCCAGTCCTGTGTTTGTTCAACTGTCCGGCGTGTTTGATCGACAATGAAAGCGGATAGTCTGCTGGTTTCCGCATCCAGCGCCCGGGCTTTGGCAAAGTCGGCGTTTGAAAGTGGCACGTCCAATTTCGGATCATCGGACCGTAAATCCCAATCCATGCTCGTATTGAAATACGACATGAATTGATAGTATTCCGGTTGGTCAATCGGATCATAAGGATGCGAATGACATTGCACACAATTGAAAGTGATGCCCTGCCAGACCTGCCAGGTGGTATTGACCCGATCCAGGATGGCCGTGACCCGAAATTCTTCATCGTCCGTTCCGCCTTCAGTATTGGTCGGGGTATTGCGATGAAACCCGGTAGCAATCAAATCATCCATGCTTGGGGAAGGAAGCAGATCACCGGCAAGTTGCATGCGGGTGAAATGATCGTAGGGAAGGTCTTCGTTGAAAGCCCGGATCAACCAATCACGATAAGGCCACATCGTTCGTTTGCCGTCCTTTTCATAACCCTGCGAGTCTGCGTAACGAGCCAGATCCAACCACATCGAAGCCCATCTTTCCCCAAAGGCGGAAGCGTTCAACAAGCGATCGGTCATGCGTTCAAAAGCACCTGGATCCCGATCCTTTAAAAAGGCGTCAATGGATTCCGGGGATGGCGGCAAACCGGTAAGATCAAGACTCGCCCTCCGCAACCACGACATGCGGGAGGCGGCAGCCGCGGGTTCAATCTGGTGCCGATCCAATTCCGAAAGAACAAAGTAATCCATACCCTGCGCGCACCAGTCCGGATTTGATACCAGCGGCTGTCCGGGTTTTTCAGGCGGCATAAATGCCCAGTGTTCATCCCAGACAGCCCCTTGTTGAATCCACTGCCGGAATAGCTGAATCTCCGCCTCTCCCAGTTTGGATTCTGATTCGGGAGGTGGCATGACATCGCTTTCATCATGGGTGGTGATGCGGGCGATGAGTTCGGATTCAGTAGGTCGCCCGGGCACCACTGCAATGGCCCCGGACTTGGTGGGTTCGAACACTTTGGAGCGATACTTGAAGGAAAGATCGCCCGCCTGCTTGACACCACCATGACAATCCATGCAGTGTTCGTTGAGAAGAGGACGAATATCGCGGGTGAAGGAAACCTCTTGCGCAGCCAGATTTTGCCCCCCACCGGATAGTGTGATCAATCTCACCACCACTAGGACCATCACCCCTTTTCCGATGAGGCCCGGATCGTTTATCCAAATTGCATTCATATACCGGAATGATTCCAATCTCGATTCATGGAAATTGCCCGTATAGCCTTCCAATCATTCGAATGCCAGACAAAACCATTGTGGCGGTTTTCTAATCAAATCTTGTTGACCTCTGGAGGGGTCGTTACGGCAAACCGCGGATTCTCAACGGATGTGATACCGCTTAGGCTGGGTCTTTGTGATTGCCCTCAAAAAATGGCATGGTGGCTTCGCCGGGTGCTTGAATGCCATCACGACGCACGACGGTCAGCAAAGTAAGCCAGAGAATTTTGATGTCGAGCCACAACGAACGGTGATCAACATACCAGACATCCAGCTTGAATTTCTCCTCCCAACCAATGGCATTGCGCCCATTGACTTGCGCCCAACCCGTGACACCGGGCACGGCTTCATGACGCCGGGCCTGTTCTGTTGAGTAGAGTGGCAGGTAACGCATGAGTAACGGACGAGGGCCGACGAAACTCATTTCTCCTTTGAGAATGTTCAGCAGCTCGGGCAACTCATCCAGAGAGGTGGACCTCAACCACTGACCGAAGGCCGGAAGCCGGTCCGCATCCGGCAGCAGGTTGCCGTCGGAATCTCGTTCATCGGTCATGGACCTGAATTTGATGAGATGAAAAGGTTTGGCGTTCAACCCCGGTCGTTCCTGACGGAAAAACACCGGGGCTCCCAACCGCCATCGCACCATCAGGGCCACCAGGATCAGTATCGGCACCCAAAAAGGTGCCGATATTATGACCAAAGCCAAATCAAAGCATCGTTTCAGAAGCATGTGTTATTGGGCAGAAGACAATAGTTCTCCCGACACAGACTGTCCGCGATCGAGGACATATTGGAATGTTCCAAAGAACATTTCGTCACTGCTTTGCAACCCCCAAGGAACTTCCCTTTCAGGATCGGGATTGGCGGGGTTGCGTTCGGAATTATCCCAAGCGGCGTGCAGGATCAGTTTACTGCCTTTAGGAACACGTCGAGGTTGAGCCAACACGTAGGTATGTTGCCAGTTGAAGTTGTAATTCGGCACTGAAACCAATGTCTCTTTCTTGCCATCGGGTGTTTCCAGCTCAAACCGCATGGCCTTTCCACGAAAGTGCATGTGCGGATTCATCGAGTAAAGGATGATATCCTCCTTGATGTCCTTCGACTGACTCCACGGAAATGCTCGAGCGTGCGGTGGAATCTTGATCGATTGGTCGATGAACACCCCGGTCCGGAAATCGTGTTCGGTCTTGCCTTCGGCCAGATAAAGCCCGATTTGGGTGCGATCGATCGTTTCCTTGCCGTAAGAGGTATAATGCAATTCAAACAGCAGCCGTTCATTCTTTCTGAGAAGAATGCCCGAGTCTTTCGGAAACAAACCACCCCGCACACCGGGAGCGTATCCGGTCAACCACTTCCGTTTGCGCTCGTCATCGCTTTCGCGGGGAACGATATAGATGATCACATGATGCAAGGCTTGTCGATCGCCTGGGAGAACATCCACGCCGGTAATCCAGGTGTCCTGGTCGAAAGGAGAGTCAATGTGAATATACCTGTAATCAATGATGCCATCCGCCGGCACATGCTGCTCGGTAATATCCAGAATATGATCCGGTTCGCCAAGCATCCAGGGTTTGGCTTCCGGGGGATTGATCGCCAGAAGATCGTTTCCTTCACCTCGCTGAGTGCCTTGTTCGATCCAATGGAGCAGGATCTGTTGTTCTTCGGGAGTCAGGGACAGATCCTGATCAAATGTCCCGTGATGTGGATCCGCCTGCCAGGGAGGCATGCGTCTGGTCATGACCACTTCACGCATCATATCCGCC
This sequence comes from Verrucomicrobiota bacterium, assembly GCA_027619545.1. GTDB lineage: Bacteria > Verrucomicrobiota > Verrucomicrobiia > Limisphaerales > AAA164-E04 > AAA164-E04. Next base: position 3,829 of record JAQCFT010000202.1, on the reverse strand, counting down.
CACCCGCGGGCTTTGCGATAGCTGGTAAACGCGAAAGGACCAATGCCGCCTTTCATATGGCACCCGGAGCATTTTTCACGAATCAAAGGCGCAACGTCCTTCGCATATGAAACCGGCTGCTCTTCATGCGCCTCCCATGCCGGGTAATTGATCAGGCACCCGGGTGCGTCGACCTTTTCCGTTTCGACCGTCTTGCCGTCCAGCAAGGCATCCAGGGCGTCCTTCAGATAATGCTCGGCGGCTTCGGGCTTCCTCTTTTCATAGGTCAGCCGATCATCAATGGCCCCACGAAAGACGATCTGCCAACCCGTGGTCTCAATCAAAATGGCTTCGCCTGTTCGATCAACGCCCAATGATCTTGCCACTTCCTGGGAGGCATCATCCAATATCGGTAGATTGAGGTTGTATGCGTCGGATTCTTCCACCAGATCAGCATATTCATCCTGATCATTGGCGTTGAGCATCCAGAATTGAATCCCTCTGGACGCATAGGATTCGGAAAGTTTCTCTAGATCCTGATACCGCAGCCGCACCAACGGGCACCCAATCCCGTGAGTGAAAAGGACAATGCCTTTGGTTTTCGGATCGTTGTGATAATAGGATAGCTGATGGAAATCGCCACGCTGATCAAACAGCCCGAAATCCTCTGCAACACGCACTTCCTCTGCGCTGGTGCCTTTCGTTCCAAGTAGCAAACAAACCAGTGTAATGGATGGGATCAATCTCTTCATTATTTTCTAATCGTCAATACATGCGCTCCCTGTCAAAGGCGGCAATCATACCACCCTTCTCAAGCAGCACATCTTACAACGCCAACCCAGAAAGGATAGTTACACCTTAAAGACATTTTTTCCAGCACGGACTTGAAGGATTTTAAACATGTCTTCGTGCCCATGTTGTCCTGTGAAAAATGACAGACCTACCGATTGCTCCGAAGTAAATCGCACAAAGCCGGGTTTGACAGTTTCAAAGGTGTGTACAAACTCACGGGGATGCATATCGTCCTGTCATGTTGGAAAAGAACCATCCTGTGCCTGGCGTTTTCGCAACTCGGATTCGCTTTAACTCACAGGTTACACGCAGATTCGACACACTTTTTCCCTATTGGCATGTATGGTGTGCATCATCCGGAAGACCTTCTCCTCGTTCATGAGGCCGGATTTAACAGCGTGGTCGGCTCCGCAGACCAGACATTTCTCGATACCGCCCATGAGCTTGGCATAAAAGTCATCGCCTCCCCTGGATCTTCTTCCGGTCCTTCCTTCAATGTCAACGCGACAAGGGAGAAGGTAAAATCGCTGGATCACCATCCTGCCCTGTTGAGTTGGTACCTCGTGGATGAACCTGATATGCAACGCATCCCACCCTGGAAGGTGGAAATGGACCAACGATTACTCAAATCAATTCCCGCCCAAAAACCGGTGAGTCTCGTCCTGTTTCACGGCATGCATGTCAAGGACTACGGGGATCTCCCCGACATCCTCATGCTGGATAACTATCCCGTTCCCTGGATGCCCCTGGCCCATTTTGCCCAGCATCTCTATTGGGCACGCACCTCCATTTCCACACCAAAACCCATCTACGGAGTACTGCAAGCTTTTGACTGGCATTACTTCAAACAGGTGCTTCCCGGGGAAAAGAATCTACGGAAACCCACCACCGAGGAAATACGTTGCATGACCTTCATGTCGCTGGCTCAAGGGATGAACGGACTGTTTTACTATACCTATCGCTCGGGCGAATGGGACATCCGGGAACATCCCGAGTTGTGGGAAGGGCTCAAACAAGTCATCGGTTCCGTCAATGACAACCCATACCTCTTGAACGCCCAACGCAAATGGTGGCTTCCACGATACGAAATCGATCCGCACGAGCAACGCCGCAGCGCGACACTTGAACCGAGCATTTCGATGACCATGCTCGAAGATGCCGATGGCTTAAACCACCTGCTTCTCATTAACACTACCCCAAACAAACTTGCTTTAACGGTAAAACTCCCCGATTCATCCAACAAGTGGGCGCCGGTTTTTGAAGGCAAAGCGCCCTTTGGAGGCCTGCAACCCAACGTCACTTACAAATTTGCTTTCGAACCATACCAAGTTCGACTCCTTAAGGGTTATGAAATACCAAACTGGTCAAATTGGCTTGAATAATGCTGATTTCGGACTAGGGTAATATCCAATTATAAAAACTGAAATACCATGCGCCCGAATCATTCAAAAACAAGCCGTCTCCGCCACCGCGGATCTACCGGATTCACATTGATCGAATTGCTGGTGGTCATCGCCATTATCGCTATCCTTGCAGGAATGCTGTTGCCCGCCCTCAGTAAGGCCAAGGCCAAAGCAACCGGCATCAAATGCATGAATAACAACAGACAGTTGCTGCTGGCATGGATGTTTTATGCCGATGATAACGAAGATCGAATCACTCACGCATATGGCGATGAATATGGTTGGATGTTTGGTGGAAGAGGGGTTATCAGTTACTCTTCCAGCCCTGCCAACTGGGATCCTTCGGTCATTATCGCCAATAGCCCGCTTTTCAGCTATACGGGTGGCTCTGCCGATATTTTCAAGTGTCCGGCCGATAAATCAACGGTCAGGACAGACGATGGTCGGGTCATGCCCCGCGTTCGCAGTATGTCCATGAGCTCATGGGCGGGCGGTCACGACGGGAAACATACCTGGTTTGGCGGCCCCGAATGGCGCATGTATCTGAAAACTTCCGATTTCGTCGATCCGGGCGCCAGCCAGACCTGGATATTCATCGATGAACGTGAGGATAGCATCAACGACGGATTCTGGGTTACCCAGATGCCCGGATATCCGGATCCTTCCACAACCAAAATCACTGACTATCCCGCCAGCTACCACAACGGAGCAGCTGGAATTTCTTTTGCAGATGGTCACGCAGAGATCAAACGCTGGACAGATCCCCGCACTGTTCCAACTTTGGAAAAGAACGGTAATATTCCTTTGAATGTGCCTTCACCCAACAACAAGGACATTATCTGGATACAGGACCGCACAACACGACCAGTCAATGGTTCCATCATCCGATAGAACCGAAACTTGAGTAACATACAGTTTTCAACGCCTCATGGAAATACACCATGAGGCGTTTTCAGTTATAACGTTTGCCAAAAGTAATTTCAGAAAAAACTCTGCGTCACTGCGTCCCTAGCGCAGCGGGCGTGAGAATAAGAAGCATCAGCGAGCCCCTTATGCGCAAAGACTTTTGGCAATCAGTATAATAAGAAGCAATTTTAAAACCCATGAAACCACAACCCGCTTTTAGAGTGAATCATGCAGCCCGAACATGGCTGGTCATCGGTGTCCTCCTCCAGATTGCTTTCGGATTTGATATCCTGGTGGACCGACTAATCGGTGACACCTCCAACCCGGTGGCCCGGACTGAAATCAATCCCGACTTTCATTACATCGACACCAGCTTCGAAAATGCATCCCCGATATGGTACGAACTGGATGACCAAGGTCGTGTTCTAGTCCACCTCACCTATGATCTTGAACGGGACAGCCCCAATAGGGCCAACGGTCATTGGCACTTCAAACTCCAGGCAACAAAAGGCTCCAGACACACCATCGTTCTGAACAATCTCAACAATGTCTGGAACGGCAAACCCGGTGTGCCGGTGTCAAACAGAACCATCTGCAAAGTGTCCGAGAATGGAAAAGACTGGCGAACCATCGAAACATACATCGAGAACGACGATCAATTGGTGTTCGAAGTGGAAATGCTGGAAAGCCACCTGTTCATCGCCCACGTTGAACCTTACCGCATCAGCGACCTCGAAGCACTCAAGCGG
>JAQCFT010000201.1 GCA_027619545.1 Verrucomicrobiota bacterium | reverse complement strand
AATTCAGGGTCAATGGCAAAGTCTACCATAGTTTCCATGATCCTGAACCACTGCGTGAAGGTCACTTCGCATTCAGAACGGTCCGCAATCATCAGACCATCGACCATTTCAAAATCTATAGACTCAAGGATGCCACCCCCTGAATTGGCTTGACGGCATCGATGTCTCGAAATTTCAGCACCGCTACATCATGAAAACATTCAAAAGAAACGCCCGAGCGCTCATTGTATTGGTCGCGATTGTCTACTGGTCATGGTCCCGGTCCAAAGACTCCTCTGATCAAGGAGGGCAGCGTGTCGTTCGTCATCAACCTGCTCCTGTGGAGCGCTATGAACCCAACCGATACCGACCTAACCAGCACGGTATGGATTTTCCGTCGTTGCCTGCAGTTGATTTCGATGTTTCAAAAATCACTTCGAGTCTTGCATCGACGCGTGGCGTCCAAACGGATATCCAAATCAGTGAAATTTTTTATCATCCCACTGAAGCGATGGGGAAGGATACGGAGTTTATTGAACTTCATCATGCCGGGGATGTTTCGGTGAATATGGGGGCATGGAGTTTGACTAAGGGAGTCAAATTCTCCTTTCCGGAAGGCACCATTCTTGAACCCGGAGAGACGGTTATTGTTTGTAAGGATCTCTCTAGATTTCGGCAAACTTTCGGTGAAACTCCCAAGGTTTTGGGGGCCTATAAGGGAGGTTTGAAGAATTCAGGAGAAACGATCAGGTTAAAAGATGGGGGAGGGACTACTTACTTGAGTGTTGAATACAGCGACAAGCCGCCATGGTCAGGCTCGAGCGATGGAGCAGGGGATTCGTTGCAGTTAAAACATTCAACTTCAAATCCAACCGATCCGTCGCAATGGGGCACTCTTTCTCCAACGCCTGGTCGGACAACCTTCCATAGAGATGACAATCCGACAAACAGTGTGTTTGGTGTATCGCAACAGCCTGCGGCTCCAACTGAGAGTGATCACGTGTTGATAAAGGCTCTGGTATCCCTTGCCGACATGGCAGCAAAATTGCAGTTCCATTTAGAGATTAATGGTGAGTTGTTTGTCCATGACATCGAGACTGCCGGGCATTTTCACAACCGTGGATCCAATGGGCAATTGACTGTAAATCTCCCCCCTTTACCCCAAAACACGGTGGTTCGTTATTGGTTTTCGATTCAGGATTCAAAAAGCAATCGATTTCGTTTTCCTCCGGTGGATAGGCCCACACCCAATGAAGCCTTTTGGGTGCAAGGTCCCAGGGTGGAATCAAAATTGCCGGTTTACCATTTGATGATGGATCAACAGGATATGATGCGAATGCATTCATCAGGACGTTCAGACCAAACTTATCCGGCCACGTTTGTGTTTGATGGGGAAGTTTATGATCAGGTCAAGGTCAGGGTTCGGGGAGCCTATGCGCGCAGTTGGCCAAAAAAATCACTCAAGATCTTTTTCAATAAAGATAAATTGTTTCGGGGAGAATCGCGGATCAATTTGAATTCCGGTTGGCGGGATCCATCACTGATTCGGGAACATTTGTCTTATCGGATTTATGATTTGGCGGAAGCCTATTCTCTGAAGACTCAGCATGTGCATCTCGAGGTAAATGGAGGGTTTTGGGGATTGTTTACGACGATCCAGCAACCCGATAAACGATACCTGGAAGATCAAGATCTGAAGGGAGCTGCTTTGTACAAAGCGGATTCGCGGAGCAATCAATCTGACGAACGCATGTTCCATTCCGTAAATGAATACGAACGTCATTATGAAAAGGAAACCCGTGAGGAGGACTCCTATGCGGATCTGGCCGATTTCTGCAAAGGACTCGAAACGGCGAACGACCTGGCGGACTTCTTAGAACAACGTGTGCAGATCGAACGTTACATCAACTTTTTGTGCGCAGGCACACTGTGTCAAAACTGGGATGGATTTAATAAGAATCATTTCATCGGGTTTGAAGCCGACAACACCGGGCGCGCTTTTGCGTTGCCATGGGATCTGGACCGAACTCTTGGAGATTATTGGGATTGGAGTTTTGATTACTATGAATTGCCTTTGTTCCTGGGGGCAGCGCAACAACCGGGCGTCACTGGTTGGAACAGGATGGCAGATAGATTGTTTGACACACCTTCCCTGCGCACCGTTTATATTCAGCGTCTCAAATAACTTGTTGAAACTGTTTTCACTGAAGAACGCCTGTTTACCTACATCGACACGCTCGTAGATCAAATTGAACCTGAGGCGGATCTTGATCGAACCAAATGGGGTGGGGACCGGAATTGGAGAGGTGGTATGGAACAGGTGAAAAATTTTATCAAACACCGCAGAGATTTTTTGAAGAAAGCCATTGAGATCGAGGAAACGAAAAATCGCACGTCAACTAATTGATGGGGTGGTTTGATATTGGGGCTCTCACTAAGGCACGAGGACACAAGGTTTTTTTGGAGGGGCTGGGCTAAATGTGGAAAAAGAAGCGTCATTTGGGTGGCCTTGGTAGCCTTGCGTGAGTTGAGAAATGTTTGGCTTTCCAAGCCTGTGGTTTTATTTCTGCTTTTTGAGGGCTGGTTCATTGACAATATTTTCCAGGGGAATCCTTTGAAACGTCATGTGGGCTTCGCTGCCTTCATAAAGAATGCCGACTGTGTTTTCATTGATCATTGTCATGCAGGAATAGCCGGCGCTCATGCCTTCATCGAGCAGTAGACGATTTTCTGTTGGCCAGGTGAAACCGTTATCCATGGACGCTTTGATGGTCATGTGGTGCCTGCCGCTGGTGCTGTCGGGATTTGAAAACAACAAGCGATTGCCCGTTTTCATTCCCAGTTCCCGATCCACATGAATCAGGCTTGCCATACAGGAACGTGGTTCGATCAGAGCGCGCTCTGAGGTTGGGTGCTTTTTCCAGGTGAGCCCCATATCCTCTGTGGTCATGACCACTCGCACCGAACCGCGGTTGTATCGACAGTTCAGCATGAGTAAGCCGTGTTGTGTTTCAACAACCTGTGCTTCCGTTGTGTCATCAAAAGCCCCGGTGCCCAGCTGCCAGGTTTTGCCATGATCTTTTGAATAGAGGATGGTGGAATGCGGTAGGCGATGAGCGGTCTTGTTATTGGGACTGGGTGGATCCTGGTATTGTGCGGCAAACACAATGGTTCCATCCTGCATGGTGATACCTTTGCCTGGCCCTTGCAGGATAAAGCTCCATTCAGGTCTTTTTATCTGTTTCGTGATGTTGATGGGTTTTGACCACGTCACGCCATCATCATCACTGCGCACCAGCATGAGTTGGCCTGTTTCTTCAGGTTCCAGACCCGGGCCGGAACCCACCCATGACCGATTCCCATGACTCCAGGTTGCCGCCACCCAAATGGTGCCCGTGTTTCGGTCAACAAGCACTGCGGGATCACCGATGCCGTCGTAGCGCGAATCGGGATCAGCTCCCATATCCATGATTTTTTTCATGGGCTCCCAGGTCCCGCCGCCGTCTGTTGAGCGGGACATGCCGACATCGATGTCACCCGGAAGGTCGCCGTCGCTTCGTCTTCGTATATCGTAGACTCCGATCAAAGTGCCGTCGTTGGTGGTTGCCAAGCCTGGGATACGAAAAGTGTGGATGCCTTCATCTCCACCATTACGCACTGCAACGCCCATTCTCTGCATGGAGGGGGGATTGGATTTTAATACGATCGCCATTGGATGTTGATATGCTGGTGATCTTTGCTCCCACATGATGATCGATATTGGCATGATTTCTAAGCTTGCATGCAATCCAAACGTAGTTTTCTCCACTCTGCAGTGTTTGCCTGCCCGAGAATGTCAGTGGTGTATCCGATAACACGCCGACATTCATCCGTTTGCCAAATGTTGTATCAGTTGTGAAAACGTCATTCGGGCCGCCGAAGTATGCCCATGCAGATTCCACATCGCCTTCCCTGCAGATCAGCGTTGCTTGGACTTCTGTTAGAGAAATTGGATTTAGGCTGCCTTCCGTTTCTATTTTAACTTTCAGCAAAGGACTCGCGTTGACTCCCACCAGAGCAGGTAATGTGAATGGGACAGATTGAATGTTCACGATTTTTTGCGGGCGGGCCGGTACGAATCGGACATCATCGATCAGCACACCGGTATTGGGCGGGCTACTTACTGAAAATCTCAGGCGCTTGATGTTGGCATCGTCAAGATGCACGGAAATTTGGGAAAGAAAGGCTCCGCCGACGAGGATTTGATCGTCGCCGTTGTAGATTTCTTCCCATTCATTGCCGGATTTCTTTTCAATGCGGAACGTAAACGGTTTCCGAGCGGTCCATCGTTCGGCCCAGAAGGTCAGGTCTCCGGGTTTTTTGATGTCATCGGCCAGATCGAGTGTGATACTTGTTTGAGTCCCTCCCTGGAGTTGAAGGCATTGCCTTCCCGTCTTGGCGTGTTGATCATCGATTTTAGACAGGCCCGTTTCTTTTTCCCATATGCCTAAAGCAGTTTCCAATCTGTTGAATGGTCCAGGTTTGGCCTGTTCGAAACCCACAGTTTGGCCGTGCAACAGTTGGCCAAATACCAGCAGGTGCAAGAAAAGGGCTGTTCGTTTCTTTTTGTTGCAATGAACCATGCATTGAAAATATAAGGCGTAAACCTTTGCGCTAAATGAAGCCATGGCATTCGGATGTTGGTCGGTAAACCTCGAGCAAAGTAAAGAGATTTGCTTGAGTAGTGTGTGAGCTCCGGTTTGATTTTGTCAGTGTAAAGGGAGGCGGTATGCGGTCGCTGCGTTTTTCCAGTAATAGTGTTCCCGTGCATCTTGACCTTTTTCCGAGATAAACGTATCCACCAACTCGACAAAACTTTGATAAGTGCCGGTGTGTTTGGTGACCGGCCAGTTGCTCCCATAAATCAGGCGTTCTTTGCCAAAGTTTTCCCACAATACTTCCAGGACACTCCGGTAGTGGTCTATTGACTGGGGCGCCGGTTGTGGGACGGAGCGCTGGTAGAGTCCTGAAATTTTGCAGGTGACGTTTTTGTTCTTTGCGAGTCGTTGCACCGCTGTTGTCCAGTCTTGCGGCGGTGGGTTTCCGTCAAAGTTGTATCCCAAACAGTGGTTGACCACGATGCGCAGCGATGGTACGGCGCGCGCCACGGCATCGATGGTGTCAATTCCCGGGATGCCACCGCCATTTGTCAGATAATCCATCGTTAAGTCGTGTGTTGCCAAAGTGCTTAGGTTCTTCATTACGATTTCGTCGGAAAAGTTGATTGGCTTTGGGCCCCGCGGACGCAGTCCAACCAATCGTTTGTCCTGCTTCAACTTTACCAATTGTTCCTCAAAATCATTGCGATAAACATCAATGTTTCCGACAAGCCCCATGTAGAAATCGTCACCTGCGATCAGGTCCAGCACCCACTTGTTATCCTCAAGATGATCGCTTGCCTCCACGATGACAACTCCGCTAACCCCCGATGCTTTTGCCAGATTGGAATACTCCACTGGTAAATGAGGCTTATAGAGTATTTCGTCGTCTTGAGGGGGCCAGGCCATCTCAACGTCTCGAGTGGTATCGTAAAAGTGAATATGGGTGTCGATCATATGTTTCACCGGCTTGAAATCCTGTGACTGCATAGTGAGTGATCCAACAAAAATGGCTAATAGGATACGCGTAATTCGTGTCATGGTATGAATCAACTTCTATAGGATAGCTTATGGATGATCAATCTCTAATGGCATTCACTCCCTTCGCGACATCTTCCATCATCAAGATGAACATGGCAGTGATTGTCATACTTTGTTGTATGAAATTGTCCTTCACTTGCTCAAGATGGTGCACGTTATCAACCCAGCAATCATAGTGAGATGATCTCCCGTGGTTCAAATGAAGGTGAGTTGATTTCCCATTTTGATATGGAACGAAAATTCTTCCTTGGGGGCATCTGGACAAATTAATCGCCGCCCGCTTTTTTTTGCGGGCGGCGGCCTATGTGATTTACGAGATGCCAAGTGAATGATCCGGTAATGGTAATCAGTTATTGGTATTCGTCCCTTTGCCAGCTGCCTCCGAACGTGTGCCCTCTCCCGCATCGGAGGATTCATTCTTCGTTGCGATGTCAGGTTCAGAAGAAGATTGTCCCATGGCGAATCCTCCCAGATTTTTAAGGAGATCTTTGGGGAGTTTGTCCTGGGCTAAAGCCAGACTGATGATTTTGGCGATGGGCACCTTGCCGACCACATTGATAATTACCGTATCGTCACCTTTCTCCCCAATCACAGCTGCGATGCCTTCCATCTTTTCTCCCGTATCATCCGATTTGGCATACACACCCACACCCCCGTCGGGAACCATTACCAAAGGCATCCAATTCTTGTTTAAATGATCCCTCAGTTGCTTGATTCCTTCCTCCAGTTCAGATGCGTATTTGGGTTGCGATTCAACCACAATCACCCTGATCAATTTAATATCTTGAATCAATTCCTTAAGGTTGATTCCTGCGTCTTTCAAGCCAATGGAAGTATCTGAGTCAAAACCGGCTGCTGCTTCTGTGAGCAGGAACTTCGGTAGGTTGACATTAACTTCCGGCTTGATTTTTGAGAGGTCGAGGGCTTCATCGATCGGCAGGTATGCCGGATGCGATGTGATGCTTTGTTGCGCGCTGGCCATGTTTGCTACTGCCAGCAAGGCTGTTACGATGATGGTTTTTAATTTATTCTTCATTTGTTATTCCTTTCTTTTTGATGACTTGTTGCAGGTTTGAAAAGCTTCGGTGAAGGGTTGGTTCCATTTCTCGACGAAGCGATGCTTCGGTGAGTCTTCCGGCTTCGATCAATACGTCCCCGAGTAGAACCAATGATTGCTTGGCCTCCAAGGCCACCAACTCGCGGTTGATGGTTTGTGTTTTCTTAAGATCAAAGGTACTGGAGGTCTTTGGGTTCCATTGGAAGACGATCAGCATGCATAAGATCATCACTGATACCGCAACGCCTGCCGGTTCTGTCCAAGCGAATAAGCCAGATATTCGGGTTCGATCGGAGCAGGCAGAAAGCTCAATGCGCCGTCGAACCTTTCGATGCACCTCTTTCGGGCACTTGCTTTGACGCATCATTTGGATCCATCGATGTAACTTTTGATCCATGACGACTCCTTTTTTAATTGTTGTTGCAGGTTCTGCCTGGCTCGTGAGATGTATACTTTCACGGAGTTCAGGGGTAAATTGAGTGTGGTTGCTATTTGGCGGTATTTCAGTCCATTGATTTCATACAAGGCAAAGGCGCTTCGTTGGTTTTCAGGGAGCGACTCAAGCGCTTGTATGACCTTTTCATGAATGGCTTGTCGATCTGGCTGACATAGATTGAGATCGGTGTCTTCATATTCAAGAATGTTCGTTATGCTTTCAAGCGGAACACTTTCCTTGCGTTGACGTTTTCTGAGCTGATCCAGGCAATGATGGCGAGTTGTGGTCAGCATACACGTTTTCATTCTTCCGACCGTAAGGACCGGCAGGTGAGACCAAAGCTTGATCAATACCTCCTGTGCCGCATCTTCAGCGTCCGCATGGTTGCCCAGCAACGCGAGTGCAAACCGGAAGACATCGTCTGCGTGACGGTTGCTTAGATATTTGAATTGTAATTCCCTTAACATGCAATTCGCATATAGAACGAACGAGCAGGGGAAATTGTTACAAACTATTTCATCTGGCTTGAGGAATGGCTCGAAGAAGCATTCTTGAAAGTTGCCGCAACGAGACCTCGTTATAGGAGGGAACCAGTCGGTTGCGATGTGTTATTCCGTAAGAATCATCTCCAGAAACAGGCCGATATGTGTCAAATGCTTCATGTGTTCTTCGCCGGTTTCACCTTCGAATTCAAAAACTTGAAACCGGCCTTGTTGAAAATGACTCCATTCAACCATTCCTCCAGGGTGCTCCTTGCGTGCAGGAATGCGTTTGCCACCCAGTCCGTCTATCAACCACGCTGCCGTTTCCTTGGTGGATGCGTATTCCGGGGTGAACAGTTGAGTGTGCGAAATGATCATCTGCTTTTTTCCTGCGACGGCCTGTTTTGCGAATGAAAGGAATGGTTCCATGTGGGAGGAATTCACCTTGCGATCTTCCATCTCCCCCACGAATCCAGCGTAAATGGAATCCGCCATGATGATGGCGTCGATTTGTTCGACACTTTCGGGTTGTTTGAGCAATTCACGCACACCTCCGAATCCCGCGCTGAACGACATGAGGATGATGCGGCGAAAGGCCGGCATCGTGGCATGCCCTTCTTTGCTGAGAATGACTTTGGTTTCCTCCAAAAGTGAAGGAAACACGCTTGGATCCTGGAAATGTTTTTTATAAACACTGGACAATCCCGGAAGCGTGATGTTCACGTGGATGGCATCGGGGTGAGACCGCCGTATGTTCTTTTCGACCGTCCCTGGAGCCCCATGCAAGTGAAGGATCAGGTCCGGCGCTTGAGTTCGAATGGTTCCGGTGTTCGGGATGAAGAGACGGCCTGTAGTCAGGGGGAACTCTTTGGTTTCGCAATGTGCAATGACAGGATGCATCCATATCAGCAAGCATCCAACCAAACATAAATTTCTGCCAAGTGTTCTCCTCTTCATAAGCGAAGCCATGTCAGATTTGACATTTGGAATTTCTATTCGAAATGAAATCCTTTAAATCACCGGTTTTGTTCATAATTTTCCAAATGGCTGATCAACTGATCCAGCAAGTCAAACTTGTAGTTATCAGTGCAACGGTTGAAAACGTAAGACAGTTCTCCGATTATTTGTGAGATGGCGTAGGGTTCAAACCTGATCCATTTTTTCCTTTTGTCCGATAGATCAGCTTTTGTGATGTCGTCCGTGACGAAGAATGAGGCATGTTCCAGAATGGCCTCTTTTTCTCCATTGCTTAGGTCGATTTCAATATATTCGTTCGTCATTCTTGTGATTTAAACCATTATTCCGATTGCCAAAATGAGTCAATCTTTCAAGCCGGTCGCCATTTAAATGCTAATCAGCTTTATGTTAAATTAGGGGGTCTGATGCGAAAGAACCGAGGCAGAAGGATGTGTTCATTTGAGTGTTACTTTTTATGCTCCCTGGTCGGTTTCCGAGAGTTTGAATTGTTTCAGAATGGATTTCACCTCAAGCATGATTCCCCAGCGCCCAGCGATATAGCCGTTATTGATTATTTGACATGTTTACCTTATTTGGTAACTTCGCTGTTGTGATCATTTCCTTTGGA
>JAQCFT010000200.1 GCA_027619545.1 Verrucomicrobiota bacterium | reverse complement strand
AAGAGATCGGGCACCTGGCAAAACTTCACGAACGCGCCCCGGGCTTGGCGGGCGTGATGACGCTGGCCATGGTCTCCCTGGCGGGTGTTCCTCCGATGGCGGGATTCTTCGGGAAGTTCCTTTTGTTTAAGGCAGTTTTGGAACAGGCCGCCGTGTTTTCCTCCTACTATGCACTTCTTGGAGTAGCCATTGTGGGTGTGGTGATTTCACTTTATTACTATTTTGGAGTCATCCGCACCATCTACTGGGGCAAACAGCAGATGGTCCCCGAAGAAATTCAGGTATCACCGCTTTCCCGGGTCACACTTTGGGTTTGCAGTATCTTTATGATTTACCTGGGTATTCTGCCCGAGCGCCTGATGCAGGCAGCTGTTTCAGCGGCTGAATCTTTGAAGTTTTAGTTCATCAGGTGGCTGGATTATTTTACTGAGGGAATTGCTTCGGGATTTCCCTGGGAGGCCACAAGGTGCCTTGTCGGGACGCCCCGGGCCTGCCGGTCATAACACTGTTCGTTCAATCCTTGACTGCATTGAAAACAGAGATCCTCACCATTGAGAGCGCGAGCAAGTTCGAGCAAGCTGCGTCAAGGGCTGCGGACTTGCTCTCGAGTGGTCGTCTTGCGGCCCTTCCCACTGAAACGGTGTATGGATTGGCAGCGGACGCGTTCAACGCGGAGGCGGTTGCTTCCATTTACACCACGAAAGGCCGTCCTTCGACCAATCCCCTCATTGTTCATGTGGCCGACAAGTCCATGCTGTTGGAATGCGTCCGTGAGTGGCCGGAGATTGCCGAGAAATTTTCCCAGGCCTTCTGGCCGGGGCCGCTGACACTTGTCTTACCCAAATCGGACCGCATTTCGGATGACATCACTGCCGGCTTGGATTCAGTGGCTGTTCGGTGGCCGGGGCATCCATTCATGAGGGCTGTCATCAAAAACCTGGGACGCCCTATCGCGGCCCCCAGCGCCAACCTGGCCAACCAGCTTTCCCCGACTTCAGCCGAACACGTGCAAGCACAATTGAAGGGGCGCATCCCGCTCATCGTCGATGGGGGTGCGGCAAACGTCGGTATCGAATCAACCGTGCTGGACCTGTGCGGAAAAAACCCCACCGTGCTGCGCCCGGGCATCATTCACCTGGAATCACTCCGAGCGGTCGCTCCGAACACCATGCACCGCTCAGCGCAGCAGTCTTCGGGTGCCCAGAAAAGCCCGGGGCTGCACCACAAACACTACGCACCCAAAGCGCGCGTGATCATCCTTGACCGATCAGATTCTTCTCAACCGAACGATCTGATCAATCAGATCCGCCGGCTTGGCATTCTGCCCGCCGAGGCGTGCGTATTGGGGCTGGAAGACCTTCCTTCACCAGCAGATTTCCTGCGGGTTTGCTTCATTCCGCACGACCCGGAGGCCTACGCGAGGGCGCTTTATGCAGAGCTATTTCTCTGCGACCAGCTTGGTCCCAAATGGATCCTTGTGGAAGCCGTCCCTGACACCCCTGCCTGGGAAGGCGTGCGGGACCGACTAGCCAGGGCTGCTGGCGACGAATAGGCAACGCCTGGCAGCCTCCTGTCATAAAAAATTTACGTGAAACCCTTTGACGCAAAGGGCGTCTTTGCTATGTTTGCCGGTCTGTATTTGGATTATGGCAAAATTAACCATTAAAGATGTCGATTTGAACGGAAAGCGCGTTTTTGTGCGCGTTGATTACAATGTACCCATGGAAGAAAAGGATGGGGACATGATCATCAATGACGATACACGTATCCGCGCCACCATCCCGACCCTGGATCACCTGGTGAACCAAGGGGCAAAGATCATTCTCGCAGCACACCTTGGCCGCCCGAAAGGCAAGAAGGAACCCTCCATGTCCCTGCGCCCGGTGGCTCAGAAACTGAGTGACCTTTTGGGACGCCCGGTTGCCTTCGTGGACGATTGTATTGGGGACAAGGTTTCCCAAACCGCCTCGGCGCTTAAAAACGGGGATATCCTTCTGTTGGAGAACGTGCGCTTTTACGCTGAAGAAGAAGCCAATGATCCGGTTTTCGCAACCAGACTTGCTGAAAATGCCGATGCCTACGTGAACGACGCCTTTGGAGCCGCACACCGGGCTCATGCCTCGACAGCCGGCATCGCGAAGGTCATCAGTGAAAAAGGCGGCTCATGTGCCGCAGGATTGCTGATGGAACGCGAACTACAATTTCTCGGCGACGAGCTGGAATCCCCGCAGCGTCCCTTTGTGGTGATTCTGGGCGGAGCCAAGGTTTCCGACAAAATAGCTGTCATCGACCGTTTGCTGGAAAAAGCGGACAGCCTGCTGATCGGCGGGGCCATGGCCTACACTTTCAAACTGGCCAAAGGATTGAAGGTCGGCAAATCACTGGTTGAACCCGACAAAGTGGATGTCGCCAAGGCGGCCATGCAGAAGGCTGAAGAACGCGGCGTCGAATTGTTGCTCCCAACAGACAACACGGTCGTCACCCCTGTCGTGACCGACAAGTTGAACTCCAAAGGAAAAAACATCCTGGAATTCCAGAACCCGCGCCACAACACCGATCCCGACATCCCGGAATCGGAAGAAGGCGTCGATATCGGCGAAAACACAGCCACTACTTACAAAGCCAAAATCGCCAGCGCCAAGACCATTCTTTGGAACGGACCCATGGGAATCTTTGAAGATCCGCGGTTTTCAAAGGGAACCTTTGCTGTGGCAGAAGCGGTGGCCGACGCCACCACCAACAACGGAGCGAAAAGTATTATTGGAGGCGGTGACAGCGTCAAGGCCCTGAATCAATCCGGACTTGGTGACAAGGTCACATTCATGAGTACTGGTGGAGGCGCCAGTCTTGAGTTCCTTGAAGGGAAGGAACTCCCGGGGGTCGCGGCATTGTCTGACCAGTAAGCCACCGTGACCAAAAAAGAAACAATTTGACCTACAATTACTGAAAGTCGTTATGGAAAAAGATCGCAAACTGCTTATCGCAGGCAACTGGAAGATGAACAAAACCGTTGCCGAATCCCTTGACCTAGTCCAGGAACTCGTCCGAGAAGTCAACCAGGTGAAAGAAGTCGACATTGTCGTCTGCCCGCCCTTCACCGCATTGAGTGACGTCTCCAAGAAAGTCATTGAATCCAACATTCGCCTGGGCGCCCAAAACATGAGCGAACACACCGCCGGTGCTTACACCGGTGAAATCGCCGCTGAAATGTTGAAAGAATTCCTGGTGCGTTATGTCATTCTGGGACACTCCGAACGCCGCCAATATCAGGAGGAATCCGATTCTCTGATCTCAAAGAAAGCATTGGCCGCACATGCGGCTTCCATCAAACCCATCATTTGCGTGGGCGAAACCCTGGAACAACGTGAATCAGGCGTCACCAATGATGTTGTGGGCAGCCAGATAAAAGGCAGCCTGGCAGGTCTCACCTCGGAGCAGATGCTGGAAACCGTTATTGCCTATGAACCTGTATGGGCCATTGGCACCGGCAAAACCGCCAGCTCGGAACAGGCTCAGGATGTGCACGCCTTTATTCGCAGTGTGCTGGCAGAGTTGCATGGCAAAGATGTAGCCAAACAGGTCCGCATCCAATATGGCGGCAGCGTCAAGCCTGGCAATGCCCGGGAATTGATGGGCCAGCCCGATATCGACGGTGCTTTGGTCGGCGGAGCGGCTCTGGATGCCAAGAGTTTTTCTGAAATCATCCTGAACAGCATCTAAATTTGGGAGTTGCAACCTGAGCCAGGCTTTGACAAGCTGCTCGTTTTTGAAAATACGATATTGAAAGAAGTATGAGCTTAATCATCGGATTACTGACCATTATAATGGTGCTCAACAGTTTGTTCCTCATTCTGTTGATCCTGGTCCAATTGCCCAAGAAGGAAGCGGGTGCCGGACTGGCATTCGGTGCAGGCGCTGCGGAAGCAGTGTTTGGCGCTGGAGCCGGAACACCTTTGTCCAAAATCACCAAGTACAGCGCCGGATTGTTTCTGGGCCTTGCGTTGCTGTTGTCCATCATGAATTCTTACGAATCCAAGAGGAACGCACGCCTGCTCGAACAGGAAATTGCCAATCAACCGGCGGTTCCGGCCGCAGTGGAAGAAGGTGCAACCACCGCGCCCATCACCGTGACACCTACAGCGGACGCAACCGCTCCCGAGGGTGAGGCCACAAGCACCGAGGAAGCAACAACGGAAGGTACTCCAGCGATCGCTCCCTCTGCCGGGGCGGAAACAGCACCTCTCCAACTCGAACAACCCGTCCCAGCCACGGAACCGAATCCAAATAACTAAGCGGCTGTTCCTTTAAGTATTACCAAACCCCATGCAGGCTCGGCCTGCATGGGGTTTACTTTTTCAAAGACCAATTATCTTGCTTCCCCTGCCCCGATGCACCCACCAGGCCACCCAGCCAACGACCAAGGTTAACAACCCGTAGAGGCTTGGGAGTGGTTGCCGCCAGATGGAAAAAAGGGTCACCCAAAGAACCATGATTAGGAACAGGATCGGAACGATCGGCCACCCGGGAACCTTGAGGTCTGGATGTATTTTCATCTTCAATTTCACCAGTCCAAGAACCGTCAGTGCCGTCCCGATCCCCAAGGTAAATCCGATGTAGGCCAGGAGGTCCTTGAAGGTGGGAATCCAAAGAAGCATGAGCGCAACCGTGATCTGAAGAATCATGTTCCCCCACCCCGGAGGATGGGCGCTTTTCATCCAGCCGGGCAGATAGCCGTCTTCCGCCATCTTGGCATAGACCCGGGGGCCTGCCATGAGCATGGCCGAAATGGACGTCATCAGGGATACAAGAATGATCATGGTGATCCACTGAGCCAGTTGCCGCCCACCGATGGATTCAGCGGCAACACGAGCGACGTCCTCTCGACCGGCCATGGATCCAAACGGGCCCGACCACAGGAACACGATATTGAGGAGGAGATACAACACCACGACAATGATCGTTCCGAATATCATGGCACGCGGGAGATTACGGTCGGGATCACGCACTTCGCCCCCGATGTAGACGGCAGCGTTCCAGCCTGAATAAGCAAAATAAATCCACACGAGTGAGACAGAAAACGTCCCCCAATCCGGATTCCAAGCGGGGATTTGTTCTGCAGCGGGCAGGTGCATCAAGGACCACCCGATGAATCCTGTCAACATCACGATCTTCAAAAAGACCACCAGATTCTGAACCATCACCCCTTCCCTTACCCCAATACCATGAAGGATTCCAAGCAGCAGGACAGCGCCTGTCCCGATCCACTTCGGGTCCATTCCCTGCAACCAATCCTGACAGTAAACCCCCGTCCCATAGGCTGCTGCGGCAATAGGAGCCGAGAATCCTACCAGCAGGGAAATCCACCCACTGATATAGCCCACTGACGGGTGTACGGTTTTGGATAGAAAGAAATATTCTCCGCCTGATTCGGGAAGTTGTCGGGCAAGCGCCCCGTAACACAGGGCCCCCAACAGGGCGATTGCTCCCCCAACCAACCAGGCCAACAGGATGATGCCTCGGGAAGGCATGTCGGCAATTTGAAATCCGGTACTGGTAAAGATACCGGTGCCGATCATATTGGCAACCACCAAGGCGGTGGCTCCCAGAAAGCCAACTTTACGGATGGATGGGGATTGAATGCTCATCAGCTCAACGCAACCTTACCAGGGTGACCGAAGAAGCGCATGAAGCATGTCAAAAACGCACGAAAATCCCTACCGGTTAAAACTCGGAATGGGTGGCATACTTCTCCCTTCCTGCTCGGCAAGGGCCTTCTGCGTTTCCATCAACAGAATCTGTTCTTCCCGCGTGTAGGCCGGTTTGGCCGGAGCACGCGAGGAATTCGAGGTGGACAGGCGGCTTTGACGGGTTGGAATCTGTTGCATGCCTGTTCGGGTGGCACTGCCCCCTGATCCACGCAGGAGCGAACCACTGGTCGTTCCCCTGTTGTTGGTTGCACCTCCGGTGGTGGTGTTTCCAGAATTCTGATTTTGCTGTTCCAAAGCACGCCGCCGGATCAATTCACGAGCGCTGATGCGTGTCGGGGTTTTAACGTTGGATTTGCCTCCTGCCTTTTTCGCGCTGGCTCCATCGTATCGGTATTCCTCAAATTCCAATTTGTGTGATTTACCGTAGTATTCAATTTCAATATTCCCGTCGAATCCGATCTGAGTCACTTTCACCCCATGGTGTTCATCTTCAGATTCGGTGAAGGCGAAGAATCGCTCGACCGGTGGCAAATCGGGATTTGGATTGGGCAGTGTCATGGACATCCACACCCGCTTGATCTCATCTTTGGCGCTGACACCGGCGATTTTGAGATTCAATTCGTCCAGCTCAGGACTTTTCTCCTCCTCCGGTTCTGGTTCCGGCTCGGGATCTGGGGGAGGTGGCGGGGGTTGGAGGTTGAATGGATTGCGGTCCAGGATGGTCTGGTAGGATGCACGCAGACTGTCGATGTCTTCTGCGGACTCCTGAGCAGACATCCTGTGATCAGCGGCAGCCATGCCCAGGATCAGGCAGACCAGCAGGCAGCCGTATTTAAAATGCATCGTTTCAGCCATATTCAATCCATTAACAACACCGTAAAAATGCGCCGGTTGCGGTCGCCTGACAACATAAAAAGACCGGCGGTCACATCCATTGCCAGGAAATAACCGCCGGATCAAATTGCAATCTGGTAAGGAAAGTGTCCTAGTAAGAACTCTGAACACCGCCCGTAGCACGCTTCTGCATCCAGGGCATCATCTTACGCAAACGAGCGCCCACCTTCTCAATGGAGTGCTTCTCACCTGCTTTGAGGAGGGAGTTGTACTTCTTGTAGCCGGTTTGGTATTCCTTGACCCATTCTTTGGCGAATTTTCCATTTTGAATGGCTTTCAAGGCGGCCTTCATACGTTTCTTGACACCTGCGTCAATGATCTTGGGCCCGACGCTCACATCACCCCACTTGGCGGTCTCTGAGATGGAGAATCGCATGCCGTGAATACCGGATTCATTGATGAGGTCCACGATGAGTTTCAGCTCATGCAGACATTCGAAGTAGGCCATTTCGGGCTGGTATCCGGCTTCCACCAATGTTTCGTAACCGGCGATGATCAAAGCGCTGGTTCCGCCGCAAAGAACGGTCTGTTCGCCGAACAGATCGGTTTCGGTTTCTTCCTTAAATGTTGTTTCCAACACGCCTGCTCGGGTTCCACCGACGCCTTTGGCCCATGCCAGCGCCACTTTTTTGGCTTTTTTGCTGGGGTTCTGGTGAACGGCGATCAGGGCGGGAACTCCCTTGCCTTCCACGAACTGGCGACGAACGATATGGCCGGGGCCTTTGGGGGCCACCAGGATCACGTCGACGTCAGCGGGAGGGACCAGGGTTTTGTAATGGATGGCGAATCCGTGTGAAAAAAGAAGGGTTTTACCCTTGGTCAAATTGGGGGCAATATCCGATTCGTAAACAGAGGCCTGCTTGGTATCGGGCAAAGCAACAAAAATGACGTCAGCTTGTTTGACCGCTTCGGCGGTGGTGACGACCTTGAATCCTTTTTCCTTGGCAACAGGAATGGATTTGCTGCCTTTATAGAGGCCGATGATAACGTTGCACCCGCTGTCCTTGAGATTCAAGGCGTGAGCGTGTCCTTGGGAACCGAATCCAAGCACAGCCAGGGTTTTTCCCTTGAAGACGTTCAAGTCTGCGTGCTTATCCGAGTATATTTTTGCTGGCATGTTCTTTATGCGTTTGTTGTTTGCTTTAATCTCTACGATTTAAAAAGGGATGAAATCAGGCCCGAGGCAGGGCGACTGTTCCGGTGCGGGTCAGGGTTTCGATGCCGAACGTTTCCATCAGATCGATGAACTTGGCAATCTTCCCTTCGGCTCCAGTAATTTCAATGGTCACTGACTCAGGGTGAACGTCAATGATCTTGGCTCTGAAGATGTCGGTGATCTGCATGATTTCGGAGCGGCTTTTGGAATCGGTCTTGACTCGAATCATCACCAACTCCCGGTCCACATACAAATGTTCGCGGAAATCCTGCACTTCCAGCACCTCTGGAAGCTTGTTCAGTTGCCTAACAATCTGGATCAGAGTAGCATCGTCACCCTGCGTCACAATGGTCATTCGGGACGCATTGTCTTCGTGCGTGGGTGCTACATTGAGAGTGTCAATGTTGAATCCACGACCGCTGAACAATCCGGCAATGCGGGTCAGCACGCCGAACTTATTTTCAACTAAAACTGATATGGTGTGTCTCATAATACTACACGGGACGCCGTCAAGCGAAATGGGGAGAGTTCAAAATTTTAAGTACAGGGTCAATATGAAAAAGCAGGAAAAATGCTATCTGACACACTTATCGGGATTACAGGCGCCTTTTCCGCACCCCGCAGGCGCTCCATCCTGCCTGCCTGACCTCTTCCGCACGCATCATCAAATGGTCAAATCATGCACTCATCCAGGGGCGAACCGATTCTCCGGGAATAACCGCCGTGCGTCCAGTCTCTTAAAAAGGAATAACTTGAAATGGCGACGGGCTTGTAACATAAACGGTAACCACTGGGTATTAGAGGGAAGAAAATTTCCAATGGACCCGGGACATCCGATCGAGCATCTCGACAAGCATGTGCCGGATCGATACCTAAAACATGAATCGGGAATGCGTCGCTGACCAACGGAATAATCGAACCACGAAGCAACATGAACTTTAACCAATCATTCATTCATCGTTTGAAACGTTTCCCAGGCTTCAGGGTCCTTTGGGTTGTTTTGTTCCTGCTGCAGCTTTCATCCTTTCGGGGCCACGCCGCCGGTCTGCAATTTGATGTTTTTCCGGGCTACGGAGATGTGTTGAGACAAAATCACTGGTGCCCCTTCACGTTCGAACTGCATCATGAGGGCCCAGGATTTTCCGGTTTTATCCGCCTGCGAGATCCCGGAAGCAACTTTTCCCAATCCATCCCCATCGAACTCCCCACCAACACCCGCAAACGGGTTGTGATGCCCGTCTATTATCAGGGGGGCAACATTTACAACTGGGTGGCGGAACTGGTCACCGCTTCAGGAGATGTTCTTGAGGAACGCAGCCAGTTCTCCGGACAACAGGAGGTCACCCCGTCGGGTTTCGTCCTGGGATCGGTATCACGGAGCATTTCCGGTCAGCCAGAGCTTCCGGAGGAACCCGCTCGATCACCTTATCTGCCGCTTGTCGGTCGTGTTTTGGCTGAGCATTTCCCCGATCAACCTCTGGCGCTTGAGGG
>JAQCFT010000199.1 GCA_027619545.1 Verrucomicrobiota bacterium | reverse complement strand
ACTGGGAACTTACACGGTAACTTATGATGCCGTGGATGCTTCTGGAAATGTGGCCGCTCAGATCGTGCGAACCGTCACAGTGGTTGATACTACCGCACCTGTGATCACCTTGAACGGAGATGCAGCGATCACTTTGGAATGCAGCATCGACACCTACTCGGAACAGGGAGCGATTGCAACGGATGCTTGCGATCCGAACGTGACGGTGGCCATCGGCGGTGATGCGGTGGATGCGACTGCGCTGGGAACTTACACGGTGACTTATGACGCAGTGGATGCGTCCGGTAATGTTGCTGCACAGGTTGTTCGCACCGTGACGGTCGTGGATACCACTGCTCCTGTGATCACTTTGAATGGTGAAGCATTGATTGTGTTGGAGTGTCACCTGGATACTTATGCAGAAGATGGAGCATCGGTATTTGATGCGTGCGATGGCGGCGTTCAGGTGGTTGTTGCGGGTTCGGTGGATACCGATTCTCCGGGAACTTATCAGATCACCTACGACGCTGTGGATGGATCTGGAAATGAGGCTGTTCAAGTTGTAAGAACTGTCGTTGTTGAAGACACCATCGCGCCAGTCGTTGCGATCATTGGTGCTTCAGACATCGTCCTGTTACAACACGACGTCTATGTGGAAGAAGGAGGCACGGTGACCGATGTATGTGATACAAGTGTGGCCGTTGCTACGGATAACAGCGCGGTGGATACCTCATCCATCGGTGTATACACGGTGACCTATGATGCGGTCGACACTTCCGGAAACAATGCGATCACTCAATTGAGAACGGTGACCGTGCTACCTCGTTTCGCAGCTTTGGATGCTTTGTTTGGTTGTGCCGAACTCAAACTCGAAGAGGACGCCATCGTGGATGGCACGATTGGCGGGATGAGTTCCATTCAGTTGCACAAGAAAAGTTTGGTGACCGGGGATGTGTTCAATGTTCTGGGTGATGTTCAAGTGCATCAGGATGCTCAAGTCGGGGGCATTGTTGACGCGGGCGGCAAGGTGACCCTGCATCAGGAATCATCCGCCGGTGCGATTGTTTCCGGTGAAAGGGTTGACCTCAAGAAAGATGTCCAGGTCAGTGGTGATGTGGTATCGGCTGGTGATGTCAAGTTGGCCAAGGGTGCCAGTGTCGGAGGTGTGATTAGCGAAAACCAAAGCTTCGCTTCGATGGCGGAAATCCAACTCCCTGTTCTGAACCTGACTTCCGGTGGCAGTGATGTGAGCGTTGGAAAGAATGATTCGGTTCTTCTTGCTCCCGGCATGTATCAAGCATTGCAAGCCAGGCGAAACAGCACGGTTGAATTGGTGAGCGGTCATTACAGCTTCAGTGAGTTCAAAGTGGAACGCGGCAGCGCGTTGCAAATGAACTTAACGGACGGACCCATCATTGTTGATGTTGTGGGTGAGTTGCACATGGATGGGGTTGAAATGTCAGTGATCAATGGCGGACCAAAGGATGTTCTCTTCCAGATCCAGGGAGATCAGGCTAAACTCGGTACAGTTGAGGAAGATGATGAGGCGACTGGTTCTTATATCGGAACTTATCTGGTGGCCAATGGTCAATTCATGATGGAATCTGGAGCCACTTTGATCGGAGCCGGATATGCTCGGTCCGTGATGGTGAAAGAAAATGGATTGCTGCAGCCGGACCCTGCGATCGATTTGCTGATGACCGCCGCCGCTCACTGGGAGGGGATGGTCTCCTGTTATGCGGACCTCAGCGAAGAGGACTCAGCATCCAAATCCAAAAGCGACGATAAAGAAGATTCAGTATCCAAATCAATAGCCAAGGGGGAAGATAAAGGTAAGAAGAGCAGCAAAGGAAAAGGAAAAGGAAAAAATTGATGAACCAACTTGGCGTTCACTCAGCGTGGTAGACGATTGATCCCACGTAGCGCCCGTCGGGGGGCATTGATGACCTGTAAGAAGGGAATCAGTGCCCCTCTTCTTTTCCCAGGGCTTTGTCCACAGTCTTGAGGAGTAGTTGCCCGCTGAACGGTTTGTCAAGGGTAGCTACGGCACCGAAAGATCTTGCCATGTCCAGTACCTCGAAAGAACTCATGACGCCACCGCCGGAAATGGCAATGATGGGAAGAGAGGCGTCCTGTTTGCGGAGGTCCATGATGGTTTCCAGTCCTTCTTTTTCCGGCATGATGATGTCGGTGATGACCAGATCGAACTTGGTGGATTCGGCGGTTTCCGTTCCTTCAACACCGTCTTTAGCTGTGACAACTTCATGACCAGCCGTGCGCAGAAACTGAGCCGTCCAGCGTCTCATTCCCTCTTCATCATCAATCAGGAGGATTTTAGCCATGCAATATTGAATCCATGTTAATTCGAAACCCCGGCCTTAATCAAAGAAAGCATTCCGGGTTTCGAACGCGAGGCCGTTGCGAAATCAACTTATGCAGGCAGTTGGATGAATGCAATCTGATTTTCCCGGAGGTATAAATCAAAATGGATGACCATTGAGGGGTCTTGATTCAATGGGGCCTAATGGAAGAGGTCTAACTTTTATGTTCAGTGATCTTTACAAATACGTGACAAATTTGGATTGAATTGAGGCGATCAGATGCCGAATGGCCTTGAAAAGCATCCGGATTTGTAACAATGTTTCGTTGGATGAGTGATACCGAACAGAAACCAACCACCCATCAACGTGCCACCATTTTAGTGGTGGAAGATGAGCCTCAATTGCTTCAGTCTTGGATCGATTATCTTGACATCAAGGGATACAGGGCGTTGGGTGCCAATTGCGGAAAACGGGCTTTGGAGCTTGGGATGAAGGAAGATCCGGACATTATTTTGATGGATTGGATGCTGCCTGATATTCAGGGTGATGAAGTCGTCGAAAAACTGCGCGCCGCGGGATTTCTTCATTTAATCGTCATGTTGACGTGTCGAGGAGATATTGATTCCAAGTTGGGGGGCTTGAATTGCGGGGCCGACGATTATTGGGTAAAGCCAATTTCTTATAAAGAAGCGCTGGCCCGGATCGAAGCAATGCTTCGTCGTCGATTCATCGACGCGGTGGAAGAAACAGAGATCAATCTGGGACAAACCAAGATAGACTTTTCGCTCAGAAGAGTGACCGCACCAGGAGGTGATCCCATCGAACTGAATCTTAAAGAAAGCGAGATTCTGAAGTTTCTTTATCTGGCCAAGGGAAAAGTCGTCTCACGAAATGATCTGCTGGCTTCTGTCTGGAAGTTTACTTATGCTCCGAACAGTCGGACTGTGGACAATTACATTGTTGCTATCCGCAAAAAGATAGAACCCGATGCCAAGCATCCCATCTACCTGCGAACAGTGCATGGGGGAGGGTATGTTTTGCATCATGAGGAAAAAGCAGAGGGCTAGTATGTCAGGAGTGATGCTGTTGATGAGAGGATGACTGCATCGTTCTGACGTGCCCGGCTTTGATCTGATTCAATATAGCGAAATAACAATGGCACTAAGAGCCTGGTGCCGACCATAAACCAAGCAAGAAATTTCTTTATTATGCCCATGGACCAAGACATTCGGGTGTTACTGGTGGATGATCATGAGTTGAATGCTTCGATCATTGGTGACTACCTGAACATTGCGGGACTCGATGTGAGCATCTGCCATAGTGGTAATGAATGCCTCTTACATCTCGAGGAAGGAAACCTTCCCGATATCTTATTGTTGGATATCCAGATGCCAGGTATGGATGGCATTGAAGTGATGCGGATTATTCGTTCACACGAGCAAAAGGATATTCGGGACCTGCTGGTTGTTGCTTTGACTGCGCTTGCCATGGATGGGGATGCCAAGCGTTGTTTGGAGGCGGGGGCCAACTTCTATTTGTCCAAGCCGATCAAATTGCAAGAGTTGCTTGGTTTTATCATAAGCAAAGTCAAGGAGCTACCTGTTTGATTTCATTTGTTGGAACGAGTCGTTTTCCCTGGTTTGTCAGGGAGTGGATGGATTTGTGAACAGCTTTGCCAACTAGCGTTTCCCATGTTGCACTCTGATCTGCAGAAATTCCCCAAACTCCATCACCCTACCATTTTGCTTGTCGATGACGATCCGGTCGTATTGATGAGTCTTGAAGCTTTGCTGGCGCCACTTGAATGCCAGATCATTTCTTGTTCCAACGGTAAGGATGCGATCAGTCAGGCGGAATCCCGGCTTCCTGATTTGATCCTGTTGGACATCATGCTTCCTGAAATGGACGGGTATCAGGTTTTGGAACTGTTAAGAAGCCTGCCGGTACTGGATACGACACCCATTCTACTCATGAGCGCCCTGGACTATACGGATGAGATCCATCTGGCTTTTGAAAAGGGTGCCGATGATTTGATCCAAAAACCCTTTCCCAAAGGGGTGTTGAAAACGCGAGTTCGGAATCTCATCCAACTCAACCGGCAACGTAGGATTACGGAAGCCGGGCTCAAGGCGGAACGTGCGATGAACCGTTCCTTGTCCGGGTTCATCGAAGTGGATCAAACTTTTCAAATCTTATGGGCGAACCCAAGGGGGTGTTCGATTTTGGGGGTTCCGAATGACGAGGCGCAGTTGAAGGCAGGATATTCTCTCATTCAAGTTTTCGAACAAAAGCAAGCCATTACCCGCCCGCACAATGCTTTTGAGGTTCATGAGGGCTGGGAGAATGAAGGACCCCGTTATGTCTGGCTTTGTTTGGCGGATGACGACGGTGGAGTCTGGTTCCTGTTCTGCCCCATTTCGTGGGAGTATCATTGCGGTCGTAAGACTGTCTGTTTTGAGATTCGTGATATCGAAGACAAGATTGCACGAGCGAGGGAGAGGATGAGTTTTCAGCAGGCCATGTGTCACAAACTAAACACGCCGCTTCATCAGGCAATCATGGCGATTCAATGCCTCATTGCAGAAAATCAGGCATCAGAGCATCGTTCCGAGGAGGAGGATAGCATGTTACAGATCGCCGTCGAAGCGTTGGGCTCGCTTCATGCCCACGTAGAGAAGATTTTGCATCACACATTTGTCTCCCGCAGTTTTCGTCGTGTCGTTGATGGCATGCGGGTGTTGCGGATGGAGCAGATCATCAGAGAGGTTTATGATGTGATTCCGATGACAAAACAGCTTGAAGTGAATGTCATGGCTGAAGCATCCGATGTCCGTTATCGTATCTCCGAGGAGGCGTTTTCCATGGTTATGCGGGAATTGTTTGACAATGCTGTTAAGTTTCACCCTGATCAAGCACCTTCCGTCCGGGTGGACATCCGGGTAGAAAACGGTTCCTTCCTGGAACTGGTTTTCATGGACCAGGGGTGGAGACATCCAAACTCACTTGGTTGGCACGGCCTTACACTCAGATTGAGGAGGATCCGACCGGCAACGTTCCTGGTTTGGGGTTGGGATTGGCGACCCTTACTCTGGAGGTGTGGCAATTTGACGGTGTGGTGGAATTTAGGAACAGGACGGGCCAGAGCGGTTTGGTAGTCAAACTCGGACTTAAGCCCCTTTAGCCTGGCCGATGCTTTAAATTTCGCACACCTCCATCGGATCCTTGAATTTCCGAGGAATGACAATTCTAAATTCCGTGCCTTTTCCCAGATCGGAAATCAGTTCCACTTGACCCCCAAGTGCCGTGGTAAACTGTTTGACCAGTGACAAGCCCAGACCGGTGCCCGAATGTGATCTGTTCAGGCCGCCATCCAATTGCGAAAATGGCTCAAATATCAGGTCGTGATGATCTCTGGGAATACCTGGTCCATTGTCCTTTACGAGGAAGGTGTAGGCATCCTTGGCCTCGCAGTAATCCACCGACAGTTCGATGACACCCTGATCCGGTGTGAACTTGACGGCGTTGGAAAGGAGGTTGACCAGGATTTGAATCAATCGCTTACGGTCGGTCACAATACGGTTTGACGGATCAGACACGAAGCAGTTCAGTCGGTGCTTTTTCTTTTGAGCACTTTCTTTGATCAGTCTTCTCACACTTTCGACCACGTCTGCAATGTTGTATTCGTTCCATGCCAGATGCATTTGTCCGGATTCAACTTTGGCGACATCCAGAATGTCATTGATCAAGTCCAGTAAATGCCGTCCGCTGTCCTCAATCGTTTTAAGATACTTGAGCTGGTGGGGAGTTAATGGCCCGTAGATTTTTTCCATGAGGGCCTCTGAAAGATTGAGAATACCAGCCAAGGGGGTACGTAATTCATGACTCATGCTCGCCAGGAACTGATCTTTCATCTTATTGGAATGTCGCAACTTGAGGTTGGCCTGGCTTAATTCCAGTGTTTTTCTTCTGAGTTGCTCGGCAATCTGATCTCTCGCCTTTGTTAGCCTGCCTGACTCGATCATGTTTCCACAAGTGGTGAGAACGGGGGCCAGTTCATGTACAGTGGTTGTGGGGTAGCCTTGTTTGCGGTTGGCCAGTATGATAATACCCAGAATGTCTTCTCCTCGGATAATGGGAAGCACCAGAAACGAACTCAAAAGTTTGTGGTCCGGAGGAAGTCCGATTGATGTGGGATCGTCCACAGGGTGGTCGCTTGTGATCGTTTTCTTCGATCGGATACAATCTCCAAGCGCCGTGTCGGCCCCTCGGAATTCAAATTGTTGATCTTCTGTTTTCTGCCAGTAAGGGCTGACCGTTTCATCCAGGTAAATGCCCTTCAATGCAAGCGTTATCAGGAGCGGATCTCCGAGCCCATCTGTTTGGACTTCTCCAATCAGTCCCATCTCGCTCTGAGTCGTCTCGATCAGGATGTTCAGCAAACTGGAATATCCTTCTGGCATGTTCTCAGGCAGTGTCATGTACTGGATGTGGAGATTTGAGATGGCTGAGAGCATTTTATTCTGTCTGGAGAGAGCCTGTCGTGCCTGAACACGTTCACTGATGTCCTGATTGGTGCAGACCAGTTCCCCTGACGCGAGGTAAGTCAATTGCATTTCAATGGGAACCAACCTGCCACTCTTTTGGCAACCACGCACTTCTCCTTTCCAGTGCCTTCGGGCTTCCAACAAGGGAATCACTTCGGCCTCGAGGCGTTTTTTTTCCGATGAGTCAAAAAGCATCTCCCAGGAATTCCCCAGCAAATCCTTGGCCTCATATCCATAGAGAGTTGCGTGTGCCTGATTGACGTAGATAAAGCAACTATCCCTGAGAATGGCGTGTCCCTCTATCATGGCATCCATGGCTGCCATCTTCAACCGCATCTCCCTCGTGATGGATTCCACATCATGCCGAAGCGATGCTTTTTCCTTTTGAAGCTGAAGTTCCCGGTGCTTCTGAAGACTGATGTTTCGTTCGACCGAGATAAAGTGGGTGATGGCGCCTTCTTTGTTTCGGACTGGGGCGATCTCCATTCGAACAGGTACTGGAGTTCCCTGTTTGGTGTAATTGATGGTTTCGCCGCTGAAGTGTCTTCCTGCTTTAAGCGTTTCTTTGAGCTGCCGTCTGAATGCGGTGGAAGTTTCCCTTCCTTGGAAGATCCTTGGAGACTGGTTGGATAGTTCGGAACTCGTGTAGCCCATCATTTCTTCCAAGGCTGAGTTGGCAAAAAGGATGTGGGGACCCGGTTCCTCCAGATTTGCGTCCGTGATTAATATGGGTTCACTGGCGAATCGCAATGACTCCGAAAGGACGTGGGCGATTTCAGTGATTCTTATATGTTCGGTTTGATCTTCCAGAAATGCATAAATGGAGTTCGTCTTTTTTGTGCCCAGGTCCGGATGGCAGGTTGCTGTAACAGGATGGGTCCGATTCTGGCTGTCCTCCAATAAAGTGGAAATCCGAGAGGAAGTGGGACGGGTCAGCATTTCTTTGAAGTGTGTGATGAAGACCGCCTGGTGGTTGGGGGATATGAGATCCAGAAAATCCACTCCTATCAGTTCCTCCTGCGACCGTGAAATCAGTTTTTGAAATGCCAGGTTGGCATAGTTGATTTTCCCCTCTGCGGTCATCGAGAAGACCGGTTGATCGGCATGATCGGCAATCTTTTTAAAATCAATTGATCCTGATCCGTTCATGTGTGATTCCGTATTGAAAGGTATTACGTTCAGGTGCTCCTTTCGGATGTGTCTGCGAGATCCAGTCTCATGGCATTCCCGTTTTTATTTGTGGTGATCAGTGTGTGCTGGAAATGGTTGTCATCGTCTGCAGCTACTATAACTTATAAATATACTCGTGCGTCCAGATACTTTTTGTCACGATTTTGTCATGTGATCCGATGCTTCCGAAAAAGGGCTGGATGAGAGAGTTACTCCGGTCTTAAATGAGTGTTGGATAAGTCGGAGAAGGATCATAAGTCAAGACATCGTAGCCATCATTGATGACCAACCGTTGGTTCAAATCGGTCTGAAAGCGGTCCTGAAATCCATGGGCTGTTCCGTCGTTTGTTTTACATCCCCAATCGAAGCTTTGGAGGGGCTTGAGCTGGTGGGGCCGGATTGTGTCGTGGTGGATCTTATGATGCCTGAAATGGACGGCATTGAATTTGTGAAGCAATTCCGCAGACGCTTCCAAAATGTTCATGTTCCAATCATTCTATCGTCGGCTTTTCTTGACAATGAAGTGCTTGGCAGAGCCTTTGATGCGGGTGTTGACGATTTTTTGGAGAAACCTGCCGGTTCCGTTTTAATTCGGCAGCGTGTGCGGAATATGTTGCGCATGAGTCATTTGGAGGCTCTCTGTCATTGTGGGGAAAGCGAGGATTCCAGGATCTACAATGCTTCTCATAACGATCCGGATGCCTCCATGCGGGTGTTGGGTAGGGATGTCACAGAAAATGATTCCTCGGCCGATGTGGATATGAAGAAAGCCATTCATGTTGCAACCGCCACACTGGAAAAGATATGTCGGGACATTGACCATTCGCATTCCTCCATCGCTTCGCCTCCATTGGAATTGAAGTTGTCCACCTTTTCACCCGATTCGTTGATGGAGACATGTTGTCGGTCGCTTGGCAGCGAGCTTGCCGACAAACATTTGACATTGGATTGCACATTGGACTCCACACTGGCGTGGATGGTGGGTGATAAGAAACTTCTGACGGGAGCGCTCACAAAAATGATGACAACTGTGATTAAGCAAAGTTCCAGGAAAGCCAGGATTGGGATTCGTATGAAGCGAGTGCAGGGGCCGGGCATTGAAATGTCCGTGAGGAGTTCGAGCAGTCAGAGTGTTGTCGCGGATACGGCTTTCGCCATCAATGAATCGATGATGGCACATGCGGAGCTGAAGGGGGCCGGTTCCCACGACGGCGATGACGCATTTTGGGAAACAGTCGCCAAAGCTCAT
>JAQCFT010000198.1 GCA_027619545.1 Verrucomicrobiota bacterium | reverse complement strand
GCCACGCCCCAGAGGGAAGGGGGGGGAGAATCAAATATAATACATTTCCCGGGTTTGATTGTCCTCTTCGAGGATTTGCTGGAAATTGACCGATTCAGCTTTTTGATCCAGCGTGCTTTGCATATCAGACCAGACTTTTCGAAGTGCCTGAGGACATTCCTTGCTTTGAAGGGCTGCGGGTTCGAAGACCGCTCCATGGATGCACCGCAAAATCTCGGCCAAGGTTATTTCTTCAGGGGCTTTATTCAGCATGTAACCGCCCTCTTTGCCTCGAATACTTTTTACGATTCTTTGACCCTTCAGTTCGATGAGAATCTGTACAAGATAGTTCTGAGGAATGCTTTGCTCCTTTGCCAGATCTTCAACTCGAACGGATTTTCCTGACGGATACTGGCGGGCCAACCCCAGTACCGCCCGTGCCGCATAATCGCTTTTGACGGATAACTTCACTTTGGCACATCATGCCTCAACCCCTCCAGGAGGGCAATCATTGAGTCTTTGTTTTCTGGTTTGACATAAGCTGGTTCGAGAAAATCCGGAATGGCAGGTCGGGGTGGTTTGCCACTGCAGTGTGGTGTTTGACCTCGAACGCTATTGTGGTTACGGTTTCCAGATGCAGTTATGGGTCAATGGTGAACAGGTTGCTCCGGAATGGATCGAAGAAGAATTTGCTCAGATCAAGTCCTGGCACGAACAGCGCAGTCAGGTGAGTTGCTGTGAGCGAGACGACGAGTTTCGTTCACAAGCCAAGTCCAATGTGGTTGGGCGGCTATTGCTGAATCAAACCGCGGATCGGGAAATGCCCGATCCCTCTCCAGCCGAGATTGGGAAAGCTTTGGAACAGTTGCACGCGGATTACGGGGGTGAGGACGCCTTCAAGGCTGCTATGGGAATTCAAGAAGGCCAGGCCGATTTTGTTCAACGCCAGATCACCGTCAATCTCAAAGTCGATCAACTGATCCACAACGTCTGTGGTGATATTGACTCCCCCTCTGAGGAAACGTTAAAGCAATATTTTGAGCGGCATCCGGAAGCCTATACGACCGAAAAAAAGGTCCGAGCCCTGCACATTTTCAAATCCCTTCGCCAGACCGAAGATAAGGAGCAATTGTTCAAGGAGTGTTGCGCGGTTCGGGAAAGACTTGTTGCGGGTGAGGATTTTGAGACGATCGCTCGCGAGTTTTCCGACAAGCCTGCCGAGGAAATTGACCTGGGGTTTTTCAAGCGCGGGGAGTTGATGGATGAGTTCGAGTTTGTCGCATTTTCCATGGGCATCGGTGAGGTCAGTCCGGTTTTCTCATCTTTTCATGGTTTTCATCTGGCGAAGGTCATCGAAATTCAGCCTTCCACACTTCAACCGTTTGAAGAAGTCAAGGATGCCGTCAAAGATGCGTGGATTCAGCAGACCCGATCTGAGAAGATCGAGGACTATATGGAAAAGTTGAGAGCCAAAGCTGACATTAAGGAAATTGATGATGAAAAAGAGGGCGGAGCTGGCGAATCCTCATCCGTGGATTGACAACTATATGCTCTTCCTTGAGATGCTTTCTGAAAAATAAATCGGCACCCGTTTCCGGGTGCCGATTTTCCCCACTAATGTACCATTCACCAGACTTCCTTGGCGTCTACTCACTGAAAGCCACTTCGACCCCCAGCGTTTTCAGGTACAAAAATTAAATTCTCAACGAACAACTTCCTCATATCTAGCATTTCGGATTCCATTTTCAGATATGAGAATGCCAGAGATTTTTCTGTGGATATTTAATCAAGATGGCTTTTTTTGAGCACGATGAAGTATTTTTCTCAGTGAGAATTGGCTGCGCGAAGAGAAGGCAAGCGCATTATTCTTAAAATATTTCTTAGAGATGCGAATCGGATTTCAAAGGATCAAGCACTCCATGGTTGGAACAGATTAGGTGGTGTTCTGAATCAGTCAGGGAAGCCTTCTCTGTGGATTTTATATGGAGATGATCTATGAGGAATGGTAAACGGGGGTCTTGGAATTTGAGTTTTTGCTCAATCTTTGACATCATATTTGCAAACAGAGGCTTAAAGAGGCGCGTGCTCGATTTGTGTGTAAACGCGTCGATCACGAATCTGCAATCGAACCATGGCGGCTATGCTTCGAATTCCACGACAATGGTGGTGATGTTGTCTCTCCCTGAAGCGTCAAGTGATTCTCTGACAATACGTTCAGATGGTATCATGTTCTGTAGATAAGGGGGAGGGGTGACCACTGTTTTCTGAATGGCATAGTTTGACAAGCCATCGGTTACGCCGTCTGTGCAAAAGACCAGCTTGTCGCCTGCGTTTAAGTCGAGATAACCTAACTGAGGCTGGTCGAAGCCTTTACCGCTCCCGATGCATTTTTCCAGAACGTGATAGGATTTGTCCCGCTTGGCTTCGGCCGGCGTGAGTTTTCCTTCCCGGACTTTGCGTGCCGCCACGGTGTGATCTTCCGTTATCTGAATAATGTCCTGCCCTGCGGGGATGTGATAAATCCTGCTGTCTCCCAAGTGAGCAAAATGCAAACGACTCCCGTCGACCCATCCCAAGCTTAACGTGGCTCCCATATTGCGGCATTCCTGGTAGTATCTTGAGATTTCGATGATGGCAGTGTGGATTTCTTCACAAAATGCCGTTAACAATTCCTGGTGATTGATTTGGATTGATTTTTTCCCCTGATGAAATTTGCGTGAAATGAGTTTGGAGATCGATTTCAGAGCCGATTGACTGGCGTATTCACCTGCCTGTGCGCCCCCGATACCGTCACTGACGGCAAAAATGAAATGATTTGAATCCAGCGGGAAATCTCCAACTTTTCCAAGGTATTGCAGTTCCTGTAAGTCGAACTTGACCAACAGGAAAGCATCTTCGTTGTTGGGGCGAAACCGGCCTGGATTGGTCTCGGCGGTCCATTTGACCTCGCGGATGGCTTGGTGGGCGGAGTTTTGGCTCATTTATTTTGTATGACTTCTTCCTGGGTTAGACCTTCCCCAGAATCCTTGAGGGTGGCGAATTCAAAGTCAATAATACAAAATCGTCCCAGTTGAGCGCTATAGGTTACATTGCGGGCAAACGGGTCATCATGTACGACACCATACTGTTCCAGCTCGTTGAAAAGGGACTTTAGCTTGGATTCGCTCAGACTTTCAACAATCGCACCCACATTGGTGGTTATCAGGTAAAGTTCATCGGGATCAGCAAAGATCACTTCAGGGACGAACGGACAGCCCTTTTGTTTCAAATGTTCCAAGATGTGCACTTCATTCTCAAAGCGCTTCTTGGCATATTTCCCCAAAAACCGTTTGTGAACGCGACCATCGAATCCAATGTGAACGGTGGACCGCGGTGTGTTCTTCATTTCTCGCATGCCAAATGATGGATACCTCCATTCCGTGGAAATATCCAGCCTTGATCGTAATAAACGGTCCTTCCAAAAATAATTTGAGTGCTGGTAAGCTTTTTGCTTAACTTCAGGCTCGGCTGCTGATGAAGCGCCCTTGTGATAAGAAAATCCAAATTGATTGACTCATATATGCCCAAGTACAAACTCGAATACATCTGGCTCGACGGCTACACTCCCGTCCCCAATTTGCGTGGGAAAACCAAAATCGTCAGCGAAGCTCCCAATTCCGTAGAGGATTGTCCCATGTGGGGATTTGATGGCAGCTCCACCCAGCAGGCCGAAGGCAGCAGCTCTGATTGCATGCTGAAACCCGTCTCCCTTTATCCTGATGCTGCGCGTGACAACGGATTCCTCGTTATGTGCGAAGTCATGATGCCCGATGGCACCACTCCGCATCCATCCAACCACCGTGCCACCATCCTTGATGATGAAGAAGCCTGGTTTGGATTGGAGCAAGAATACTTCCTCTTCCAGAACAAACGCCCTCTGGGTTGGCCGAAGGATGGTTACCCTGATCCTCAAGGTGAATATTACACGGGTGTTGGCTATGCCAATGTCGGCGATCTTGCTCGCGAAATCGTTGAGCAGCACCTGGAGCTCTGCTTGGAAGCCGGCATCAACCATGAAGGTATCAACGCCGAAGTGGCCAAAGGACAATGGGAATTCCAGATTTTTGCCAAAGGTTCCAAGAAGTGTGCTGATGACATTTGGATCGCACGTTATCTCCTGATGCGCCTGTGCGAAGGATACAAAGTGGATGTTGAATGGCATTGCAAACCTTTCCTTGGCGACTGGAACGGTTCCGGTATGCACTGCAACTTCTCGACCAAATTCATGCGCGAAGTGGGTGGCAAGGATTACTTCCTGAAATTGATGGATGCCTTCGACAAGAAC
Organism: Verrucomicrobiota bacterium; assembly: GCA_027619545.1. Lineage (GTDB taxonomy): Bacteria > Verrucomicrobiota > Verrucomicrobiia > Limisphaerales > AAA164-E04 > AAA164-E04. The sequence goes on along the minus strand of JAQCFT010000198.1, from coordinate 4,980 downwards.
AAGGAAGAGCACATTGCAGCTTATGGCCCGGACAATCACCTGCGTTTGACCGGCCTTCACGAAACCCAGTCCATTGACAAGTTCAGCTGGGGGATTGCTGATCGTGGTGCATCCATCCGCGTTCCGCACAGCTTCGTGAACAACGATTACAAAGGCTACCTGGAAGACCGTCGCCCCAACTCTCAAGGCGATCCTTACCAGATCTGCTCACGCGTTCTGAAGACCGTGGCCGAAGTGCCTACGGCCTGATCTTGAAATATCCATTTTACCCACAAACCTTCCATCCAAATGCGGATGGAAGGTTTTTTTGTGTTCGCTCATAAACAGAAGAAGTGATCGCATGCCCCTTTCCGAGATCACTCTGGCGGAAGCTTTCCAGGAAGCGGGTTATGCCACGTTTTTTGCCGGCAAATGGCACCTGGGCCCGACTGAAGAATTCTGGCCTGAACACCAGGGCTTCGATGTGAACAAAGGCGGTTGGCGGGCTGGGGGGCCATTCCAGGCAGGCAAATACTTTTCGCCATATGCCAATCCAAGACTGGAAGACGGACCTGAAGGGGAACACCTGCCGCATCGTCTGGCTTCTGAAACCATTGAGTTCATTAAAAACCATCAACAAGGAAACTTCCTCGCCTATTTGTCCTTTTATTCCGTGCACACTCCATTGTTGGCACCCCTGCATCTGGTAAAGAAGTACCAGGAAAAAGCTGAACGATTGGGGCTGGCAGATAAAGAGGCATTCCGGAAAGAGGAACAGGTCTGGCCCAACGCCAAACAAGGCCGAAAGGTTCGTTCGCTTCAGTCACATGCGGTCTATGCCGCCATGATGGAATCCATGGATGCCAATGTGGGACGTGTTCTCGATGCCTTGAAAGAACTGGATCTGGATGATTCCACCATCGTGTGTTTCATGTCCGATAACGGAGGGTTGTCCACCTCCGAAGGATCCCCCACTTCCAATCTGCCCCTGCGTGGCGGCAAGGGGTGGCTTTACGAAGGCGGGATACGTGAGCCTTACATCATCAAGTGGCCGGGTATGAGCCGTCCCGGTGGCACCAGTGCCTACCCGGTCGTGAGCATGGATTTTTATCCAACCCTGCTGGATCTGGCTGGGTTGCCCCTAAAGCCCGAACAACACCTTGATGGCGTATCCCTCGCTCCCATACTTAAGGGGGGCGCTGCGCCTTATCGCTCGGCTCTTTATTGGCACTATCCTCATTACAGCAACCAGGGAGGATTTCCCGGTGGAGCCATTCGTGAAGGGGATTGGAAATTCATCGAACGGTTCGAAGACGGGCGTGCCCACCTCTATAACCTTCGAGACGATATCGGTGAAACCAGAGACGTGATCGAACTCCATCCCGACAAAAGCGAACGAATGCGAGCCAGTCTGCACGCATGGTATCAGGAAGTGGACGCCAAATTCCTTGAACCCAAAGAGGATGGCCCGATGCCGTGGAGGCCATGATTTGTAACATATTACAACGCATTGTGATGTGTCTTTGAAGGAGGGGGGGCTTCGGCATAAGTTGAGACCCTCGAAGAACAGGATTTCACCAGTTAGTTTCAAGGAAGGTATGCCGACACAAAGAACTGTCTTTCTTTCTTCCAAGCCTCAATGGAAACAATTCTAGCCTTGCCATTACCAAATCCGAGGGCATGATCCTTTTCGTTTCCATACCAACGGGTGTCCACTGGAACCCAGGGATTCGATTTCAAAGTAAAAGGACATGAAAAAAGCAATGATCAATAGTGTAGGCGCGGCGATGTTGTGTGTGACCGCGACGGTGCAGGGTGGAGAGCTCGCCGGTAGCGCTCCCTTCCAATTTCGCTATGCGGCGGATCTGAGTGAGTTACCAGCAGAAGTGGCTCCCAAAGTGCCGGGTGCCCACGGTGGATTTGCCGTGGATAACAAAACCGGCGAAGTGTTCTTCGGCCTGAAAGGGGCCGGCATCATCTGGATGAGCAACGACCTCACCGAAAAGAAGGTGCTGCCAGTGACCGAACCGCTGATCCTCGAGGGGAATTTCCACAACACAACCATTCTTTATCGGGGTGACGGCGAACGATTCCTCGCTTTGCCGGATAACGAACAACACCGCGTTTACATTGTATCGGATGAAGGCAAATTGGTGTCTGTTCTGAACTCCCCTCTCGATCTGAATGATTACTACGGAGGCGGTGGCGCTTTCAACCCAACAGACACCGAGTATGCCGACGGCAAGCTGTATGTTGCGGACGGTTATTCAGCCGGAAATTTCATTTCCATTGCCGATCCCTGGACAGCCAGCTGGACGGATGAATATTTCGGCGGAAAAGCCAGCGGTGCTCGTGAATACGGTTTGTTCGGAACCGCGCACGGAATCACTCTGGAACCACACACCAAACGGCTCGCCATCGCTGACCGCGCCAACTCGCGCGTTCAGGATTTTGATTTTCATGGAACGTTTCTGGAAAACGTGAATCTCCCTGCAGGATCATTGCCTTGTGACATCGATTTCTACCAGAGCTTTGTCTTGGTAGGATGCTTGCGTGGACCTCAGGGCTATACTTCGGCTCCCTGCTACGTCGTCGACAAGGACGGTAACCTTCTTTCCGAAGTGAATCCGAAGAAAGATTTCGGTTTGGAATTGTTCACTCACATTCACAACGCTGCCTGGAAACCTGTCTACGGCGAAAATGGCAAGGTTGAAAAACTTTACGCTCTGGCAACCGCCTGGAACCCTGGTGGATTCGCAGTGATGGAAGTGGTGCGATAAACTGAAGACCTTTCTCTTCAAAAGCCGCTGGTTTTCACAACCGGCGGCTTTTTTTGTGGCTCCACCCACATAAGGTCTTTGCTTGGGTATTCTGAAAGCTTTAAGTCAAACGGGAAACCGGATGACTCATCGGCCCCTGAAATTTTTCAAGGTAATAGGCCAGATCGCGGCGATACTCCGAGTCAATGTTCAGTTGGGTGAGTTGCTTGTGAACGATCGCCAATCCTTCGCCGTACGATTCGGCTTTTCTCGCGTCATCGTATCGTCTTGATGGATCGGGATTGAGCAATCGTTGTAAGATTTCCACGAACTTTTCATTGCGGGTGACATAGGTCGGCAGCATGCGGGGGAGTTCCTTGGGGAGACGCCACTTGATCTCTTTCAATTCCTGTTCAGTGATATCCGGGTTGATGCTGAGTGGTTTTCCTGTCATCAGAAACAATCCCACCAATCCCACTCCATATACATCCGACTGCACGGTGGCTGGTTGTCGGTCATGTATCTCAGGCGCCATGAACATCGGGGTGCCCAGCAGGATGCGAGATTTCTCGTTGATCAGGTTGGCACGGCCGAAGTCGATGATCTTCACATAACCCAGCGGGTCGATCATGGTGTTGCTGGGCTTGATGTCACAGTGCAGATAGTTGGAGGCATGCAAGGTTTCCAGTCCGGAAAGCATCTGCCGCATGATGTAGATTGCCACTCCCGGCTGGATGCACAATTGTTTGTTGTGCCAATTAAAAATAATTTTCATCAAGGTTTCCCACTCCCGGCCCGAACACCTGGATTTGACCAGTTGTTGAATGTTGGGGTCGAGGAGTTGAAGAAGCGTGATTCCGCGAATCAACTCCATCTGAACGAAACCGATGCCGTTTGTTTCCTCATAGATATCACAATCCACCAGGTTGGGAGATCTTGCCGCCTGCAAGCGAGAAACCTGAGCTGCAATCCTCCCCATGTCGGTCCAGTACTTTTTGACATTTGGATAAATGCCCGGATCAAACACCTTCACCGCGTGCTCGGTCACGCAACCTCGTGAACCGTGGCGTTGTGCGTGAAACACCACTCCCTGCTGCCCACTCCCAATGCGTTCCCGAAAACGGTAGGCCACCGGGTAGTAAATGGATTGGGAATGAACAATGGACTGAAAATTGTCGATCAACTGACGGTGCCCCATCCCTGGCGCGGAAGCCGACACGTCAGAATCAGGAGCCATCGATGTTTCCACCATCGTGGGTGTCTCGCTCATTGCGATTGTTTCGTCCTGATCTGCTTGCATGGCTTGATGTTGTCTGGTTGGTCGTAGCTGACAATTTTCACCGCCGAGTCTTCACAGTTTTAGCCAAAAGGCAAGGATCAACACGAAGGACCATACGAGCAGAATAGAGCCATCTTGGGGAATCCTCTTTTCATGCTGTCTCACTTTTGTGACACTCCCCCCATAACCCATCATGAATTTCAAAAACGTAAATGCCTTTTTATGGGGGATGTTGATCACCTTGAACGTGGCAGCTGATTCGGCTAGGCCCAACATCGTGCTCATCCTCGCCGACGACCTTGGGTATGGGGATCTCGGTTGCTACGGTAGCCAACTCAACCGAACTCCCAACATCGACCGATTGGCCAAGGAGGGACTGCGGTTTACCGATTTTCACAGCAACGGCTCCATGTGCACCCCGACGCGTGCTGCCTTGTTGACCGGGCGTTACCAGCAGCGGCTTGGAACAAAATTCGAGGGACCTTTGAGCGGCAAATCGGATTACCTTGACGGTATGCCGCTTGAAGCGGTGACCATGGCCGAAGTGCTCAAGCAGAGGGGTTTTGCGACTGGTATGTTTGGTAAGTGGCACTTGGGCTATCAGCCTCCCTTTTTACCGACACGCCAGGGGTTCGATACCTTCGTGGGCCTGACTTCCGGGGACGGCGATCATCATACCCATGTGGATCGTTCCGGGCGTCCGGATTGGTGGTCTCATGAAAAAAGGATCCAAGAGGAGGGATACACAACCGATTTACTGACGGATCACGCTATTCGGTTTATCGAAGAAAAACATGATGAACCTTTCTTTGTTTATCTGCCGCACCTGGCCATTCATTTTCCCTGGCAAGGACCGAATGATCCGCCGCATCGTGAAGTCGGAACCGATTACTGGAACGACAAATGGGGAATCCTTCCGGATCGAACCAACGTGGCGCCGCATGTCAAGGCGATGGTGGAATC
>JAQCFT010000197.1 GCA_027619545.1 Verrucomicrobiota bacterium | reverse complement strand
GGCCCTGAATGGGATTCACTGGAGGAAGAAACCCGCCGATTGCTTGACCTGCGCATGGCGGCTTATGCGGCTTGTATTGATTCAGTGGATCAAAATGTTGGACGATTGGTGGCGTTCTTGAAGCATCAGGGGCTGTATGAAAACACATTGATTTGTTTCATGTCCGATAATGGGGCCTGTCAGGAAGGGGGTATTCTGGGAAGTGGCACGGAAGAGCAAGTAAGGGATCCCTTGCTCAGCAAGGGAACGGCCGGACCTCGTTGCGGTCAAGCCTGGGCCAATGCTTCAAACACGCCTTTTCGATATTACAAACATTTCGTGCACGAAGGCGGGATGGCAACTCCGATGATTGCGCATTGGCCGGCCGGGATTCCATGGCAATCCCGGGGTTCATTTGTGAGAGAGATCGGTTATCTTCCGGATTTCATGCCCACGTTCATCGAATTGGCCGGTGCGGAGTATCCTGAAGTCCGCAAGGGGCAAAAGGTGCACCCCATGGCAGGGACCTCCCTGTTGCCTCTTTTCAAAGGAGGCAATCAACCGGTTCATCGTCAACCTGTGTATTGGGAACATGAAGGTAATCGTGCCATGCGGGACGGCAAATGGAAACTCTCCTGGTCGGGGAAAGGACCCTGGGAACTTTATGACATGGAAGCGGACCGCACAGAAATGCATGACCTGGCGCAATCCTTGCCGGACCGCCTAAATGCCATGGTTCAAAAATGGGAGACCTGGGCCAAAGGAGTGGGTGTGAGCTTTCCGGATCCAATCAGTTATTACAAAGTCTTCAACGATTCGAGGAAGCAGTAATAAGATCTCGCAACACATCATCCAATTCCGAAATGCATTGTCGATGGAGGCCTGTAGCCAGACTCCCTCGTCGGTCCTTACCTTTTTGCGCGTTTGGTCCACTCCGGAGCCAGTTCAACCAACAGCATGGATGCGAACATCAATGCACAGCCAAAATATCCCTTCACCCCCATTCGCTCCCCCAGAAAAATTGCTCCAAACAAGGCCGCAAACAAAGCCTCTGAAGACAGGAAAATTGCCGCTTGGGATCCGGTGGTGAATCGTTGTGCCACTGCCTGCAGTGTAAAGGCCACTCCACTTGAAAAAATGCCGGCATACAAAATCTCCTTCATGGCAGCTTGGATTGCTTCCCACTTCCAAGGTTCAAGGACCATCGCCACCGTCAATCCCAAAAGGGCACACACGCCAAACTGAACGGCTGACAAGGTGAATGGACGTGCTGTGTCCCGACTGAACTTGCCAATCATGATCACCTGCACTGCCCAGAAGCCAGCGCACAAAATCGTCAGCAGATCTCCTGTCCGCAACTTCGAAAAATCCCCTCCGCTCAACAAGTAAATTCCTCCCAAAGTCAGGGTGGCGGCAGGCCATACAATGAAATGCGGACGTTCTCTCAACAGCGCCACCGCCAGGAACGGCGTGACGATCACATACAAGCCGGTGAGAAATCCCGAGTTGGTTACGGTGGTGGTCAGTAGCCCTGTCTGTTGAGATGCCATACCTAGAAACAGCACCACACCAATGGCAGAAAGCCCAAACCAATCCTTGCGTTGAAGTGTGCGCGGGGCGGCGTGGGATTCACGCCATGCCAGAGGCAGCAATATCAGCGTGGCGATCAAGAAACGTAAGCCAACGAACAGAAAAGGCCCCAGATTATCCATGGCGCTGGACTGAGCCACAAAGCCCATCCCCCAAATGGCCCCGGCCAGCAGCAAAGACAGATTGGCTTGTTTTCTTGTCATGCGGATCGAGCAGCCATCTACCCTGGATGGACGCAGGACAAAAAAATAGATTCCTAACAACGGAGGGGCAAGCTCCGTCTTGAACCCACTTCAATCCTTGAGGCATAAGAACCGCTGAAGAGACACCATGGAAACCCTAAAACATCACAAATACCTATAACTTCCAAACAAGCAATGTGCCGTGTCTTGGGAACCTTCGCGATAAAAGATAGTGAAGCAGCCCTTTCCTCCACCAACTTCCAAGTCTTTGTATGATTTTAAAACCTTCGCGTCCCTGGTTTAGGAAAGCCATTTGCGTAGCAGGTGGGCAAGTTCTTTGCGATTGATTTGCTGGTTGGCAATTTGAATCATTGCTTCGTGGAATTGCAACGTGATGTCTACAGATGTGTCTATACCATTTAGTTTCAGAAAAGTTAAACCTGCTGCGACGGCCGTTCTTTTATTCCCATCGAGGAAAGCTTGAGCTTGGGCAATATGGAAACAATAGGACGAGGCAATATCAAAAAGGTCTCCATTTTCGTAAAAATAGACTTGCAGTGATTGTGCGACAGCGCTTTGAAGTGCTCCTTCATCCCGAATGCCATCAGTGCCGCCAAAAAGGTCCAAGCCCTTTCTGTGAAAGAGAATTATTTGATCCAGTGTCAGAAACAATGGCGAACTCATTGAGCCAATTTCCGAAAGAGTGCCGAGTGTTCGGACATGATCTCATCCACCGCTTTATGAGCGGATGCATTTGTGGCATAAGTCGGGCCTGATTCCGGCTCCTGGCTCAGCAAATGGATTACCTTTTCCTGTTCGTTGACAGGCATGCGCTTGAATTCGCTGATGAGTTCTTCTGCTGTCATCACTTCCAAGTGTCCTATTCCTACATAGAAAATTCAATTTATTTGTGATCGTGATTTCAACGTTCCTGTAAGTATTGAATATTTATTTATTTGTTGTTTTCCAGCGGGCGAGGGCTTTTTGCATGGAAGGGAAGGCGAGATCGGATTCGGATACCAGCCATGGATCGAGCCAGTGGTATCCGGCGACTTCGGTTTGGTCCGGCTTGATCCGTGTGTCCTCGCAGGTTGCGGTGTAAAAGAAATCCAGAACAGGGTAGGTGATGTTCTTGTAGTTGTATTGGTTTGGAAAACAGGCAAGGTATTGAATGTTGCTTACGGTGAGGCCCACCTCTTCCCTGATTTCCCGTTCCAGCGCATCCTCTGCGATTTCACCATTATCGATGAATCCACCCACAACCGCCAGTTTGCCCTTGGCGGGTTCTTTGGCACGTTCAATGAAGAGCATTTGGCCTTTCGTATTCAGAATGAGTCCCGCCGCCGCGATGGTTGGATTGAAGTAGTAGGTGTATTCGCAGACTTCACACTCGAAAGGGATCTTATCCTCTGGCGTTTTTGGGTGCCCGCATTGGGGGCAATGCTTGAATGTGAGGTTTGGCTTCATGCTCGTGCGAACCTTCCTCAATGGGGAGGGGACTGGCAAGGGCGAAGTTGGAATTGGAAAACATTGCCATTGATTTTGAATTTGGATCTTGCTTAGGTCGTCGTTTCTCATATGAGAAGTTTCAAGGCCATCCTGTTTCTTTTGCTGGGTGTGGTGCTGATTGTCGGCGCCATCCTCACTCCGGCGTATCTGCGCGCCGTTGATCGTGGCGTGTTGGAAACAGCCGGGGGTGAACCCGAGTTGGTCAGCGAGGCTTTTTCTTTGTTGAGTTTGGAAAAACCAGGTGTTGCCGAGTTGCTCTACCGCGCTGCGGTTGTCTCTCAATTGGCCGATTTGCCGAAAGTGGAAACGGCTCTTGGGAATGCTCGCGGTGAACAGGTCGCGGCCTTTCAACAAGGTGATACCGATCCTTTGATCCAAAACTGGATCCAGCTTCACCGCTTGCAGGGAACAAACGTGGTTTCTTGGTTTGTGTCCAGTGGGTTCCGTGGTTCTGTCGTGGAACATCTGGAGCAATCCAATCGCCCTGGCGTCCGTGAATTGATGCACAATCGATCCCTTCAGGCACTGGCGTTGTTTTTCCCGGTTTCAAGTGCTGGAGGGCAGGCTTTTGATTCGGCTATTTTGATGACAGGCCTGCTGTATCAAGAGGATCATCTGAATGCTTCATTTAGAAAAGAATTGGAAACCCTGGCTGCTGAAGCCAATCGGGGATTGGATACCCGTCCCTTGGAGTCGGTTTATCTGGATCTATTGTCGCTGTCCAAACGGCTCAATTGGGGGCAGTTAACCGCCTTTATTCAAAAAGTGGACTCAGCTGCCACGCTTAGAACCCTGGTCCATCATGCTTCGCGGTCCGATGAGATGCTGGCCACCGTCTTTTCCGGTGTTTGGTTTGCGGAATCAGGTTCTCAGGTGGCGACTTACCTGCGTCGCTATGCGGAGTCCGGTTCGAAGGACCTGCAAACTGCCGTTGGTTTCGGGCAAGGTACGGTGCGGTATCTCATGGCGCGTCAGGAGCCGGTATACGTGAGTTCGATGCGTGAGAGTCTCAGAAGTTTAGGACTGTTTCAGCCAGTTGCCCATGCGCTGACGGGTATGACGTTTCGATTGCCCATGATCGGGCTTTTAACCAAGTACCTGTTGTTTCTCTTCGGTAGTTTCTTTGTGTTTCGTTTGATTTATATGCTGAAACCTGGTCCCGATAAGGTGGAAGCTTCACTTCAGGTGGAGGGGATCGGTATTTTACGGCAGCAGATCATGGCCTTGGTGGCCTTGATCTTCCTGATCGCGTTTGGCGAACCTTTTCTTGCGCAGGATTCCAAAAAGATGGAAAATCCGATCAATTGGAGATTTCCCGTGGTCGAATCCGCTGTAACGGAGAAAATTGATAAAATTATGGATACAAAAATCACGCAAATTACCATTCTGGCACTGGTCGTTTTCTTTCTCGTCCAGGTGAGTATTTATGCCTTGTGTCTGGTCAAGCTCAAGGAGATCAAAAAGCAGGAGGCAAAGAGCCGGCTCAAGCTCAGATTGCTCGACAACGAAGACAACATGTTCGATGCCGGACTTTACGTAGGTTTGGGTGGTACCGTTCTGTCGCTGGTGATGCTGGCCTTGGGGATGGTGAATCCCGGTTTGATGTCCGCTTATGCATCGACCTTGTTCGGGATCATCTTTGTTTCCGTGCTGAAGATCTTTCACGTGCGTCCCTATCGGCGCAAATTGATTGTTGAAAACGAGATGGAGTCCGCATGAATCGACCCTTGCTTATCATTATCTGCGACTTTTTGCTGATCAGCCTGCTCTCGTTGGCGCGGTTTGATCAACAACCGCCCATTGAATCCGAGCAGCCCGAGATGACTGAGGCGGAGGAAGCACAGGGGGCGCAGGACATGATGGAGGTACTGCAACTGGCCTTGGAGCAGGAACGTCAGTCGAAAGAGGATCTGGCGCGTGAGTTGCAGGATATGCAGGACAATCTGCAGAACAAGGAAACCGCACTTCAGGAAAAGGACACTCGGATCGAGGGCATTCAGGAAAACCTGGAAGACGTTGAGCAACGTGCCGCTCAGTTACAGCGGGAACGGGAGATGTTGCAGCGTCAGTATGACGACACCCAGAAGAATGTGGCGTTTCTGCAGGAGCAATACGTCAATGTGAAACAGGAAGCCAGGCAGCTTCAGGAGGATTTGACCACGACTTCCGTAACGGCGACCGATTCCAGGGCGCGTCTGGAAACCATTGAATCCGAACTTCAGGTGCGGCGTCAGGAAGCCCAGCGCATGCAGGATAAGATGGATGAGCTGGAAAAGGAGCGTAACGAGGCGGAAGAACAAAAATTTCAATTGGCGTTGGAGTTGAAGCAATCTCAGACCACCGAGATCATCATTCGAGAGCAGTTTGATGCCGCCAAGGATGAGATCAAGACCGCCCGAGCCAATGTGGAGTATTCTCGTGATCAGGTGGATCTGGCTCGTAGGGAAGTGGATCTTGCCAGGGACGAGGTCATGATTGTGCGTCAGGAGAAGGAGCGTATTCAAGAACACGCCGAAGAATTGGCTGAAGGAGTCGATCAATTGGCGCAGAAATCGGAAGCCATTCGTCAGGACATCAAGGATAACACCCCTCTGGCCGCAAACACCATTTACAATGATTTCGTGGAGAATCGCATTCGCACGCGCTTTTTCGCTGCTCGCAGCGGACTCTTTGGTCAGACCATTGACAAGGAATCTGAAACCAACAGTGTTTTGGTGTCCGACGGGACCAATGTCTACGCTCTCTATCACGTGGAAGGCACTCCTTTTCAATTGTGGCAAGCCGAATCGGATTGGGAGCAACTGACGGGAGTGGTGAATCGTGGGCAGAAGGCTTACAGCATTGCTTTGATGTCCTTCATCAAAGCTGATCCGCGGTTGCTGGTTGTGCCGGTGGGAGCCCAGCAGGCAGCGACCTTGGGTGGCAAGATTTACACCTTGGCGGCTGATCCATTCAAATTCCAGGAAGCGGTCCTGGTCGGGGCGCAGGAGGGTTACTACGGAGAAGCGGAATTCAAGCTGGACCCGGCAAATCCTAAATATGTCAAAATGGAAAAGAGGGCCTTTCGCAAACTTGTTGGCAAATTTTCCCCGTCCAAAGGGGATCTGGTCTTCAGTAAGACGGGTGAGCTGTTGGGGATGATGGTGAACAATGACTACTGTGCAGTGTTGAGTTCCATCGAAACCACACAGAAATTTCGTTTTGGCATGAGCGTCCTTTCGGAAGGCACCGGACGGATCATGGCCCGGCAGGCTGTGTCTGTGAGTGCGCTACCCTTGCATTTTCAATAACATTTCCACGGAGAATTTTCCGCATCCTGATGAGATGTCTTGATCTTCTCGTCTAATGCGTGAAGGGTTCCTGTGTGATGGATCTCCAAGCATATCTTCTGCCTGGGTGGCAAATCTTTCTGATTTTCCTTGGTTTGCTCCTGGCTGGGCTGACCTCTTCCCACGCGGTGATGTACAAGCGGGATGCCCGGTCTGCCCTGCTTTGGGTGGCATTCATCTGGTTTCTTCCCATTGCCGGTTCCCTGCTTTATGGCGTTCTGGGTGTGAATCGTGTCCGACGTCGCGCCTTGATTCTCCGCGGGGACATGGAACAATTCACTTCATGCCCGGCGGTGACTCCGGGGGATCCTGAAAACCTTCAATCGGCTTTTGGAGAAGAACTCGATCAATGGAGACCGCACTTTCATGCGCTCAGGCAAATCACCTCGCGACCGCTACTGCCAGGTAATTCCATGGACGTTCTTGTCAATGGTGAAGAGGCCTATCCGGCCATGGTGCATGCCATAGATCAAGCACAAGAAACAGTTGGATTCGCTTCCTACATTTTTGATCATTGTCCGGCGGGAATCGAATTTGTGGAAGCATTTCGCCGAGCCAAAAACAGGGGAGTGGAGGTGCGTGTTCTGGTGGATTCAACAGGATCCTTGTATTCTTGGCCGACCATATTCAAAGCGCTGCATGAGGCCGCGATACCTTGTGCCAAATTTCTTTCGTTCAGCGCCATCAAGCGTCCCTTGACTTTGAACCTGCATAATCACCGCAAGTTGTTGGTTGTTGACGGCAGGATAGGATTCACGGGTGGGATGAATATTCGCCAGGGGCATATGACCAAAAGTGCGGAAAAGAACCAGGTGCAGGATCTTCAGTTCAAATTCACCGGCCCGGTGGTGGCGCACATGCAGGAAGCCTTCGTGAATGATTGGTATTTCAGCTCCGATGAAAGATTGAGTGAAGATTTGTGGTTTCCTTCTTTGGGGCAAACAGGTGAGGTTTACGCGCGTGGCATTACGGATGGACCGGATGAAGATCTGGATAAACTTCTCTGGACACTTTTGAGCGCCTGCCACACGGCACGTAAATCTATTCACATCATGACACCTTACTTTTTGCCCGATGCTTCCCTTATTTCGGCGCTGTGTCTGGCTGCCATGCGCGGGGTGGAGGTTCATATATTGCTTCCAGCCAAGAACAACCTGCCGTTTGTTCAATGGGCCACACATGCGATGCTTTGGCAGGTGTTGGTGAAAGGTTGCCGTGTATGGGAATCTCCTCCTCCCTTCGAACATGGTAAGCTCATGCTCGTGGATGGCCACTGGGCTCTGGTTGGTTCCTCCAACTGGGATGCGCGTAGTTTGCGCTTAAATTTCGAGTTCAACGTGGAATGCTATCACCCTGGGACCGTGCGTCATCTCGAGCGTATCCTGGACTCGAAGATCGCGCAGTCAAAGGAAGTCACCTTGGAGGATATGGACGCCAGATCTGTTCCAGTCAGGATCCGTGATGGCGTGATGCGATTGGCGACTCCTTACCTCTGAGTTTGATTCAATTATTTTTCCCCGGATTTGCATAGCTGAAAGCAGATATATCGATAAAAGAATTTCTGAGCGAATGTGCGATTGATTCACTTTTTTTGGCGATCGCCAATTTCAATGTTTTTTTCGTTCAGTTCCTGCGGATAAACAAAAAGCCCGACAGGAGAGAGTCCTGCCGGGTGTTTTTATGCCGTTGGCTCAGGTGGAATTCACCCTAACCGATCAAGCGCAGCGCCGATTGTGGAATGGCGTTGGCTTGCGCGAGCATGGCTGTTCCGGATTGAACCAGGATGTTTTGACGTGCAAAATTCGCGCTTTCCTCGGCAACGTCCACATCCTTGATGCGGCTGTTTGCTGCGGAAATGTTGTCTTTCAACACGGCCAGCTGTGAACTGGTACTTTCCAGACGCGAGATGTTTGCTCCCACAGATGCACGATCCGTGGCCAGCTGATTGATGGCAGTTTTCACCGCCGTCAGAGCAGACGAAGCCCCGGCGGTTGTTCCGACCGCCAGTGAATTCAATGCGGTATAACTGCCTCCTGCGGCCAGATCGACGCCTGAAGCAGCAAACTTGGTTCCGTCACTGTCAATGGTCACATTCAGACCGGAACCATTGAACAAACTGACACCGTTGAAATCTTTTTTTGCGATATCAACGATATAGCTATCCAAGGTCTGGAATTCCTTGTCGTACAAACCGCGATCCGTATCGGATTTGGTTTCGTCCTGCGCCAGCATGGCCAGCTCACTCATGCGATCCAGCGCCTTGCCGACTTTGTTGAGGAAACCGTCCTGCGTCTGGGAGAACGAAACGGTGTTTCCGACATTGTCCTTTGCTGCCTGGATGCGGCTGACTTGGGCGTCGAACTTCAGCGATACCGCAGTACCTGCCGCATCGTCTGCGGGTGAGTTCAGCTTTGACCCTGAAGATAATCGTGCCAGTGATTTCTGCAATGATGTGGTCGATTCGCTGAGAATACGAGAGGCCATTGCAGCCGATGGGTTGGTGTTGATGACTACCATTTTTAACTCCTTCCTATGAGTTATCGTTTGCGCGACATCCATGCCGCGCGGAATTTTTAATGAGGATGATTCCGAACCTTTGTTCTAATGCGGTTGAACCGCCTTCATCACGTGTATCGGAAGAATGGAGTTAAATTTAAGTGTATATTAAAAATAAATATAAATTACAAAAAATACGTATATAACAAGATAAAAAAATAT
>JAQCFT010000196.1 GCA_027619545.1 Verrucomicrobiota bacterium | reverse complement strand
ATTGGGTGTAATGTTCTCCCTCACGAATGTTGATCCCCAGATCAATGCGCCAAAGGTGAGTGCCATCCATTTCGTAGGCATCCAGAATCGGCTTACCCGTGATGCCTTCGTGGGAATTGTCTTTGGCATTGGATGTCTGGTGCAGGACGAATTCCAGCTCACCGTCGCCATCCAGGTCTGCTGCGGAAGCATCGCCAATTCGGTAGTTGGGAAGTGGTTGAATAGGGATGTCCAAATAGGGCTTTTTCCAAACCGATGCCTGTGACTGGGAATCTGCTTCTTTTTGGCTCAGGACGGAAACCAATTGGTAGCTGACCGTGCCTTGAGATTGTGGATCGGTATCGGATAAGCTGGTGGCACCGACAATGGGGGATGTGTTGACCTTGGTCCGTTGCCCGGAATCGGATATTCGATATACATTGAACCCGACTGAGGGTGGATCGCTTTTCAATAATCGCCAACTCACAAAAAAACCACCATCCTCCAAGGGGACAGCAACCATCCCTCGGTTCAATTTCTCCATCTGCCTCTCGGCTGAAAGAGACAGCGTGAAAAGGAGGCCCCATAAAATGTAACCGGAAAAACGTTTCATGATTTCATGAGTATGTCGCTGTTCTGCCGGCAAAAGCGGGATCTCAATCTCGTCAAGCCAGAATATCGTGCACCACGTGTGCCGGTTCCACACCTGTCAATCGTCGATCCAATCCTTGATAGGAAAATGTGAATCGTTCGTGATCGATGCCCAGGCAGTGCAGAATGGTCGCGTTAAAATCTCTGATGTGTACTGGATCCTTGACGATGTTGTAGGAGAAGTCGTCGGTTTCGCCGTATTCGAATCCGGCTTTGACGCCACCTCCGGCCATCCACATGGTGAAGCAGCGACCGTGATGATCGCGTCCGTGGTTGTCTTTGGTGAGGGTTCCCTGGGAGTATATGGTACGGCCGAATTCACCGCCGCAAATGACGAGCGTGTCGTCCAGCATGCCCCGCATTTTCAAGTCCCGCACGAGAGCGGAAGCGGGTTGGTCGATGTCCTGGCATTGAAGTTTGATCAGGTTGGGCAGATTGCCATGTTGATCCCATCCGCGGTGAAACAGTTGTTGGAAGGGGACTCCTCGTTCTGCCATGCGTCGGGCGAGAATGCAGTTGTAGGCGAACGTGCCCGGTTTTTTGGCGTCGGGTCCATACATCTCGAACACGTGTTCCGGTTCGTCCGAAAGATCGGTGAGTTCCGGAACGGATGTCTGCATGCGATAGGCCATTTCGTATTGTGAAATGCGTGTTTCGATTTCAGGGTCGCCGACTTCTTCGAATGTGGATCGGTTGATTTTGCCGACAGCATCCAGGAAAGCACGTCGATCTTTGCCATCCACTCCGTTCGGATTGTTCAAATATAAAACCGGCTCGCCCGCGCTGCGGAATTTGACACCCTGATGGCGTGATGGCAGAAAACCGCTGCTCCAGAGGCGCGAATACAGCGCCTGACTCTGCCCGCGTCCTTTGGAGATCCTGACGATGTAGGCGGGCAGATTCTGGTTGGGGCTTCCCAGCCCGTAACTCAACCAGGAACCCAGGCAGGCATGGCCAAGTTGTTGGGTGCCGGTGTTGATGTAGGTGATGGCCGGATCGTGGTTGATGGCTTCTGAATTGAGGGTTTTGACGATGGTAATTTCGTCTGCAATGGAACCAATGTGGGGCAAGAGGTCACTGTTCACCCAGGTGCCATGGTTGCCATACCGCTTGAAATTGAACATCGGTGCCACGCAGGGGAAGGACTTCTGGCCGGTTATACCTTCCAAGGGCAAATGCACCTGTCGGATGGAATCGGGGAGTTCGATACCGTGCAGTTTGTGCATGGCGGGTTTGTAGTCGAACATGTCGATATGCGATGGCCCTCCTGAAAAGAACAAAAAGATGATGCGCTTCGCCGTTTGCTTGAAATGTGGTTTGCCGAGAACGCCACGGACCGGGTCATCGACGGCCGCATTCAACAGGTTCGGTTGCTGCAGGGATGCCAATCCGAGCGCTCCCATGCCGGTGGCTCCCATTCTCAGGAAATTTCTGCGACTTTGAGGTTGGGGTGTCAGGTGAATTGGATTCATGATAGGTGCGTCGGGGTTGATTAATGTGTCAGGGTTTCATCCAGGTTCAGGATGGCACTGGCCGTCATGGTCCAGGCTGCCAGCTCGGCGGCATCCAGTTTTTCGTCATATGGAAATTCGCCGATCTTCAAAAGGTCCTTGGCTCTTTCTGTCTGTTCACGATAGATGTTCCATTGCCTGTCATAAAATTCTCTCAACACCTCGATCCTCAAACTGTCAGCCGGCCGGGCGGTTGCGAGAAGGAAGGCGAAGTGCAAACGTGATTCGAAGGTGTCGCCACCCCGGGTCATGATGCGCTCCGCAAAAAGGCGCGCGGCTTCGACAAATTGTTCGTCGTTCATGGTGACCAAGGCCTGTAACGGGGTGTTGGTGACCTGGCGCTGGATGACGCATTTCTCACGAGTGGGAGCATCGAAAGCCATCATGTTGGGCATGGGGGCGGACCGCTTCCAGTAGGTGTACATGCTGCGACGGTAAAGTTTCTTACCGGTGTCTCGTTGGTATTTCAGGTTTCCGTCCAATGAAACTTCATTCCAGATACGTTCAGGTTGATAGGGCTTTACGCTGGGGCCGCCCACTTTTTCGTTCAATATTCCGGCTAACTGTAGTGCGTTGTCGCGGATGAACTCGCCTTGCAAGCGTCGACGTGGCCCGCGCGAAAGCATTACGTTTTCCGGATCTGCTTCCTTCTTGATTGCGGAGACATGTGCCGATTGCCGGTAAGTGGCCGACATGAGCATTTGCTTGATGGTGCGTTTGATGTTCCAGCCGTTGTCAGCGAAGTCACGGGCCATCCAGTCCAGCAACTGAGGGTGTGAAGGCCAGGCGCCTCGTGTGCCAAAATCTTCGATTGTGGGTACGATGCCGCGTCCAAAGAACATCGACCAGTAACGATTCACTGCGACGCGGGCTGTCAGTGGGTGTTCGGGTGTCATCAGCCATTGCGCCATTCCCAGTCGATTGCGGGGGGCTCCTTCGGGCAGGTTCGGCAGGAATGCCGGGACGTCAGGCTTGATGACTTCGTCTTTCATCGGGGATGCGTAATGCCCCCGCATCAAAACGAAGGTGTCACGGCCCTCCGGCAAATCTCCCATGATCATGGAGGTGGGCACTAACTGTAATAGGTCTTTTTCTTCCTTTTCCAGATTTGCGATTTGTTCGGCGCGTTTCAATCCCTCCTGCCACAGGTTGGTTTGATAATGCTTTTCCAGTGTCTTGTAATGTTCATCGCTCCAATCACCGGCGGCGATTTTCAACACGTTCCGGACTTCTTCGGGCAGGCTGCTGCCAGTGAGGTTGAAATAGAAGCCGCTGCCGCCTCCTCCGTTGACGATTTTCATCAGAAAAGTGTTCTCACCTTTCTTCAGTTCCAGTGACGCAAAGTCCTGGTCAGGCGCCACGCCACGATCGGCATTGTTTTCCAACACAAGTTGACCGTTCAACCAGCATTTGATGGCGTCGTCACTCCCCAGTGAAACTTTGATGGTGGCGTCTTTCTCGCTGGTGAGTGTTCGGTAAAGATAAACGGCCGAATTGTCAGGAAGCCCCAGGTCGACCAATGCCCCGTCTTTGTAATCCTTCTTGTCCTCCCATTTCTTTGCCTGAATTTCCACAGCCAAATCCAACGTTGTTTCAGGTCCGAAATCTTTGGCAAATAGTTCATTCTTATCGCCCGAGGTCAAGGGGCCGATTTGTTTCCAGGGAGAGGTTGCGGGCAGGTCAGGCTCGAGTTTGGATTGCTCACCGACGGCCCAGGTTTTGACGAGTTCCACGTCGGGTTTGCTGGAGCCGTGGATTTTTTTGAGTGTTTTGATTTCTTCGCTCAATGCTTCATGCCGGGCTTGTTGGTCGTCCTGATAGAACCGCACGAAGGGAGCCTCATTGCCGTTGCGAGTCTGCATGCCGGGATCGCTGGCTTGATTGAAGAACGCATAGAACTGGTAGTATTCTTTCTGCGAGATGGGATCGTATTTATGTTCGTGGCATTGACTGCATTCCATGGTCAGGCCCAACCACACCATGCTGGTGGTCTTGACCCGGTCCACGATGTATTCCACCCGATATTCCTCCGCGATGGCGCCGCCTTCGTCGGTGGTTCCGTGATTGCGGTTGAATCCCGAAGCAACCTTCTGCCAGGTGTTGGCGTTGGGGATTTGGTCGCCTGCGAGTTGTTCGATGGTGAATTGATCAAAAGGTTTGTTGTCGTTATAGGCATTGATTACGTAGTCCCTCCACAACCACATGTAGCGGGGCCCGTCAGCGTGATAAACACTGGAATCCCCGTAACGCGCCAGGTCCATCCAGGCCAGTGCCATGCGTTCGCCGAATTTCTGGGAGTTCAGATAGTCGTCGACCATCTGCTCGTAAGCGCTCGGATCGGTGTTTTCTTCAAATGCCTCTACTTCCGAAGGCGAAGGGGGCAAGCCGGTCAAGTCAAACGCTACGCGACGGATCAGGGTTGCCCGATCCGCTTCCTCGTTGGGGGTAAGCCCTTTTGTTTCGAGTTTGGACAGCACAAACCGGTCGATGGGATTGCGTACCCATTCGCTTTGATTGACCAGGGGAAGGTCCGGGGTCATGGGGGCGACAAACGCCCAGTGACCTTCCCATTCAGCCCCTTGACGGACCCATTCAACCAGCAGATTGATCTGGTCTTGTGTCATGGGGTTCTTGGATTCCGGCGGTGGCATCAGGTTGTCCGGATCGTGGGTTTGGATACGTTCGACCAATGAACTGGATTCGGGGGAACCCGGGCTGACAACCGCCTTGCCGTCCAATGTTGCAAACAGACCATCCTTTGTGTCCAGGCGCAGGTCTGCTTTGCGTTGTTGTTTGTCCGGACCGTGGCACGCAAAGCAGTGCTTGGAAAGAATGGGCAATACGTCCTTGTTATACCGAATGGCGGACCCGGCGGAATCCGCCTGGATGGACAAAACTAGCGTGTAGCAACTAACTGCTAACAGCGATTGAATGAGATGGGTTTGGATGTGTCGTCTCATGCGCATGTCTAATATGGGAATCAATTGGTAGATTGAGAATTGCCTTGCCGTGGTCTGTGTCGGTTTTCAGGTGGGACTCCATCAGGATTTGGGCCCGACCAATTCCACAAAATTACCGTCCGGATCACGAACGATGGTCAGGAAAACACCGCTGCCCAAAGAGGGTGGCAATTCCTGTGAACCCCTTGCGATGGGCTTCACTCCGGCTTTGTCGAGCCGTTCAAGTGCGTTGGTGGTATCTTTGACATGAATGGTCAGGTAACTGAACCCCAGTTGTGAGTGGATAAAGCTGTTGTCGGTCTTTTTACTTCTAGCTCCCTTGACTTGCATGAGCTTCAGGCTGGTGGCTCCTGCTCCTTCACCCAGTTTCAATACCTTAATGTCCAGATGCTTCCCATCCGTGAGTCCGACCTTGGAAGCATAATCACCCGGGACCGAAAAGCCGGGAACTTCCTTGAAACCAATCGCTTTGGTATAAAAGGTTACCGATTTCTCGATGTCGCTGACAACACAACCCAGATCAATGGTTGCCGACGAAAACTCCGATTCCTCGGCAATCAATCGAGTAGAGGTGAATGTTCCGGCGATGAGTGCGACAGCCAGAATGGCCAGACTTAGTTTCAAATGCTTGTACATGCGAATTCTTTTTGCTCGTTTTTCAATGACTGGTTTACGCTGGGAGCATAGGACCCCCATGAACGGTCGTCAATGGCGGACGAGGCGGTAGCGATTGTTTTGGCCATCCAGATTCAGGCGGAATGAAATGCCGAATTGGCCATCCTGGCCAACATATCGCTGCTGTCCTTCACCCCCGATCGGTCTTTTCGACCGGGGATTGCTGTGTGTGATCTCCTCCCAATGCTGCCCAACCTTTTTTTGAATGTGCCAGTTCCTGAAATCTGGCAGCCCTTCCACCTGAACGGTGATGTCCGAGTAGCCGCCTTGGAGATCGAATGTGGCATGGTCTCCCATCCATCGAAGCCGAGGTGGAAAAGTTGAAAGCACTACACAATGGGACTGTGCCGTGAGTTTGACTGGCTTTAAACCATATCGTTCCCTTTCGGTCATGGCTGGATGATAGTCCGTGTGTTCTTTCCCAAAGGGCATGATGAATAGATCCAATTCCAATAAGTCTCCCTTGATCCATCCTTTTTTGTCTGTCAGCGGGTGGAGGACCAGGTTTGAGTTCAGATCTTTTCGACCTTCGCATGAAATGCCGAGACCTTCCAGTGGCATTCCCCCGATGCTTCCCTTCCAGTCCTCAACAATGAATGCGTTGTTGCCTTTGGGGGAGTTCCAGAGCACGGCAGTGGGAGCCTGTTTGGAAAGCGGCTCGCCTTTCAATGTCCAGGTGTCGTTAAAGTCGATATCACGCGTGGTGATTTGATCGTTTGCATCGGTCCATGTGATTTTCTGATAACGCAGACTCTGGGTGCGCGTATCGATTTGCATGATGCGAAAATCAGTCGCCCAATCTTCAATCGGGATGTCGTCCAATGGTTCCATGCGAAGACGCATGAAACTGCGCAACTCATCCAACTGTGGAAATTCAAATGCTTCCAGCGATACCTTGAGCCGTTTGTCTTCAGACAAATAGTTTAATGTGACATGCGCCCAGGCCGGACCGGTGGAATGAAAATCGGTTCCCACATACTCAAGGGATACCTTTTTCCCCGGATGATCTTTAGGGTAGTATTCCATGAACAGGTGACCCCCTACATTATCGTGTTGTGGTTGGCTGGTCCACATGGTGCCGCTCATCCCCCGCAGGTCGGCGATACTGATGCCGGTGTAGAATTTAAAAGGAACATAGCACGTTGTTTCGGTCACCCCTGTGGACATGTGGTAGTAATCCATCCAGGCTCCCAGCGATGAGAACTGCTTGAGCGGGTGGTTGCCCCAGTTCTGATAGAGTTGCAGGCTCGAAAAAGTTCGAGTTTCGTTCGCATTCAAGTGAAGCGGAAAGATGATTTCGCTGAAAGGTGTGTCTTCAGGATTGTAGAACTTCTCTTCTTTTTCACCTGCAAAATTTTTGCTGATTTGAGTCAGTATGGGAACCAGTTCATCGGTTTCATCCAGAACAACTCCACATTCCACCTGTCCTTTGCTGCCGCTTCCCACTTCGTGGCGCAGATAGATTTTACGCGGGATTTCGTCGTTACGAATCCTTGCTTTCGTCCGGAGGTAACCGTTGGGTGCTTCGTAATAGTGGTAGCTGAAGGAACCTGGATTATGGGAAGCCACAGTATAATCGCCCCGCACGGGATCGTGCGCAAATGACAGCCCTTCGATCAAAGTCAATTGCTGGTCATTTAATGGGGAGACTTGTGCCCTCAATGGATCCCAGTTTATTTGGCCCGTTTCCTTTTTGAGAGGAATGAATCCGCATCCAAATGTCAGACGATTACTGAATCCGGATGTCAGGGCTTCTGATTGAACTTTCCAGTTAAGAGCGATGGTTTTTGCCGAGGGATAGGACATCTTGCCCTTTGGCTGAGTGGTCGGGAACCAGGCAGCTGCTCCATCTGGCTGTTCCAGGATAAGGGTGTCTGGTCCAAATTCATTGAGCGTGGGTTTGTCCGGTTTCATCCCTTCAAAGGTCATGTGAAAGGTGAGGTTTTCCAGTGTGATCGCTTCGATTGGGTGCATGACAATGGCGCATCGGAAATGGTCAGGATAACAATGGAAAATGATTTCCCCCTTCACAGGAAGCACCGCATCTTGGGCATTTTGCCACACAACATCCAACCAGTGGACTTCGTGATAATATGGTCCGCGACGATAAAGATTGACTCGTGATGCTTTGCTTGCGTGCAAAGTGCTCCAGATTTTGCCGCTGGTGTCCTGAAGTGTGAAATATCCATTGTCAATCAACCGCATCCCATCACGGTCGATGGAAGTAATCCGATGACCTCCCGGCTGGTCGAGCGTAAAACTGATGGAGTATTCGGAAGCTTCGATTAGAAATCCATCCCTGTTGGAGGAGGTGTAACGTGATTCCAGTGCAGGACGTGTCAGCGGGTTTTGTTGTTCGAAATCCCTGGCCCAGTCAGCAGACAAATTTGGGTTGGGCAATACACACATCCACGCCGCCAGCGCAAATAATGTCCCACGCAGACAAGGTCTGCAAAGGGCTGAAAAGAAGTGATGAAGTCGTTTCATGATAGAATAGGTATGAACCAAGTATCAAGATCCTGTGAAGTGCGTCAATTTGGAGTGCATACGGTCGAGGTATGAACAGTAAGCCGCCCTGACGCTATTCAGATATTGGTTCAAATTTCATCATACCATCCAAATCACAGCGGCGGTGGCCAGTTGCCTGTACCCAGGTAGCCTCATGGTTTGGTTTAATTCGCCTGAGGCTGCTCAGCAATGTGCCACAAGACACCCGTTGGATCGGAAAGGTAAAGCACGCGAAGTCCCCATGGCTCCAGCTGTGGTGGTTTTGCCATAATATCTGGATATTTCTTCTTCAATCCAATCTCAGTGATATGGTCCCACCATGCATCCGCGTCTACAACCGTCAGGTGCATCATAAAATTCTCTGCGTGCTTTCGAACGTAAAAGGGTTGTAGAAGGAAGCGAAATGAACCGATTTGAAATTCAGCAATTTGTTCATTCGCCCAGTTTTCATTGAACCCAAGATCCACATAGAACTTTCTCGCGATCGTCATGTCTTTTGCTGGCACGAAAGCCTTGAGATCATTGACTGCCAAATTATCCATACTCATAGTTGCTTGCGTCGAAATAGGTCAGGCACTGGCCTGGAGGCCGGCCGGACAATGCTCAATTAAAGGTTCAAATTTCATAATAAGCTTCAAATCACAGCGGCGGTGGCCTGTTGCCTGCACCGCCCAGGTAGGACACATGCCTCTTCCTGCTCGCCATCATAACTACCACCGTGCAGACAATCACTCCTAAAATAGACCCTTTGGTAATCGTGCCGAGTGTTGGGTGACGCTCGGTAAAAGGAATGAATGGATGACCCTGTGTGAAGTCGGGGCGTCCAGTCCCATAGTCGTAACTCGCACCCGCGTCGAGTACCCAGTCAACGGAGAAAAACTCATGCGCGGAACTCAAAGTAAACGCAATCGGTGCGGCGAGGAGCACTGCTGATACGATCCAGTGTGAGCGATTCATAAAGGACTGTATCTGATGTGGCCTACCGTATAGGTCAGGCGCTGGGCTGTAAACCGACCTGACGATACTCGGTTAAATGTTC
>JAQCFT010000195.1 GCA_027619545.1 Verrucomicrobiota bacterium | reverse complement strand
GTTTTGTTTGTTGGAAAAATGAAAAATTCCAGTCAGACAAAAATAAAAATAAGTCGAGTACAGAGTGGCACCGTAAGCGCTGAGCGCTTCAAACAAAAAGACCGGCCACTTCGAAAAAGAGGCATTTCTCATCAAATGGAGTCCTACCTAATCCAACGCATCCAACCGTATGCAAGCCACTTGGCGGTTGCCTTGATGGCTCCAAGCGGGAAAGGACGCCTTGCATGCTTCCACGGCATACGGACACCGTGGATGAAAGGTGCATCCTTTCGGAGGATTAAGAGGTGAAGGAGGATCACCTGGCAAGAGAATACGTTGCCGCTCCCGCTCCCGATCAGGGTCCGGTACCGGCACCGCGCTGACCAAAGCACGCGTGTAAGGATGCAGGGGATCATCGAAGAGCGTTTCAGCAGGCCCGAATTCGACAATGCGCCCGAGATACATCACCGCTATTCGATCGGCTATGTGCTTCACCACAGAGAGATCATGCGAGATAAAGATCAGGGTGAGGTTCATCTCGCGGGAAAGGTTGGCCAGCAGATTGATGATCTGGGCCTGAATGGAAACATCAAGCGCCGATACGGCTTCGTCCGCCACCAGGAATTTGGGTTCCACCGCCAGGGCCCGCGCGATGGCGATGCGCTGCCTTTGGCCTCCGGAAAACTCGTGGGGATATTTCTTGATAAACCTTGGGGACAAACCCACTTTGTTCATCAGCTCTGCCACCTTTTCAGGAAGCTTGGATTTGTGAACCGATTTATGCGCGAGTATTGCCTCGGCCAAGGTGTCGTAAACGGTCATGCGCGGATTCAGAGAGGCATAGGGATCCTGAAAGATCATCTGGAAATCCTTTCGCGCCGCCCGCAGTTCCGAACCACTCAACCCAACCAGTTCCCTGCCCTCCAACTTGACACTGCCCTCGGTCGGCTCAAGCAATTGAAGCATGGTACGTCCGAGTGTCGACTTCCCACATCCGGATTCTCCAACCAGCCCCAGGATTTCTCCCTGCCTCAACTGCAGATCCACCCCGTCCACCGCCTTGACAGTCGCCACTGTCTTGCGAAAAAAGATCCCTTTCTCAACTGGAAAGTGGGTTTTCAGTCCCTGGATGTCCAGAAAGGGTGTTGCTGATTGATCGGTCATTTAAGTTCCAACCCTCCTTCCTGCACCCGTACACAAGCCGTCGAATGACCGTCTTTCATCTCCTTCAACAGCGGATTGCCCCGACGGCACAGATCACCCACATGGGCACACCGCGCGGCAAAGGAACACCCATCCAAGGGCTTGGTCAAATCGGGTGGTTGACCTTCGATGGTGAACAATTCGTGTCCCTTGGGTTGAAGCGCCGGGATCGATCGCTGGAGGGCTTCGTTGTAAGGATGGCTTGGATGATAGTAAATGGATTGGGTCAGGCCGGATTCCACGATCCTCCCGGCATACATCACATTCACCCGGTCACAGAAACCAGCCACCACACCGAGATCATGCGAAATGAAAATGACCGCCATGTGCATGCGCTGCTGCATGGTTTTGATCAGTTCCAGAATCTGTGCCTGCACGGTGACATCCAGTGCTGTGGTGGGTTCATCGGCTATGAGCAGATCGGGTTCGGTGATCAGGGCCATGGCAATCATGACACGTTGCCGCATTCCTCCTGAAAATTCGTGTGGATACATCCGGATACGACTGGCGGCCCCTTGAATGCCGACCTGTTCCATCATTTCAAGAGCCTTCCTGCGGGCCGTTTGCTTGTCTGCCAGACCATGCAGCAGGAGAGGTTCAATCAACTGATCTTCCACTCGCAAGAATGGATTCAAGGAAGTCATCGGATCTTGAAAAATCATGGAAACCCGACGTCCCCGCACCCGGTTCAATTCCCTTTCCGACATCTTCAACAGGTCCATTCCGTCGAAATCTGCGGTGCCTGATTCGATCCGGCCGGGAGGCTTTGGAATCAAGCCCATCAGCGAATAACAAGCCACCGATTTGCCGGAACCCGATTCCCCCACAATCCCGAGTGTCTCTCCCTTGTCCACAGAAAAGGAAACACCATCCACTGCCCGCACCACACCTGCACGGGTATGGAAATAGGTTCTCAGATCGTTGACTGTCAGCAAAGGCATAGGAGTTAATGTCGTTAATGAGACTGGATTCTAACAAGTTTTTACTCACTCTGCGACTTGAGCACAGCGAGCGGGATTTACCTTGTTACGGCCTTCGTTTTAAACCAGTTCAATCCTTACTAGCACGCGGATCCAAGGCATCGCGCAGCCCATCCCCTAAAAAGTTCAATGAAAACAATGTCGCGGCAAACAATGAGCCGGGAAACAAAAGCAACCAGGGAGCTTCTTCCATGATTTCGGCTCCCTCTTTGATCAGGGAACCCCAACTACACATCGGCTCCTGCACCCCCAGCCCCAGAAAACTCAAAAACGCCTCCAACAACATGACTGCGGGGATGGTCAAGGTGGAATAAACAATGACCGGGCCCAAAACATTCGGAGCCAGATGTCGCAGAATGATCTTCCACATGGGGAGTCCGAGCGCGATGCAAGCCTCGATAAATTCCTGCTGCCGCAGACTCAGCACCTGACCTCGCACAATGCGCGCCATGGTCAGCCATTCGACCGCGCCAATAGCCACAAACATCAGTCGAATATCACGACCGAAGAACACCATCAACAAAATGACGAATATCGTAAAGGGGAGTGCATACAGGATATCCACCAGGCGCATCATGACCGCGTCCGTCTTCCCGCCGCAATAACCGGAAACGGTTCCATACAGCACCCCGATCGTCAAAGACACGGCCGTGGCCACCAGACCGACGGTTAGTGAAATACGGCCACCATAGAGCACGCGTGCCAACAAATCTCGCCCGAGTTTGTCGGTTCCCAATAGATGGTCGGCGCTGGGTGGGGTTTCGCGCAACTCAAGATTCTGCTCCTGATACCCGTGCTCCACCATCATGGGACCAAAGAAAGATGCAATGCCCATGATCAGAATAAAGATTCCACCGATCACGGCCATGTGATTCTTTCGCAGACGATGCCAGGCGTCCTGCCACAGGGAATGCCCCTGCTCGGCCTGTTCGAACAGGTCGGAGGCGGGCGGCATCTTGGGTTGTGGTAATATTTCGGCCATGTCGTTTCCTATTCCAGCTTGAGTTTCGGGTTCAGCCAAACTTGAACAATGTCGACCAAGGTGTTGAATACCACGATCAGGGATGCAAAGAAAAGCACCAGGCCCAAAACCATGGTGTAATCCCGATTGAAGGCGCTGGTAACAAAATGCCTCCCCAACCCCGGGATATTGAAGATGGTTTCAATCACAAACGATCCCGCAACCAATCCCGCGAAAGCGGGCCCCATAAAGCTGACAACCGGAAGGATGCCCCCCCGCAGAGCATGCCTAAGAATGACGATCCGGGCGGCAGCTCCTTTGGCCCGAGCAGTGCGAATGTAGTCCTGAGTCAGGACCTCACGCATGCCTCCCCGCGTCAGACGCGCGATGTAGGCGGCGTAAAAGGCTCCAAGAGTCAAGGACGGAAGCACTTTGTGGGCGGCAGTATCCCACCCGGGATAGGGAAACCATCGAAGTTTCAATGCAAACACCAGCACCAGCAAAGGCCCCAACACAAACGTGGGCAAACAAATCCCGACCATCGCAAAGCTGCTCGGAACGTAATCCAGCATGGAATTCGGTTTCAGAGAAGCAATCACCCCCATGACCAGCCCAAGCGCCAAAGCAATGGTCATGGAATAAAAACCAAGCTCCATGGACTTTGGAAAGGAATCACGGATGATTTCGTTCACGGTTCGTCCCGGGTATTTGAATGAAGGACCAAGATCACCCTGAACAAGATTCTTCAGATAATCGCCATATTGAGCCATCAAAGGCTTATCCAGTCCATAATGCGCCTGCAACGTGCGTAACACTTCAGGACTGACCTGACGTTCATCATCAAAAGGCCCACCCGGCGCAAGCCGCAACATGAAGAAAGTCATCGTAGCCACCGCCCACAGGACCGGGATCGTCTCTAACACTCTGCGTAGAATGAATCTGACCATGTGGGCTGCAAAAACTGATTAATCTTCGAATGCGATGTGCTGGTTTGAATGATGATTAATTTGTTTCAAGATAAAGATGCTTGTAGGGATGATGATCCAGGATCGTTGGATTCCAACCTTTGACGCCCTTATCCAGGAGATATACCCGTGTGTAGATATAGATCGGAATGATAGGCGCTTCGGCCATCAGGATTTCCTCAGCCTGTTGGAAATATTCGATGCGAGCAGCGGCATCCGAAGTTTCCCCCGCCTTCTTGATCAGTTCGTCGTAGGCTTCGGAAGACCATCCGGTCTGGTTTTGCTGACTCCAGGATGTCCACATGTCCAAAAAGGAATTCGGATCCACATAATCCCCGATCCAGCCTGCGCGTGATACGAAATAATTCAAACCCCGCTGAGCATCCAGATACACCTTCCATTCCTGATTGTTCAATTCGATATCGATGTTCAGGTTTTTGCGCCACATTTCCTGAATCGCCGCGGCGATGGCCCGATGGTTTTCGGAGGTATTGAAAATGATGGATGTCTTTGGGAATCCTTCTCCGTTCGGATAACCGGCCTCGGCAAGCAGCCTCTTGGCCTCTTCCACATCGGATGCAATGCGTGCCCGGGTGGTATAGCCGGCGGTTCCGGGTGGGGTGAAGAAGTTTGCGGGGATCTGGCCGCCTCGGGTGACATTCTTGACAATCGTCTCACGATCAATGGCCATGGCCAGAGCCCGGCGAACGCGCACATCGTCGAATGGTTTATTGGTGGTGTTGATGCGATAAAAATAGGACCCCAGATAAGGATCAATGTGCAACAAACCGGGCGAGTTCTTCTGGTAATCCTCGATTTTTGCAGGAAGTGTTTCGTAGGTGTTGTGCAATTGACCAGCCCGAAATGCACGGTCCTGGGTCTCGACACTTTCAATGGGGTAAAAACGAATCTCCTTCAACTTCACTGTGTCCGCATCCCAATAATCCGGATTTTTCTCGACAATCAACACATCATTCAAACGCCATTCCTTCAACCGGAACGGTCCGTTGCTGACAAAATTTCCGGGTTTCGTCCACTGATTACCACGATCAAAGGGGCCACCATGTTTCTCAATCGTCGGCATATGCACAGGAAACCACGTGTAGTGATTGAGAAGGGAAAGGAAATAAGGAGCCGCACTGTTTAGGGTGATTTCCAAGGTGTGATCATCAATCGCCCTGGCTCCAATCTGCGTCTCATCTTTCAATTCACCTGAATTGAAAGCCTCTGCATTCTTCATAAGGAACAGCATGTAAGCGTATTCGCATGCCAACTGTGGATTCAAAATACGTCGGAAAGATCGAACAAAATCATGGGCGGTCAAGGGATCTCCGTTGGTCCATTTGGCGTTTTCACGCAGGTGGAAAGTATAAACCAGCCCGTCCCCGGAGATATCCCAGCTTTCCGCAGTCCCCGGCACCGGATGCAAATCCACAGGATCCTCGGTAACAAGACCTTCGGTGAGGGCCACAATCACATTGTGCTCAGGCACCCCTGTCACGATTTGTGGATCAATACTCTCAGGCTCCGTGCCGTTGGCAAGATGCAGGATTTGTTCACGATTCCCCTGCTGCACACGCGTTTCAGCGGGTCCACAAGACGTTACAACCAGCAACAACCCCAACATCAGGGCCATCAACCAGCGGTTTGCCATCGATTTCAATAGGTAATCCATCTTGTTATAGTATTTAAAATGGTCAAATGAGACGTTCCAACCAGATTTCGACAAACCAGCCCAAATGTCAATGAGGTCTTGATATCAATATATCTTCGTATCCCCATCAAAACGCCCAAAGCGTCAATGAACTGTACCGTGACGGGCATGTAAGCGGCATAAGGAAAGATATGATCGCAAGCCAATCAGACAAAGTCCGCCGTCGTTGGTTCATTGATAACCAACCCCATCATGAACATTGGCCAGGAGAGTAGAAATGACGCATTCTCAGGACATGGGATTTGAGAGGGTATGGAACCCTCTCAAAGAGTCACTTTAATCACGCAGATAATGGCAATTATAGCCTCCCGGATTCTTCTGCAAATAATCCTGATGATACCCTTCCGCCGGATAAAAATCCCTGGCCTCCTCAATTTTCGTCACCACGGGATTGTCCCATTTACCTGATTGATCGATTTCTGCAACCACCTTTGCTGCGATCTGCTTCTGTGCGTCGCTGGTGTAAAAAATAGCGGACCGATATTGGGTTCCGATGTCGTTGTGCTGACGGTTCAAGGTCGTTGGGTCATGCATCCTGAAAAAATATCCCAACAACTGTTCGTAGCTGAGTTTTGATGCATCGAACACCACACTCACCGCTTCGGCATGATTGGTAGTACCAGAGCATACCTGTTCGTAGAGGGGGTTAACGACTCTTCCTCCGATATATCCGACCGTAGTCCGGATCACACCGGGAATGTTGCGAATGATTTCTTCCATCCCCCAGAAGCAGCCTCCTGCCAGTATGGCCGTTTCATGTGTGGGAGTTTCAATGATTCCCGCCTCAATAAACGGCTTCAGATAGTCGCCATAACCCGCCTGATCCATTTCCTCGACTGGAACAAACCTCAAAGAGGCCGAATTGATGCAATATCGCATGCCTCCAGCATGGGCCGGGCCATCATCAAAGACATGCCCAAGATGTGAATCAGCCATTTGGGATCGAACCTCGGTCCGGACCATTCCAAATTGGGAGTCCTTTTTTTCGACGATCTCAGTCCCTTTGAGCGGCTGGGTAAAACTCGGCCAACCGGTCCCGGAATCAAACTTGTCCAATGAACTGAACAAGGGCTCTCCAGAAACCACATCCACATAGATCCCCGGTTTCTTGTTATCCCAATAGGCATTGTTAAAGGGCGGTTCGGTTCCACATTGCTGGGTCACAGCAAACTGTTCGGCTGACAAATGTTTTTTCAGCTCGTTTGGATCTGGTTTTTGATAATCCTTCATGTCCTGTTCGTCAAAAGGCATCGCCTTTGCCTGAGGCAGGCTTAACCGACGCTCTATGGATATACCCCAGACCGCCAACAACGCAAGTCCGGCTAACAATACATATTTGATACCATTCATCTGATTTGTCCTTTCATTCACTACGACTCTTCATCTTCAATGCATAATCGCCATCACGCGATACATTACCCATGGGTCGCCTTCATTTAAACAAACCTTACAAAGTTTATTCATATCATCTTATCTTGATATGATGATTTTAATCTTGAATTAAAATGAAGATCCTGTCATAACAACCAACAAATGGATGTCATTAAAGAGATTCACGAACGGGTAAAGCACCGCGAAGCCACACTTCATCAATTATTGAAGGAACGCATCGTGTTCATTGATGGAGCCATGGGCACCATGATTCAGAAACGGAAATTGGGTGAGGAGGACTTTCGTGGGGATCGGTTCACGGAATGGGCCAAGGACCTCAAGGGCAACAATGATTTACTGAACATCACACGCCCGGAAATCATCCGTGACATCCACTTGGAATATCTGCGCGCCGGCGCAGACATCATCGAAACCAACACCTTCAACGCCCAAGCGGTCTCACTGGCAGACTACGGCATGGAATCACTGGCTCTGGAGCTGGCGCATGCGGGTGCCACCGTCGCACGCGACGCGGCGGATCGTTTCATGAAGGAATGTCCGGACCGAACCGTGTTCGTTGCAGGCGCCCTGGGCCCCACCACCAAAACAGCCTCTGTCGCTACCGACAACCACAACCCGGCCGCCCGCGACATTACCTACAACAAGTTGGTGGATGCCTATTACGAACAGGCAAAGGGGTTGGTCGAAGGTGGTGTGGACATCTTGATCGTCGAAACCATCTTTGACACGCTCAACGCCAAGGCCGCCTTCTTTGCGATTGAAAAATTGTTTGAAGATATGGGAGTCACACTGCCCTTGATGGCCTCTGTCACCTTCATCCAACCCGGCAGCAACCGCGGCATGACCGGCCAGACCGTCGAAGCCTTTTGGAACTCCATCAGTCATGTCCCACTCCTGAGTGTGGGCATGAATTGCGCCTTGGGCCCGAAGGAAATGCGCCCACTCATCGAGGAACTCGCCGGACTCGCTCCCATCCCGGTGAGCGTGTATCCCAACGCAGGTCTCCCCGACCCCCTTCTCCCGACCGGATTTCCGGAAACCCCGGAGACTTTTGCTCCCAAAATCAAGGAATGGGCCGACGAAGGCTGGTTGAATCTGGTTGGAGGATGCTGCGGCACGACACCGGATCACATCAAAGCACTCCGCGAAGCCATCGAACCGGTAACTCCACGCACCATTCCCGAAATCGAACCTCAAATGCGCCTGAGCGGACTGGATGCTTTGACGGTCACGCCCGCCTCCAATTTCGTTAACATCGGTGAACGCACCAATGTAGCCGGCTCTCCGCGCTTTGCGCAATTGATTCGAGACAGCAAATTTGAAGAGGCACTGTCGGTCGCCCGCCAGCAGGTCGAAAACGGAGCCACCATCATCGACATCAATATGGATGAGGGAATGCTGGACTCCGAGGAAGCCATGAAGACCTTCCTCAACCTGATCGCCGCTGAATCGGACATTGCCCGCGTGCCCATCATGATCGACAGTTCCAAGTGGTCGGTGCTTGAAGTGGGACTTCAATGCGTTCAAGGCAAAGGCGTGGTCAATTCCATCAGCCTCAAGGAAGGCGAAGCTCACTTTCTGAAACAAGCCCGCATGATCCGACGCTACGGGGCAGCGGTTGTGGTCATGGCTTTTGACGAAACGGGCCAGGCGGATTCGTATGAACGTAAAATCGAAGTCTGCGAAAGGTCCTACAAGCTCCTGACCGAACGTGTCGGGTTTCCTCCCGGAGACATCATTTTCGACCCCAATGTCCTGACCGTGGCCACCGGCATGGAAGAACACAATGACTACGCCGTGGCCTTCATCGAAGCAACCCGGTGGATCAAGCAAAACCTGCCCGGGGCCAAAGTCAGCGGCGGTATCAGCAACGTGTCCTTTTCGTTCAGAGGAAACAATCCCGTGCGCGAGGCGATGCACACTGCCTTTCTATACCACGGAGTACAGGCCGGACTGGACATGGGAATCGTCAACGCTGGTCAGCTGGGCGTTTATGCAGACATCCCCAAAGATCTGCTGGAGCAGGTGGAAGACGTCCTGCTGAACCGACGCCCCGATGCCACGGAACGTCTGATCGCTTTTGCGCAGACGGTCAAAGGCGAAAAGAGAACCGAAGCGGAAAAAGCTCTCTGGCGTGAAGG
>JAQCFT010000194.1 GCA_027619545.1 Verrucomicrobiota bacterium | reverse complement strand
ACCATAGGGGCTGCAGGATCGGCGGGGCCGGATGGAGCTAATGGCAAGAATGCCGAATGTCATTGGAATGGAGATGATCCTGCCGGTCACGGCAAGGACGGCGGCAACGGTACCAGCGGATCGAAGGGGATTGACGGTCAGGATGGTACAAATGGCAGCAATGTGCTGATCGAAGTGGAAGACTTTATTGCCGGCGTTGACATCGACACCCGAGGTGGAAAAGGTGGCAACGGTGGTGATGGAGGCAAAGGAGGCAAGGGTGGAAACGGTGGGAACGGCGGCAGTGGATCGGGGTGCGAAGATCGCGGCAACGGCGGTGACGGGGGCAACGGAGGCAAAGGTGGAGATGCCGGACGTGGGGGGAACGGAGGCAAAGGCGGCAACATCACCGTCGTGGCCCAATCGATTACCACAGGCACTTTGAACGCCAATTCCGAGGGTGGCGCCGGTGGGCTTGCTGGCAATCCAGGGCAGGGAGGTGACCGTGGGGAACGTGGTACCGGACGCAACGATGGAGCCCAGGGAAATCCTGGGGCAAATGGTGAATCTTCCTCCAACGGAACCAAAGGGACAGATGGTTCGATCAACATTATTGAAGAAGGCGCTTGATCCCCCGGGATGGTCAGGTTCTACCGCATGCGGATCCACCCGTGATCTGCATGCGGTTATCCTGAACACACTTCGTCAGTGGTGTGAGGTCCGCTTGATGTCCACCGGGGCGACCGAACGGACGATGTGGCTGTTTGAGCAATTTTGCGGCAAATCCTTGAAACAGCCTGTTTCCGCCCGGTATGAGGGGCTTTCGCAGATCAATGCCAACGGGCTTCCTTTTCAATGGCTAAGTCGTATTGGGGATGATCGCTTTCACGGTCGCTTTCGTCTGCGAATCGGGTGAACCCGGAAGTTCTTGTTGGGATCGTTACCAACATTCCTGGCAGGTGTTGGATCATATCTTTGGCGATGATAAGGGGGCCGCGCTTCCGATCATTCGTCGACTTGTCGAAACGTATATCCTGCCCGAAGCAGACAACTGGCCATCTCACTGGCGAAGTGCCATTTGGTTTGGTGTGGTGGCGGGGGATCATGGCTTTGCCACGAAGGTTTATTTCAATCTGAACGAAGGGGCCGCCACGGATCGTTGGCGCAGGATCGGAAACGTTCTTTTACATCTGGGCCGCAAAAACGGATTGCAACAACTCTGCGATCTCTCGAGCAGTGTATCCCCGCATTCATGGCCGGTTGGGATGGCTTTTGATTTGATACCCGGTAAACCCGTTGGACGGGTGAAGGTCTATTTTCGATCCGGTCGTGTTACGCGCTCATGGCTGGCTCGATGGTATCAGACTGTAGATGCTTCGCAGAATGCTTTTGCAATCTCCTCCCTCTTGGACACGTTTCCCTTGCTTGATCATTCATACTATCCTGAACAGAGCATCCATGTTTCCCTGGAATTTCCGGCAAATGACACAAATGTCACACTCAAGTCGGATTTGAATTTCACCCGATTCCTTTCACTGGATGAAACCGCTGCTCAGGCATGCGTGGGGCAACTTGCTGATCGAATAGGTCTTGATGCCTCCGGATATCGAAGGGATGTGAAGGTTTTGATTTCGAAGACCGCCTTGCGCCAGCCAGATTGTCTTCATCGCTTTGTCGGAGTCGGATTGGAAGCGGATGGTTCATGTCACATGAATATTTATGTTGAACCCGATCTTGCCATGCAGGATGCGGGTGCCCCCTCCATCCGGAAACCAAAGAAAGCAGGAGCAATTCGTCGAGCGATGGACTTCTTAAACACCAGGCTGAAAGATGATCATTGGGTCGATTTCAACTTACCGGTGGGTGTCTCAGACGAATGGGTGACGGCCTACACCCTGATGGTGGCCGGGAGGTTTCTCTCCCATTCCTGTAAACTTCAAACATCCTGGATGCCGGCAGTTGCGCAATGGCTGCGGGAACGTCAACATGCTGGTGGCGGATGGGGATATCATGGGGCCACACCATCTGATGCGGATTCCACAACGTTGGCGCTTCATGCTCTGACAAGATGGGGGATTCATATGCCGGATGCGCAGTGGTTGCCTTTACTTGCCAGATTTCAAAACAAAGAGGGGGGATTTTCTACCTACCTTTCGAATCCCGGGGGCGAGGATGCCTGGAACGGAGCTTCCCCTGATGTGACAGGGTTGGCCGGAGCGTTGGTAAGGCGTGTTTCAGCGTCCTCTTGGGAAAAATCCGTAAAATACCTGCGCCGGATTCAAAACGAAAATGGAATGTGGGATTCTTATTGGTGGTTGACACCACTCTATGCGACCTGGGTCGTATTGGAATGTCTTGATCCGTTACAGGAAGTGCCTCGCAGAAGAGAGCTGGAGAAATCTTTGGTATCGTATTCTCCCACGACCGATTTTGAAATTGCGTTGCTTGTTCAGTGCTGGATGAGCTTGGGAAGGACATCGCCATGCAAAGATTGGATACATGAACTGCTTCGTTCCCAGCTTGCGAACGGGGCATGGGAATCGGGAGCTTTTCTCCGATTGACACATCCGCATGTTGCATCCCCTCATACGTCCATCGACAGTGGAACCGTCTACTCTGACTGCCAAAAGGTGTTCACAACCGCCACGGTTCTGGGCGCCTTGTCAAGGTATCAGGACTCCTTTTAGGGAAGCCTGCTTCCTACCTTTGTTCGCGGAGTGTTTCGGGGTGCCGGGTTCATTTCCGCTGCGGTCAGCGAATGCGGCTCCGGGACCACGCTGTGAAAAGAGGTTCTATTTGGTTTTCTGGATAATGTAGATCACATAGCTCGCTCGTTTGGCCTGGTGGCTGGCTTTGACGCGGTGCATTTCTATGTGGGCGCGGTTTTTCTTAACGTGTTGCTCGAATTTTGCATCTATGCTCGCCGACCAGACCGCCAGGCGTCCGGTGGTTTTCAGAGCATTCAATAGGGCATGGATGCCTTTTCGTGAATACAGGGACCGATTACCCGACTGAACCATGGCGACGGGACCGTTGTCGATGTCCAGCATGATGGCGTCGTAAGATGCCGGTTCTGCTTCTTGAATGATTTCCTGAACATCCTTGTTGCAGATTTTTACGCGTGAGTCTTCCAGAAGAACTCCATTGACCGATTTCAGGTGCGTACGATTCCATTCAATCACGTCAGGTAACAGTTCGGCGACTTCGACATGGGTGGATTCGCCTGTTTCTTCCAGAACACTTTTCAAGGTGTATCCCAAACCCAGACCCCCTATCAGCACACGATTGGGTGAGTCTTTCTCCAGGCTTTCCACTCCCAGGGAACCAAGCATCAACTCCGAGTAAGTCGCTCGGGTGTTCATCAACTCCTGTCCATTCAGGCAAATACCAAAACTGCCATCATGTTCATACAGGGACATGATATCTCCATTCTCCAACACCGACTCGGATAGTTTGACTCTGGGTTTCATTTTCTCACTTGGTCTTCATTTCGCGGACAGCATGAGGCTCTTCGGGTGGAATGTCTATGTTATCTGCTCAGAGCTCCCTTACCGCAGGGGTGTTGACTGGATAGGGGATGTTTTTAATAGACAGATTAAACGGGATTGGCAGGATGCCAGCATCATGATTGAAACACCTCATTTAAACCTTGTACCAAAAACTCCTGACGAATTGCGCGCCATGATTGACGGGATGTCGTCCGAGGAGAAGGTGCAATTAGCTCCTGATTGGCTGGCCCGGATACAGGCAGCCACCGAACCCGACCCGTGGTTGCACGGATTCACCATTCGACTGAGAGAGGCCGATGTCTTAGTTGGGAACTGCGGGTTCAAGGCGCCTCCCAATGCGGAGGGGGTGGTGGAGATCGCTTACGGAATTGATCCTGATTACCAGGGGAAAGGATACGCCACCGAAGCGGCGACAGGCCTGGTGGATTATGCATGCAGCCATGCAGAAGTGCGTCGGGTTTGCGCCCACACATTGCCTGAAGAGAATGCTTCCACCAGGGTCCTGACCAAATGTGGGTTTAGAAAAACCGGAGAAGTGATGGATCCCGATGATGGATTAGTTTGGCGTTGGGAAAAACCAAAAGACTGACGGATGCGGTTAGGCATGAAGCTGCCTTCTTCAAGCAGCGACTTGTTTGTGGGGGGGCACTTTTAATTGTTACCGCATGATAAGATAAACACATGCGTCACACCGTTCCATTGCCATTTGGCTCCTTTCAGGGCTGCCTCATCCACGGTGATCCTTCCGATGAGTGGTTCGCCCAGAACCACGTGATCATCGTGTGATCCAAAACATGCAGGACAGGACAGTGATTAGCGAAAGGAAATGAATGAACTGAATCGAGTCGGGTTTCATGACGGATCCTTTTTCCAGGTTATACAGTTTCGGGAGTCTTATTTGTTACAGAGTTCCTGAGTTTTAATTTATCAGGAGATTGGAGTGTTTTTACTGCACTGGCCTGATATCTGCTTGTATACTGGCAGGTGAAATGAGACTTACGATCAAGGAAGAAAGGAAAAACTGATGTCACGGGCAATCATGGATCCGGAGGAAGTGCGGCGTTTTGCCAAGGAATTGAAGCAGTTCAATGCCGGTCTTCAACAGGGGATGGCGCTGTTGGAAGCGCGATTCAAGGCCTTGGGCGATACCTGGCAGGATCAGGAACAGCAGCGTTTCGCTGAGGAATTCAGTCAGACGATGCGGACTTTGAAAAAGTTTGCGGAAGTTTCCAGTCAACACACTCCCTTCCTCCTGCGCAAAGCTCAGCGAATCGAGGACTACCTCGATCAACGATAGTCATGGCCGACAGAGCTCAGATACGTTCGGTGGATGCGCTGGAAGCGTTTCGTTTGCGGTTGATTCAATATGTTGAGAAGGCCACGCATGTGATTGACGAGGTCGGCTCTGACATGAAAAGAACCCGGGCATGGCTGGAGGATCACCAGAAACCTTATTGGGAACATCAGGTGCGGGTTCGGCACCGTGCTTTGGAAGAGGCACAACATGCCGCTTTTTCCGCAAAGCTTTCCCAGTTGCGGGCATCAAGTGATATTCAACAAGTGACTGTTCAACGTGCCAGAAAGGCGTTTCGTGAAGCCGAGGAAAAGCTGCGCTGCGTCAAGGTGTGGTGCCGGCGCTATCAAAGTGAAGTGGAACCGCACGGACGTGATGTGGAAAGACTGCGCACCGTTCTGGAACAGGATTTGCAAAAGGGTACGGCCCACCTGGATCGTTTGGGGGCTGTTTTGAGTGAATATCTTTCACCCCGTCAAACTCAGTTTTCAGTTCATGAGGAAAATCGGCCTGAATCCGAAGACCCAATGGTCGAATCGCCCGGGAAACATGCTTTGGAAAAGGACATCAAACAGAAGGGGAATGGATGAGTTCGTCGGAGAGAAATCAGTTGTTGGCCCTGACCAAGGACCTGCTGCGGTCATGGGAATCGGCCCGCACGGTATGGAAAGATGAAAAGGCCGCATCTTTTGAACAGACCTACTTGAAGGAATTGGAGCCGAGCGTCAATCGTGCCATTCATGGCATGGAAAAGCTGAATGTCCTTTTGAAGAAAGTGAGGAAAGATTGTGAATAAAATGCTCACAGCGGGAAACACCCTTTCCTTACTCGAACAACTTCGACATACGGTCGAGGAACTCGGTTTGCGGGAGAAGGCATTGATCGAGTCGCGTGATCGGGATTTGGCGGCTATTCGGCGAAAATTCGAATCGCAAAAAGCTCATGTCCGGAAACAGGCTGATGCACAAGCAGCCTTGGCGCAGGAAGCATTGAATGCCGAACGCGAGCGCATTGAAACCAGGTTCGCATCCCGCAGGCTTCGAATCAAGCAAGCCATTGAGAACACTAGCAAGGCGCTTCATGACGCAGCGGAGCATGCCCGGAGCCAGCAGCAATACGAAAATCAAAAGGACTTGCTCCAGGCCCAGCGTGATCACGATGCCAATAGCCTTGCCATGGATCAGACATGGAAATCTTACGTTTCTGATTTATCCTTAGAAATTCAGCGGCTGGAAGGCATTCAGGGTCTCACATGGAAGGTGTTTCGCGGGTATCGATCTTTTCGTAGTTGGCTTCAAAGGGAACTGGCCCCTGCTGCTCAGGAACCCTCCACAGAGGATGAATATGCGCAACTGCAAACCTTGCGTTCGCAGTTGACAGACCTTGAGGCGCAGCTTCGTTTTTCAATTCCAACAGCATTGGCGCAGTGCTTCTCCATGGTTCCGGTTTGGGTTTTGTTGGTTTTTATCGGCGTGTTGGGCGCGCTTGGGCTATTGGTGCCGCAGGTGCCGGACACACTCGGAATCGCGAAGGAGCAGTTCATTCTCTATACCGGGGTGCTGGCTGCTCTTGTGTTGGCTGCTTATGCCGGGGGTTACATGCTGGCTCGAGGGCGAGTGAAGTCCATTTTGGAACAGTATGCTCTCTCCTCTCAATGTGTCAGCCGGTGTCAACAAGGGGCAGATCGAAGTCGGGACCAGGGGGTGGCGAGTATAGATCAGGTCCTGAAAGAAATCGAAGCAGGTCTTGAAAAAGCGTTCCAGACCGCTGATGCCTCTGCATCAGAAAAGCTCGAATCCGGGCTCGGTCAATTGCAACATCGGAAAGAGCGATTGGAGTTACGTCATGAGAACATGCTCCAAGCCGCCCTGAACCGCCTGGACAGTGATCATAAGCAGGGGACAACCGTCGGAGAGCATGGAAACAACGGCAATCCCGACACAATGGAGGATGAGCAGAGTTCGATGGAATCGGCAGTGAACGACCGTTTTTCCCATGACATGGCTGTTCTCGTGGAACAATGGAATGGGGAGGTGTTCGAATGGTTGGCGCAACTTAAGGGCAGTCACAGTCAGTCTTTGGAAATGAATTCCAGATTTGATGCGGCTTTTTCTAATGAATGGGAAGTTCCTTCCAAAGGAGATTCCGCCGGCGGTTTTGCCGAGTTAGCCGTGGATCTGAAACAGTTCCTTTCATCGCCTCCTGCAGATGAAAAAATGAGCTTTGGGGATGAATCTCTTCGGGTTCCCCTGGTATTCAGGTTGCCGGATGGGGAGTCTATTCTGTTTGAATCAGAGGGATCTGCCCCACAGGAAATCGTTGATGCGCTCAATGGCATGGCGCTGCGTCTGTTGATGAGTTCGCCAGTGGGACGTTTGCAGTTCACGCTGATCGATCCGGTTGGGTTGGGTAAGAATTTTGCCGGCTTGATGCATCTTGCCGACCATGATGAGCAGTTGATTCATCGCCGGATTTGGACCCAGTCGAATCAAATCGAGCAATGCCTGCGGGATCTGACCGAGCACATGGAAAAAGTGACCCAGATGTACCTGCGCAATGAATACCCATCCCTTGCGGATTACAACCGGGTCGCAGGCAACATTGCCGAGAAGTATCAAGTTCTCGTTATTTCGGACTTTCCGGTTGGATTCAGCGAAACGGCGTTGCGACGTTTGCAAAGCATCATCGTCAGCGGAGCGCGTTGCGGTGTGTTTGTCTGGTTGCATCGGGATCAACGTCAGGCGATGCCGGACGATGCGGCTCTGGATGATTTGCGAAAACACTGTGTTTGGATGCGCGCGCAGGACGGAGGATGTCGCCCCGGCAGCGTTCAGTGGGCTGGAGCCACATGGCATTGGTACCGGCAGCCGGAACCCCGGCAGGCCATTGCTATGATTCATCAGATCGGTCGAGCCAGTGTGGATTCCAACAGGGTGGAAGTACCGTTCTCTCAGATTGCACCCAAGGCGGAAGAGGTTTGGTCTCTTCACACGGATGCCGTGCTGCGTGTACCCATTGGTCGTACCGGGGCGTCGAAATGGCAGTATCTGACTTTGGGTAAGGGAACCCAGCAACACGCTCTGATTGCGGGTAAGACTGGTTCAGGGAAGTCGACTTTGTTTCATGTGATCGTATCCAATCTGGCGCTTTGGTGTTCGCCGGATCAGGTCGAATTTTATCTGATTGATTTCAAGAAAGGCGTCGAATTCAAGTGTTACGCCACACACCGGCTGCCACATGCCAGGGTTGTTGCGATTGAAAGTGATCGCGAATTCGGATTGAGCGTGTTGGAACGGGTTGATCAGGAACTGCGCCGTCGTGGAGACCTTTTCCGTCAGAAAGGGGTTCAGGATTTGAATGGATACCTGCAAGCATCCGAAGGCGAGACGCTTCCCCGGACACTTTTGATGATTGACGAGTTTCAGGAGTATTTCGTCGAAGATGATCGTGTGGCACAAAACGCCGCTGTCCTGCTGGACCGGATCGTTCGGCAAGGTCGCGCTTTTGGGATTCATGTGATTTTAGGCTCACAGACATTGGGAGGAGCTTATACGCTTGCGCGAACGACCTTTGCCCAGATGGCAGTTAGGATTGCACTGCAATGTGACGAGGCGGACGCTTACCTCATCATGGATGAATCCAACGCGGCACCGCGTTTATTGTCCAGACCAGGGGAAGGTGTTTACAACGACAGCAGTGGCGCGGTTGAAGGGAACAGTCCGTTTCAGACCGTCTGGTTGTCAGATGCCGAACGCGAAACATTTCTGAACCGGGTGAGTCAGTTGGCCGCTGAGCGCTCGGTGAAGCAGAGGGAGTTGGTGGTGTTTGAAGGAAATGCTCCTGCCGACATCAGGGAAAATGTTGAACTTGCCGAAGCTTTATCTTCCGGAACCGTTAAAGTAGCGGGTGCGCCACGTGCCTGGCTGGGGGCCCCGAACGCGATCAAAGGACCTACCTGTGCTACCTTTGGACAACAGAATGGGGGACACCTGTTAATTCTAGGGCAGAATGATGAGATGGCGTTTTCCATGGTGATCTCCAGCCTCATCTCCCTGGCTGCCCAGTATTCCGAAGGACTGGTTGAATTTCTGGTGCTGGATGCGCTGCCGGACCATTCCTCTCACCGCGAATTGTTGGATCAGGTCGCATCACTGTTGCCTCAGACCGTGCGCACTCTGAGAGATGAGAGCTTGGAAGACATGATGGAGTATCTTGATTCCAAATTGGAGCCAGGTGGTAAAGAAACGGGAGAACCTGAAAAAGCGATATTCGTTCTGGTCACAGGCCTGCAGTTTTTCAAGAAACTGAAGCCGGAAGATGAATTCAGTTTTGGCGCAAGCAATGAGGAGGGGAGCAAACAACCCGGCAACGTGTTTGAACGCATGATCAGTGAGGGACCCGGGGTTGGAATTCATGCCATTGTGACGGTTGATTCCTACAATAGTGCCCAAAGGTATCTGAATCGAAAGGCCCTTTCCGAGTTTGAAATGCGCGTATTGTTCCAAATGAGCGCCAATGACTCGGCAGCACTTATCGACAATACAAAAGCCAGTCAGTTGGGACTCCATCGCGCTTTGTTCTATAACGAACGTAGAGGCTATCTGGAAACATTTCGCCCC
>JAQCFT010000193.1 GCA_027619545.1 Verrucomicrobiota bacterium | reverse complement strand
CACTAAAGTTCGCCTCTTGAATTCAGTGATTACCCTTTGCGGAGGAGGGCAATTCGTAATATGAGTTCATGCGCGTCAGGAGTAATTATTCAGGGGGAGAGAGCCATCCGAAGCGCGATTGATTCCCTTAACTAACTGAATACCAATCTATGAAAGCCTTTATGGAAGAGGAGACCGTGCAGCGTGTCGGTGGTCGGAAAATATGTGGAGTAGCTAGGTTTTTGGCTGTGACTTGTATGGGGGTTGCCCTTGGCTTGCATGCCGCTGAATCTTCGGAGCCGGTTGTGGAACTCACTTTGGAGGATTACCTGCAACGTGTGTTGGATCAGAACGATCGGATCCAGATTTCTGTTTTGCAGACCGAAGTGGGCCTTCGCCGACTGGATGCCGAACGCACGCTTTACAATCCCGAGCTGGTTCTCAATGGACAATATCAGGATTTGGACCGTCCCAATACGGTTCAGCAAGAACGGCAGTTGTCCGGTTTGGCGGAATTTGATCAGCAAAGCCACCTGTATTCCAGTGGCATCGAATCTCTTATTCCTGGCGGCGGACGTGTGCGGCTGGGGTATTCGGTCAGTCGTTTGAAGAACAATCTGCAAGGATCTTCTTCCATATTTGGCACGACACGACCTCCTGGCGCTGAATTCGTGACCTTCACCGGGCTTTCTCTGGTCCAACCCTTGCTGAAAAATGCGTGGGGTGCTGAGATGACACCTTTACGGATAGCCGCTCAGGATTCGCACATTGCCTTTCAGGGGTATCGCCGCGAACTCATGCGTGTGATCACCCAGGCGGAAACGCTTTATTGGGATCTATATTACGCACAGCAGCGGGTTCAGTTTCTCTCGGAAAGTGTGTCCGTCACTCAAAATTTGTTGGATGACACCAAGGTCAAACAAAATGTCGGATCAGCATCACCTCTCGATGTGTTGGAGGTGGAATCGGCTCTGGCTCAACGGCAGGCGCAGTTGTTGGACGCTGAGCAGGCGGTGATCGAAAACATGAACCGATTGCTTAGCCTGAGTGCCAATGATCAGGAGAACAGTGACCAGAGAGTGGTTTCTGTGGACAGTCCCACGTTGAGTGACATTGAAAATTATTCATTTGTTGCCGCCCGGTATGAGGCCGACAAATGGAATCCCGATCTGCTTGCTCAACAGAGGGAAATCATCAAACAACGAGTAAGGCTCAAGTATGCGAAAAATCAACGTCTACCTGATTTAAATCTCACGGGTGATTATGGTTACAACGGTCTGGGTGACTCGGCGGGGAATTCCTTCGACGACGTGAGCAATAGTGATTTTGTTACCTGGTCGGTTGGTGTGGAATTACGTGTCCCGCTCGATGGCGGGGGCCGGGTCAAGAATGAGTTGAAAGCGGTTAAGTTGGAAGTCCAGCAGGCCGAGTTGGGGTTGAAATCCATGGAAACCGAATTGTCCAACGGCATCAAGGCTGCCCTGCACAAT
This sequence comes from Verrucomicrobiota bacterium, assembly GCA_027619545.1. Lineage (GTDB taxonomy): Bacteria > Verrucomicrobiota > Verrucomicrobiia > Limisphaerales > AAA164-E04 > AAA164-E04. Next base: position 7,963 of record JAQCFT010000193.1, on the reverse strand, counting down.
TTGAAAAGCACCCATTCCAGTGTGGGCAACCATGACAAAGTGGTCGGCTTTTACGACAATTTGTTGAAGACCCAGCTTGAACGCTTGGAAGTGGGGACGGTGGATAATCAGCAGGTGTTGGAAACGGAAGAAGATCTGTTGGAAGCTAAAATCCAATCCCTGATGGCCAAGGTGCTGTTCCGTCGCGCAGTGCTTCAGCTGCAGATTTTGTCCGGAACGGTCCTTAAGGAGCGTAATGTGGAATTGAGTCGGGAATTGTTGGCGGAGCAGACACGATCTCTGGTGGAGGCCAGCGGCATCGATGCCGCCACGTTCCAGAAATACCGCATGAACCTGAGCCGTTATTATCGTCTGGGCGCCACCACGAAGGAACCTTGATTGCCGGGTGCATGCTTAATCCAAGGTGAAATGGGATTGCTCCAATTGTATTCGACTATTTTTGACATGAAAAACTGCAGGACATTCACGCAAACCATGCATCCATGCATCCTTTTGGGCGCTTGGTTGATGGTTGCAAGTTGCATTTACACACAGGCTCAAACGGATGGATGGTTTGAGGGAATTACCCACCCGGTTCTGGATTCCACCTTGGGTGCACCGAATGATGGCGTCATTGGCGGCCGTTATTTCGACGAAGGCGATGCAGTTGATAAAGGTCAGGTGATTGTGGAGCTTTCCACTGAAATTGAGCGCCTGGATGTCGAGCGTCGAAAGGTTGCGATGAATCTTTCCGAGAAGGAATGGGCCCGTCTCAAACAGCTCACTGAAAAAACCAGTTCAGTCAGTGCTGAACGGTTGGAAACGGCGGAGGGTAATTACCTGATTGCCAAAGCGGATTTTGAGCTGGCTCAGGCAAGGCTGAAGGACAGACAGGTCATTGCCCCGTTTTCCGGTGTGATTGCGGATTTCCTCGAGCACGAAGTCGGGGAAGGGACCAAGGTTGGGAATCCTTTGATTCGCCTGGTGGATACGAGTCGCATTCTGTTCGTGTGCAATTTGCCGTTTGATGTTGCCGGTCACTTGCAGAAGGGACAGAAACTCCCCATCAAGGGAGCCTTTAAGGACCTCGATAAAGTCGTCACGGGTGAGATCACTTTTATCTCCCCCGTAGTGGATGCAGCCAGTGGGTTGTTACGTATCAAAGTCGTCATCGACAATCCGGAACGACAAATCAGACCGGGTGTGATGGCCTTGGTTCAAATCAATTAAGGAAGGTTTTCTGTGGCAGACGAGGATCAAGTCAATTCCGGGGCACCCATGCCCGAAGGGGATTTCTTCGAGCGCATACCGAAGGAACTGGAAGCACTCGCCAACTGGCAGGGCAATCTGGTGGAGTTTTGGAAGCGTTATGCGGGTTTAATCGGTCGCATTTCCCATGCTTCTGTAGTGATGGTGGCGGTCAAATCCACCACTGGTGATGGGAATTGGAAGCGCCTTTCGCAGTGGGAAGCTTCGGAGGTCAACAACCAGCACAAGGCCCTTTTCCGCGGCCAAGTTCCTGGTGCCGCAGATTATTGCACAAAAGAGGGCGTTGTGTGTCGCCCACTCTCCGCAGATGCGGACGCCCCTGGAGCAACCGAGTTTACTCTGGCCATTTCCCTTCCGCTCAAAGCGAGTCGGGACACTTTTGTGGTGGTGAGTCTTTTGGAGGGTAGCAATGAATCCAAGGCAAGGGATACGCTGCTGCGACAGTTGTTGGTGGCCGAATTGCCCAACCAACTGCTTCTTCGCCAGTCTGCATCCCGTGCCCGGGACGACGTTCAAAAGATTGCGAGCGTTTTGGATCTGGTTGCGCAGGTTTCTCCCGAACAGGCTTTTCTCTCTTCTGCGATTGCATTCTGCAACGCCATGGCTGGCAAACACCAATGTGAACGGGTGAGCCTTGGTTGGGTGGAAGGTGATGGTATTCGCTTGCAGGCAATGAGTCATACAGAGCGTTTCGATCGAAAGATGGAAGCCATCCGATTGTTGGAAGCCGCCATGGAAGAAGCGCTGGACCAGAATGAGATCATTGTGTTTCCCTCCGAACAGGATGGAGGACCGTTGACCAGAGATCATGCTCAGTACCAGAAATCCGAGGATCTCAAACACATTTGTTCCATTCCCTTGCACAAAGGGGATGATGTGGTCGGGGTGATCACTTTGGAGCGCATGGCTGGCACATTTGCAGAAACCGAGGTCCAACAGATTCAATTGCCTTGCGACCTGTTGAGCTATCGTTTGCAGGATCTGAAATACAAGGACCGTTGGTTTGGCGCACGGATGAAGGATGGAATTCGGGATTTCGGAGCCAAGTTTTTCGGGCCGGAGCATACCCTTTCCAAATTGATCGGTATTTTGATTCTTCTCGGTCTCCTGGCGATGATTTTGATTCGGGTGCCATACCGTGTGGAAGCTAATTTCATCCTGAAGAGCGACGAGGTTTTTTATCAATCCGTTCCCTTTGACAGTTATATCGAGGAAGTTTTCAAAGAAGCCGGAGACCCGGTGAATCAGGGGGATGCCCTTCTGAAACTGGATACGGATGATCTGGAGTTGGAGCAGTCCTCCATCATCGCCGACTTGAACCGTTTCAAGCGTGAGGCTGAAAAAGCCCGAGCCGCCCGCCAACTGGCGGATATGCGGATTTCGGAAGCTCTCGTGGAGCAGAACCAGGCCAGGCTGGAACTGGTTCAGTGGCGAATCAGTCAGGCCACCTTGAAGTCGCCGATAGACGGTATCATGGTGGAAGGTGATTTGAAGGAGCGGCTTGGCGCTCCGGTTCGGGAAGGCGAAGTGCTCTTTCGCATTGCCCGCATTGATCGTCTCTATGTGGAAGCCGAAGCCAATGAACGCGATATCGATGATGTGCTGGGGGCGGTCGACGGAGAGATTGCATTTGTCAGTCAGCCCAAGGAGAAATTTCCGATTTCAATCGACCGGGTGGAGCCTTCGGCGGTCACCAAAACCAGCGAGAATGTTTTTCTGATCCGTACGGCCTTTCTTGAAAACCCGGAATCCTGGTTCCGTCCAGGTATGAGCGGAGTGGCAAAACTCAATGCAGGAAAGCGTAGCTTGTTCTACATATTCACCCATCGCACGGTGGATTTCCTGAGAATGTTTTTCTGGTGGTAAATCATGGCGGATAATCAGCAGACATTCAGCGAATCCTGGCATCGCGTCGCGAATCAACGCATTTATCTGCGTTCGAGCGTGAGGGTGCGTCGTCAGTATTACCGGGGCGAGCGTTGGTATGTGCTGGAGAATCCGGTGAGCAACCAGTACTTCCGGCTGCGCCCCCAGGCCTACGAATTCATCGCCCGCTTGCGTCCCGACAAGACGGTGGAGCAGGTGTGGGAAGAGTCTCTGGAAACCAATCCGGATGAAGCTCCAGGTCAGGATGCGGTCATTCGCTTGCTGGCACAGTTGTACCAGGTGGGTTTGCTGCACTATGAGAATCCGGAGGACAGCGCGGAATTGTTCCGTCGTTTCCAACAGCGCCGGCAGCGTGAGATCCGATCCAAGTTTCTCAACCTGATGTTTATTCGATTTCCGCTTCTGGATCCGGATCGCTTCTTGAAGCGGATGCTTCCCATCGTCGGACCTTTGATCAGTCCCTTTGGGTTTTTGATCTGGCTGTTGACGGTAGGGGGAGCGTTGAAAGTTGTGCTGGATTATTTTCCGGCGCTCAAGGACGAATCTCAGGCCCTGTTGGCTCCCGGCAACCTTGTTTGGCTTTATGCTGGCCTGGTCATTTTGAAGACGCTCCATGAATTTGGTCATGCCTTCTTTTGTCGAAAGTTCGGAGGTGAAGTCCATGTGATGGGTGTGATGCTCATGATTTTCACCCCCATACCTTACGTGGATGCGACTTCCAGCTGGGGATTCAGCAGTCGGTGGAAAAGGGCTTTGGTTGGATTGGCGGGGATGATTGTTGAAGTGTTTGTGGCCGCTTTGGCGACTTTTGTCTGGGCCAACACCGGGGCCGGACTGGTGCACAACCTGGCCTACAACATGATGTTTATCGCCTCGGTCTCCACATTGTTGTTCAATTTGAATCCGTTGCTTCGTTTTGACGGTTATTACATTCTCTGTGATTTGCTGAATTATCCCAATTTGCATCAGCATTCGGCAGGACAGCTGAAACACGTGGTCAAACGCCATGCATATGGTGTGGCAACTTCGAAAAGCCCTACCGACAAGAAGTCCGAAAAGACGATTTTGGTTACTTTTGGGATATTGAGTCATATTTATCGTATCATTGTTTTCACCGGAATCCTCCTGTTTGTAGCGGATCGGTTTTTGTTGATCGGTGTCGTGATGGCTGTGATTTGTTTGTTTTCCTGGATCGTTGCACCGCTGGGTAAGTGGATCTATTATCTCTTCACCAGCCCCGAACTGGACCGTGTGCGTTCCAGAGCCGTCGGAGTGACGCTTGGTTTTGTCGGGGTGCTGCTGATTTTCCTTCAGCTGGTGCCTTTGCCTCATCACTTTCGGGCATCGGGTGTGGTAGCGGCAGAAAACTGGGCCGAGTTGGTTTCCCAAACAGAAGGCACCTTAATGGAAGTGCTGGTAGAACCCGGAGCTCAGGTCACGGCCGGAACCCCTCTGCTGAGGCTTTCAAATCCGGAACTGAGCCTCGAAATGCGTCGGGCCGAGGCCCGCTTGTCCGAAGTTAAAATGCAGTTGTTGCAGGCCATGAGTTTTGACGGTGTGGATGTGAAACCTCTCCTCTTCCAACGTCAATCCATTGAAGAACGTATACTGGTCCTCAAGCAACGGCAGGAAGATTTGATCATGAAATCACCCATTGACGGGATTTGGGTGGCTCCGGAAGTCGAGCAGGTCATCGGGCGTTGGCTGGTGCGGGGGAGTTCGCTTGGACGAGTGATTCACCCCGGTGGATTTGAGTTTATTTCGCCGGTGCTGCAGGATGATGTGGATCGTTTGTTTGCCAACGAAATCGGTTCTTCAGAGGTGCGACTTTTTGGTATGGCGGAGGCGGGAATTGAAGTGACCTCGATGGACATCATTCCGGTTGAAAAACGTCAATTGCCTTCACGTGCTCTTGGCTGGAGTGGAGGAGGGGATATTCCGGTAACCCAGGAAGACGAGCAGGGGGCCACCACCGCAGAGCCGTTCTTTGAAGTGCGCTCCAAACTGGGAAGTTCCGGTGATGCTCATCTTCTGCACGGTCGATCCGGGAAGATTCGATTTGACTTAAAAGCCGAGCCTCTCCTGCCGCGTTGGATCAGGAGATTGAGACAATTACTCCAGCGAAGGTATCAATTGTAACCGTTTTCTTGCGGTTGAATTTCGGTCACTCAACCATGGCATCCGATCAGTTTTATCAGGTTCCAAAGCCACGCCCCATGTATCGGGGGTTGGATTCGGTCATGCATGGGTGGATTGGTGCATATCAGCGCCGTTCGGCCATTGGGCGACAATTGCTCCAAGATGCCGAGGCGGTTGATGCGCTTGCTCCGAGGTTTGAGGTGATGAATGACCATGAACTGAGGGCGGCTTTACTTGAATTTCGCTCTGTTTTTCTCCGCAGACCAAAGCATGATGCTGAATTAGAGGCTCTTGCAGCCGTTCGAGAGGCTGCGTTTCGGACGGTTGGATTAAAGGCTTTTGTCGTACAGTTGGCCGGCGCACTTGCGCTGAACCGCGGTCATCTTGTGGAAATGGCAACCGGTGAAGGCAAAACATTGACCGCCGGTTTGGCTGCCGTACTGATCGGGTGGACCCGCAAGCCTTTTCATGTGATGACCGTGAATGACTACCTGGTTGCGCGTGATGCCAGCTGGTTGGAGCCGTTTTACGAGTTTTGTCGTATTCGGGTTGGAAAGGTAGTGGGAGGGGCTTCCGAAGAGGAACGTCGTGAGGCTCATCGCTGCGATGTGACCTACACGACCAGTCGAGAGCTTTTGGCGGATTTACTACGGGATCAAATGAAAAATCGCGACTCAGCCACCCGATCACGTCGAATCCTGAAGCAAATGACGCAATCCCGCATGCAGGGGAATCAGCGAGGTGTGTTGAGGGGAATTCATATGGCTGTGGTCGATGAGGCTGATAGTATCTTGATCGATGAGGCCGTCACTCCGCTCATTATATCCAGTCCAAGACCGAACGAATCCCTGAAAAAAGCGATTTATCACGCGGACGCGCTCGTGCGTCAATTGTCGGAGAGAGACCACTACACGGTTCAGTCCACCTACAAAGAGATTTATTTCACCGAAGCCGGTCGCCAGAAAATCGAATCGCTCTCTCATGATTGGCCCGGCATATGGAAAAGCGAGGCTCGACGTGAAGAATTGGTGCGGCAAGCCCTGGTGGGGCGGGTGTTTTTCCTGAAAGGGAAGCAATATATTGTTCAGGACGGGAAAGTTGTGATTGTGGACGAGTTTACCGGCCGTCCAATGCCCCAACGCAGTTGGCGACAGGGATTGCATCAGGCCATAGAGGTGAAAGAGGGGCTCAAACCCTCAGATCCCAGCGAAACAGTTGCCCGCATGAGTTTTCAGAGATTTTTTCGATGTTTCACCAAATTGTCCGGAATGACAGGTACGGCCAGGGAATCAGCCCGTGAATTGTGGCGCATTTACCAATTGCCGGTGGTGTGTCTGCCTTCGAACAAACCTTGTATACGTAGGCAACATCAACGAGTCATTACGACTGATGAGGCTTCCAAATGGCATGCGGTCATGGAGGAAATCAAAGCTGTCCACCATCAGGGACGCCCTATTTTGATCGGAACACGCAACGTGCATGTCAGTGAAAAGATTGGTGAAATGCTTGATGAAGCAGGGTTGAGATATCAGATTTTGAATGCGACCCGACTCTCTGAGGAAGCCATGATTGTGGCTCGAGCGGGGGAAAAAGGCCGGATAACGGTGGCTACAAACATGGCTGGTAGAGGGACGGATATCAAGCTGGATCCGGATGTTTCCGCTCTTGGAGGACTGCATGTGATCGCAACCGAACCTCACGAAACAGGTCGTGTGGATCGTCAATTATTCGGACGCTGCGGACGTCAAGGCGATCCCGGAACAGCTCGCATGTTTGCTTCCATGGAGGATGAAATCATCGTCAGAGCACTCAAGGGAAGCGAAAAATCATACCCGATGACAGCTCTCAGTAGCTTGTTGCCACGCCCATGGATGGTTAATTTTGCGCAGTGGATTTCAGAAAGGCGAGCCTACAAACAGCGTTTGGCCGTGCTTCGAGCTGACCGTTGGCTGGAAGAATCCTTGTCTTTTTCGGGTCAGTCATGACTTCTGGATGGCCCTTTTTCCTCTTCCTAGGTGGTGGGTTTTCATGCTGGATTCAGTCCAAAATTTCTTCAATGTTCCCCAAGTCAACTTTAGAGGGAAGCCATTCATGTTGAGGGGTGAGAGTAAAAATGTCCCACATTGAACAATTGTGAATATTGCGGATTTTTGGCGGTTACGTAGTGCCTGACTGAAAACTAGAATGATCAAGTCTGCAAAGGGATTCCGAAGTTTTCTGAGAACGAATCCCGGAACGTTGTCATTCAAATTGTTGAAAAAATGAGATTTTCTCTCTAATATTCGTCTTAAAAATCACTCTGCAGTGGTAGTGTTTTGCCCCATGCGCAAGCGATTTGAAGCTCAGCTTAATTTGGGTCAAACACCTATTGAACTCGTTTCCATCCCGTTAAAAAGTCGCGATGAGCTCCCTCCTACTTTGGCTGGGCTGCAGTGGATCTTTTCAACACCTGAAATCAACGAACAGGTTTTCGAATTGCTGGAACAAAAGGTAATCGGAAACAAGAAGCACACCGGTCGCCCCGGAATGGATTTGTGGCAAATTCTGGTTTTGGGTGTGTGTCGAATGTCTTTGGATTGCGACTATGACCGGCTTGAGGATATGGCCAATCACCATTCATTGGTGCGACAGATTATGGGATTACCCGTTGTGGCCTGCGATGGGGAAAGTTTTCACCACAAAACTCTCA
>JAQCFT010000192.1 GCA_027619545.1 Verrucomicrobiota bacterium | reverse complement strand
ACCGGCAAGGCGCTCATGACGCCGAGAACGGGCTTGTCATCGGTGGTCACCTGGGTGATGGCACGGGTCAGATCATACTCAAGAAGTTTTTCCCTGCTGGGATCAAGGAATGGAATCGACACGTTTTTGTCGAGCATCTTGATGGCCAGGCCAAGATAGATGGATTCGCCCAGACTGATCATTTGTCCGGTGACACCATCCATGGCGGCCCGGTCTGCCGCATCCGAATCCGGTTCGGGATTGAACTTGGTGATCTTGAGATGACCTTTTGAATACTGGGAATACTCATCAAGCAAATCTTCGATGTGACTGATGTAGTTCTTGAATTGAACGGGCATCAACTTGTCATCCCGTGTGGCATAGAAGTTGATTTCAACATCCGTGTCCAGTTCGCCAAGGATCTGCTTGGTTCCCTCGGACAATGTGTAGAGTCTTTCCGCGGTGAGATCCAGACGTGTTTTGACGTGCCCGGAAATGATATTGATCAATACCACCATCACCAACATGACGATGATGCCGACGGAAGAGTAAAGGAAGAGATCGGTTTGTTTTTTGTTCATAATCGATGGTTCCTTTCCATTAATTGGTGCGCAAACTGCGCAGGATTACACTGGTGGTGAAAAGACAAAACCCGATCAGGGACAGGAAAAAGATCACATCCCGGGAATCGAGCACGCCTCGTTGAAAACTGAAGAAGTGAGTCATGACACTGAATGCGGAAATCGTATCCACCAGCCATGAAGGTGCCCACTGAATCAGCATGTCCGTGACCGGTGGATAACCTGCCAGAATCAGGAATAAGCAGATGACCACTGACAGGATGAAGCTGATGACCTGATTGCGAGTGATCGCTGAAGTCATGCTGCTGACGGCAAGATACCCTCCTGCCAGGAAAATGCTGCCGACGTATCCACAGATGATGGGGCCGATATCCGGGGAACCCAGGTAGCTGACCGTAAAAATAATCGGAAAGGTCAGTAACAAGGCCAGAATCAAAAATGCCCAGGAGGCCAGGAATTTTCCCAGGATGGCCTGCCAGGGAGTCACCGGCATGGTGAATAAAAGTTCCAGAGTTCCCTGACGGCGTTCTTCCGACCAGAGACGCATTCCCACGGCCGGCACCAGGAACAAATAGATCCAGGGATGCCAGGTGAAGAATGCGGCCAAGGAGGCTTCTTGCCGTTCGAAGAATTGCCCCAATTGGGCGCTGAAAGTAAAGAAGCCTATCAGCACCAAAAAGATCACGATGAAAACGTAAGCAACCGGCGAGGCGAAGTATCCGGTTAATTCTCGTTTACAGACGGTTTGTATATTTGACCATGTATTGTTCATGCTGCGCTCCCTTCTTTAATCTTGGTGTCAGGCAGTGTGATGGTGCGGAACACTTCATCCAGTTTCCCTTCCTGAGTATAAAGTTCGATGATCCGCCATTGTTCCTGGTGTGCGAGATCCGCGATCTGTGCATTCAGCGAACCATTCGGCGATTTGGATGACACATCGAGTGTAGCGGCTGTTGCGTCGTCGTTGAGCAACGTGACATGTTCAACGGAAGGCAACTGGGTTAATTTTTCCCTGGCGACCGAACCGGAAAGTCCCCCAAGTTTCAATCGCACCCTGCCAGCTGATTTGGATCGTCCTTTCAGTTCGGCCGGTGTGCCGTTGGCGACAATTTTGCCTCGGTCAATGATGATCGCGCGCGAACAGACTGCTTCCACTTCCTCCAGAATGTGTGTGGAAAAGATGATGGCCTTCTTCTCACCCATACGCTTGATGATGCCGCGCACTTCATGCTTTTGATTGGGATCCAGCCCGTCGGTCGGTTCGTCCAGGATCAGGATGTCGGGATCATGGATGATGGATTGGGCAAAGCAGGTGCGGTGGCGATATCCCTTTGACAAGGTATCCACACTTTGATGCACCACCGATTCCAGGAAACATAGCTCAACCACTCGATCAATGGCCTTGTTTTTCTCCGCGCCACGCAAACCTCGAATCTCCGCTGCGAAGCTCAGAAAACCCCGGACAGTCATGTCCGGATAAGCAGGCGCGTTTTCCGGCAAATAGCCGATCAAGCGCTTAGCTGGAATAGGATTGTCGACGATGCTGTGTCCCCCAACGGTGATATTCCCTTCTGTAAGGGGGATGAAACCGGTGATCATGCGCATGGTAGTCGATTTACCCGCGCCATTGGGCCCCAGAAATCCGAGGACCTCGCCCCGCTCGACTTCGAACGAGATGCGATTCACCGCGACTTTTGGACCAAAGGTCTTTACAAGATTACTTACTTTAATCATGCCTTTTTCTTCAAATGAGAATTGTTACTGATTCTCTCACGAATACAGGATTCAATTTCAAGTTACATTTTTGTCATGATCGCCATCTGCTCTGCTTTGGCGCCGAGATCTGAAAGCGTCAAAATGACACACATGAGTCACGCTCAAGAGATCTCCATGACGCAATGTCTCAATTCGAGACCTATCAATGTAAAATGATCTCATCTCCTAACAAGTGTCATGCCAGCATCACCCGTTGATATAAACAAATTCCGATCCGGCATTATCCGCAAACCGTAGCCCTTTGTCTGTCAGCCGAAAAGAGTTGTTACTCAGCACCCCCCAACCTTGCTGCTGAATCGTTTCCATTTCCGTGCGCCATTTTTCAAGAGGATTGAATCCAAATTGCTCATGAAATCTGGAGAAAACTATTCCCGTGTTCATCCTCAAGGCGAAGGCGGCCGCTTCACCCCATTTGGCTTCATGACTCAAACGCTCTTCGCTTTCCATTCCCCGAAGCCCTTTCTCAACCTGATCACAATATAATTGAGTATTCGACCAGTGTTTCCTGCGGGTGTTACCGATAAATTCCGTCGCTGCCGGCCCCGCTCCATAGTAATCCCCGCCTTCCCAATAGTTGATATTGTGAAGCGCTGCCCTGTTGGGGTATGCGGCATGGATATCTTCTTTTTGTCGCTTCGCAAAATTGGCAATTTCGTATTGCTCAAATCCGGCATCGTCGGCTCTCTTTACCAGTAGTTGGTACATTTCATCCGCCAGATCTTCGTCCACATCAAATTCCCCTGCCTGAAGTTGATGGAACAGGGCGGTATCTTCTTCATAAATGACTTCGTAACAGGAAACATGATCTGATTCCATTGCAAAGATTTCGTCCAGGGTCGCTTTCCACATGCCAATCGACTGTGAAGGGATGGCAAACATCAAATCCAAATTGATGTTGCCAAAACCGGCCTTGCGAAGAATTTCATAGGATCGAAACACTTGATCTCTGGAATGAATACGCCCCAGTCGATCCAGCAGGTTTGAATCCAGTGATTGCACTCCCATGGAAATACGGTTCACCCCGGCGTCACGCAACAACTTCGCCTTTTCAATCGAAACGGTCGCCGGATTGCATTCAACGGTCCATTCCTTGATCTCATTCCAACCAAAGGAATGGATGGTGGAACAGATCTGTTCCCACTGGGCAAGGGTTAGAATGGAAGGTGTCCCTCCTCCAAAGAAAATAGTCCGCGGCTGAAGACGCTGATGAATCTGGCCAAGCTCAACACAAAGTGCATCCACGTAACGTTTGATCCGATCCGGTTGGAGGAGTTCCGAATAGAAGGCGCAATATTCGCATTTATGTGAGCAAAAAGGAACGTGTACGTAAAGCGACCGAACAGGAGAGGAAAGATCCTGTTCGGTTACATGAAATAGTTTTTCGTCGGAGGCCCTCAATGCGGCTAGAAATAGGGCTCTCTGGGAATGATTTACATCATCAGTCCACGTTGGACATTTTGAGCCTTGAGACCTTTGTCGCCTTGAATGAGTTCGAAGTTGACGACTTCACCTTCGTTCAGTGTTTTGAATCCATCACCACTGATTGCTGTATGGTGCACGAATACGTCCTCTCCAGATTCATCCTGCACGATAAATCCGAATCCTTTTTTGTTGTCAAACCACTTTACTCGTCCGCTCGCCATATAATGATCTCCTGAAAATTAAACTGTTAACTACTTTAAATCTATCCTGAATACACACAACCCAAGCCCGCTCGCACTACCGCAGTGTTGCGATCATGTAACATTACATGTTCAGGCTTTCTGGGAGATTAATCACTGGTGGCGCACCGTCAAGAGATACTTATCCAAAAATCCATTCACAGGAAATCCTCAGTTGTTCTGGCGCAAAACGGCCTGTTTTCATGCTCGAAATCGCTCTAAGAATGCATCAGCAGAGAGCTGTTCGTTCTCTCTTGTTGCCAGGTTTTTGAGTTCCACTGTACCCGCTTCTGTCAGAAGCGCCACATGACCCGCCCCCAGTTCCAGTGCTGCTTTGAATTGTTTATTGCCTCCGGCCTGCACAAGCGGCCATTCAACCGCAATTCCCATGTCTCTCAGTTTCTGGATGAGGGTGATGGATTCCTCCCGAAGACTCTCATCACTGATCTGGAAATAAAGATCCACAGCAGGTGTCGCTTTGGGGAATAATCCCTTGTCGCGCAACATATCAGCGAGCACCACTCCCATACCAAACCCAAGTGAAGGCTGATCCACCTTTCCTCCCGAAATCAATTTAATCAGGTGATCATATCGCCCACCGCCGGCAATAGCGCGGAATTCCCCTTTCCGATCAAATGCTTCAAACACCACACCAGTGTAGTAGGCCAATCCACGAATCACACCGTAGTCAATTTTGATGTATTCATCGAGTCCACGTGCTTTCATTTGATCCAATATGGCTTGCAGATCCCCCGTCGGTTCAGCTGCCTGGATAAATTGCATCACCTCCTCATAAGAAATGCCGATCTTGGATAGTTTTTCAGTGCTCGCTTCAGGTGTTTCCCGCTCCAGCTTGTCGACAGCCTGATAAAATTCGTATGCCTTGGCTTCATCATGGCACCTCTCCTTGAAAAAAGCCTGCCAGGCATCGCGACTGCTCAATCGAATGACAAAGTCTTCATGCGTCATCCCGAGGGCGCGCAGAACGTCTATCAACAAGGCAATCAATTCCGCATCAGCCGAGTGATCAGATTCTCCGATGATATCGGCGTTCAATTGAAAATGTTCACGTAAACGCCCTTTCTGTTGTCTCTCATACCGGAACAACTGCGGGATGGAAAACCACTTCATGGGCTTCTTGTAACCGCGCTGGTGAGCGGCAATCATGCGTGCGAGGGTCGGAGTCATCTCCGGTCGCATCGCAACCTCTCGGTTTCCTTTGTCGGTGAAGTGATACAGTTGGTGGACTATTTCATCGCCGCTTTTGGCCTTGTAAAGGTCCAATGTTTCCAACGGCGGGCCATCATACTCCTTGAAGCCATAACGACGCGTGACCTGGCGCCAGGTGTTGAAAATATGATTGCGCTCTTCCATTCTTCCCAGATCGGGATGAGGAACGGGGTCGGGGAAAAAATCTCGAAATCCAGGTAATCGGTCCATTTGTTTCATTTGCACAAAAAATTTCCGCTTGCGATGCCACGCCTTTTTATCGGCTTTGGCAGGCAAGCGGAAGATGATTCTTTTACGGATTTTGGGGCAACCGATCCACTGATCGATTGTTTTGGGTATTAACCTTCCGGAGTCAGCTTGATAACAGCTTCCTTCATTTCTTTGCCGGGCTTGAATTTCACGACGGCGCGCGGGGGAATCCGAACGTCTTTTTCAGGTTTGTTGGGGTTGCGGCCTACTCGTGCCTTGCGCACTTTGACTTCAAATACGCCGAAGTTACGCAATTCCACTGTTTCGCCTCGAGCGACGGCCTCGGAGATATAATCCAGAGTACGCTGCACTACAGCGAGGACGTCCTGCTGAATCAGTCCGGTTTCGTTGCTTATCCGGACAACTAAGTCACGTTTTGTCATATGTTTCTTCTTGGTTGCTTGGTTTTGTTGTCTGTAGTTTAAAACTACGGATTTACATTAAGGCCAAGAAGTTGCATGGTCAAGGCGAGAAACATGGGTTTTTTTGATCTTAATTACCACAGTTTCAGCTCTCTATGACGTTGATTTCCACAGGTTCTACACTAATTCCTAATCGTTCCATCCACTTAATTGCCGACTTGATTTGCTGACGTTCTCCCGCCAACTCAAGGCACACAATACCAATTTCTTCGGTAACACTAGCCTGCCTGACGTTGGGGATGACTTTATACTTAGCCCCTATTTCATGAATAATGGGGCGCGTGATCAGTTTCGGCGGATACATCAGCCACAAGCGGGTTTGCTGCGTGCCACCCGGCTTAGGGGATGATGTCATTTTTCTGGAAGATTTCTTGCGAGGCTTGGCAGTTTTTTTGGCTGCAACAACCTTTTTCGCTTTTTTTGGAGTGGCCATAACTATCGAAGCTTACCAGTTTGCTTTCTATCCTCCAGCAATGGCCGGAATGATGCTGATCTCGTCATTGTCCTTCAGCGCTGTTTCCTTGTTTTGAAGGAAACGAATATCTTCTTCATTCACATAGACATTGACAAACCGGCGAATTTCTCCGGATTCATCAACGAGCCGTTCCTGGATACCAGGATAACGGGACTGCAACTCATTGATCGCTTCTCCAACATTGGAGGCGTTTATTTCCACCAATTCCTCGTTGTTGGTTAGCTTACGCAGAGGTGTCGGGATTCTTACTGTAATTGCCATAATTTATTTTTTACTGTTGATTCAAATCTTATGCGGATGCCTTTTCTTCGGCGCTCAGCAGAGCTTCAAATTCCCTCAAACTGGGGCGAATTTCCTTGGTATTACCGACATGTCCAACCACGGCATCCAGCGTCTTCAATCCGTTGCCGGTAATGCAAAGAACGGCGGAATCATCTTTCGGAATGCGTCCATTGGCAATGAGTTTTTTAGCCACGCCAACGGTGACACCACCGGCAGTTTCAGCAAAGATGCCTTCATATTCCGCCAGCAGACGAATGCCTTCACGAATTTCGTCATCGGTGACATCATCCCCATGCCCTTGGGTTTCCTTCATGACTTTCAGTGCATAAAAACCGTCGGCCGGTGTTCCGATTGCCAGTGATTTTGCGATGGTGTCAGGCTTGACCGGTTTGAAAAAATCAAGTCCTGCTTTATGCGCGACAGTGATTGGGGAACACCCGCTCGCCTGTGCTCCGTGGATTTTATAGCCCGAACTTTCCACGATGCCGAGCTTTGCGAATTCCTGATAACTTTTGTGGATCTTGGTAAGCAGTGAGCCGGATGCCATTGGGACGACGGTGTGTTGCGGCAGTTTCCAACCCATCTGTTCAGCTATTTCAAAGCCCATGCTCTTGCTCCCCTCGGCATAATAGGGACGCATGTTGACGTTAACGAAGGCCCAACCATATTTTCCGGCGATTTCGGCACACAGACGGTTCACCTCATCGTAGTGCCCCTTGATACCGATCACTTCCGGTCCATACACCAGGGAATTGACAATTTTCCCCTGCTCCAGGTCGGCCGGAATAAACACAAAAGCCCGCAGTCCCGCCGATGCTGCATTGGCAGCCACAGAATTTGCCAGGTTGCCGGTCGAGGCGCATGCGACCGTCTTGTATCCAAGTTCCTTTGAACGGCTCAAGGCGACGCTGACCACTCGATCTTTGAAGGAGAGCGTCGGGTAGTTGACGGTATCGTTCTTGATCCATAGCTCACGGATTCCCAGTCGCTTGGCCAGCCGGTCCGCCTTGATCAGAGGAGTATGCCCCACTTGAAGACCAACGGTGGGTTCGGTGGCAACAGGCAACAACTCACGGTAGCGCCACATGCTCTGAGCCCGGGACTCGATGGTTTTGCGATTGAATGATTTCCTGATAAGATCATAATCATACGCCACCTCAAGCGGGCCGAAATCATACTCGCAAACGTGGTTTGCCGTGAGTGGATACTCTCTGCCGCACTCGCGACATTTAAGCGCCTTCATGTAACCGTTCTCTGTTGTCATAACAAATATTCTAAAAAGGGTCTGTGAAGTCGGAAAACGGAAATAAGAGGAGTTGTGTGTTCCCCGGTTTCATCCAGAATGCTTTAAGAACTCCGGAGGAGAACACGATTCATCTCATCTTTCCCGAACCGACTCCGGTTCAAGCTGGATTTGGCACCTGGTCATTGGAGCATGTCGCTTCCAATCGGTTGCCGTGGTGTCGAAGGGCCAGTTCCCTCAACCACTCTTCATGAGACCGTTGAATCAACGGATCAGGATATATTGATATAATGCGGAGTATTGTCAACTCATTTCATAAACAATCTTGGATTTTGACAAGAGTCGCCGCAGGATACCGCTTGTCCAAAGTTTTATGAGTGATTACCAGATCAAAACCCAAGTGGTCGGAAGTTATCCTGTTCCATCATGGCTGCAGGCTTACCCGACATCTCCCAATCTGCGGGACGCCATGTTAACCGTGTTGAAAGTTCAGGAATTGGCTGGGATTGACATGATTTCCGATGGCGAACTTTCACGGTTTGACGTAAATCACCCTGAGACCAACGGAATGATTGAATACTTCATCCGACCACTTGGTGGAATCAGTCCACATATCAGTCGCGAGGAATGGCTCCAGTATCAAAAAGCAAAAGGCATGCAGTTTCGGACGCGTCCTCCCGGAGTGGTGACAGGGTCCATCCATGAAGGCAGCCTGAATCTGCCCGAAGCCTGGCAGTCCATCAAATGCCTGACGACCCACCCAACCATGTTCACACTGACTTCTCCATACATGCTGGCCAAGACATTGATCGATCGGCATTACGGAGATTTGGAAACCTTGACCAATGCCATTGCGCGTGTTCTGGCAAACCAGGTGGCCGCCCTGGATGCTCCTATGATCCAGGTAGATGAGGCCAACCTCCCCGGTCATCCGGAAGATGCCAAATGGGCCCACGAACCTTTCAATATGGTCTTGAACGCGATTCAAGGTGAAAAAGCACTGCATCTCTGCTTCGGCAATTACGGGGGACAATCCATCCAGAAAGGGTTTTGGAAGTGCTTGATAGAATTTTTTAATCAATTGAATGTGGATCATTTGGTGCTGGAGTTCGCACGTCGGGGTTATGAAGAACTGGAGGTTTTCAAGGGACTGAAACCTGAAATTGCACTCGGCATCGGTGTGGTGGACATCAAAGACAACGTGGTGGAAACTCCGGACCTCGTTGCGCAACGTTTGGAATCCGCCATCAAGGTGCTCGGAGCGGATCGAGTGAAGTGGATACACCCGGACTGTGGTTTTTGGATGCTGCCGAGATCGGTCGCGGATCGAAAGATGGAACACCTGGTGCTGGGAAGAAATATTTTTGAAGGCAAATAAAAGATAGTATTTAAGCTCCATCTTTTTAGCCTGACTAAAGCAACATAACGATATGCCCAACAAATCAAAAACGACCGGCAAAGTTGGCAAATCCCATTTCGTCGTCCTATTAGCCGCTTTTTTAGGGTGGATGTTCGACGGATTTGAAATGGGGCTCTTCCCTATCGTGGCACGTCCAG
>JAQCFT010000191.1 GCA_027619545.1 Verrucomicrobiota bacterium | reverse complement strand
GTGGAACCGTACTTGGATTGAAACTGATCCGTCCAATGCTCGATAGAGGAAGGTCCATTGGCCACCAGATCGAGGCAATAGGGGCCAAACAAAGCCTGATGATCCACAACCAACTTCAAAGTTTCCGATCTGACCTCCTTGTCACTTAGTTGCAATTTCAACAAATGCTCGGACAAGGGCAGATGGTTCAGTTCAGGTTCCCTGGATATCCCCCAGACAAACAAGAGCCCCCCAACCAACAGAACAACGGGAAGCAACACCAAAAGCCATAACCAAGTTCTAAATCGGTGCATAGGGTTTGAACTGACGAGGAATTACTTGATGCCTTCCAATCTTTCACTCCAGATACGATAAAGTTGATTGGTGGCGTAAACATCCCGAAGGCAGTACTCGGCAATTTCACGGTATCGCCCTTCTTCCACCAGTTGTCCCACATCCATACCGGAGACGCCAGCGCTTTTGGGCGATTCAATGCCGAACACTTTGCAATAGAAATCCAAATTAAACCGACGAGCCGCTCCATCCCGACCACTGACGTTGTAAAAGGTCAGCTGTTCTGCCAAATCACAATGCGGCGTGGTCTGAAAACGGTAACCCAGCCAGTCCTTGCGTGAAATCGGAACATTCAGAATCGCCGACCTCAGGTAGACAAAAGGCACGTCAAAGCTTCTACCGTTGAAACTGACGATGCGGTTGAATTTTGGAACTACTTTCCAGAATTCGACCAATAATTCATGCTCGTCCGGGAAAGGCAGAAACTGCACTCCCTCATTGGCCGCTTCATCCACATCAAAATCATCCGCCAAATAAAGCACCTGCCCTTTTTCGGTCTCCGAGTTGATCATGGCGATGCACACGCACTGGGACGTCAATGGCCACAGGCTCATCATACGGGTCAAGTATTCGCGTTTTTCCTCGCGAGCTTGTTCGTCATCTATTTTCTGGAGGTCGCGAAACAAGTATTCCTGTTGCGTTTCATCGAAGGATTCAACCGGCAGCGCGGATGTTTCAATGTCAAATACCAAGGTCGCCATATCACATTACTGTTTATCGTTCCGTTTTGTTGCACATCAGTATGTCAACATGAGGAACCAATCCAACCAGAAAAACGCCCGAATCCAAAGGCTTGGATTCGGGCGCTGTTTTCAAAATGATTTGTGTGCATCAGGAGATGATCATATCCGCCACGGTGTGTGCCGCCGGAATGAAGGGCAACACATGTTCGGTATAAGGGACAATCACATCCAAAACATAAGGTTGATCGGAATCGAGCATGCGCTGTATGGCTGCCTTTAAATCCTTACGAAACATCACCCGCTCACATGGCACATTGAATCCCTTCGCCATGGCCACGTAATCTGGATAGATGGCCTCCATATTGTCAGGATCACCCAGATAGGTGTTACCTCGGTTTCCTTTGTAAAACCGGTCTTCCCACTGAACTACCATTCCCAAGTGCTGATTGTTCAACACGATGGCTTTGGCTGCGATCTTTTCAATGTGAGCAGTGGCAAGTTCCTGAATGTTCATCAAGAATGACCCGTCACCGTCAATGTCCACCACCTGGCGATCAGGACAAGCGACCTTGGCTCCGAGAGCGGCCGGGTAACCAAATCCCATCGCTCCCAAC
Source organism: Verrucomicrobiota bacterium (assembly GCA_027619545.1). GTDB lineage: Bacteria > Verrucomicrobiota > Verrucomicrobiia > Limisphaerales > AAA164-E04 > AAA164-E04. The sequence goes on along the minus strand of JAQCFT010000191.1, from coordinate 7,906 downwards.
CCGGCGCTGGTCAGCAATCGCCGTGGTTCCGGCGATTTATAATACTGCCCGGCCCACATTTGGTGCTGCCCCACACCCGTCGTCACAATGGCTTCCCCCTGGGTGAGCTCATAAAGCATGTCAATGGCCATTTGAGGAAGAATGACTTGATCCTCCATCCCCTGCAGGTGGTCGCGCATGTGTTGCGACCGCATGACTTCTTCATTAACACTGTAACGAAACGCTCCACGTTCCTTCCAGTCGACAATACGACGGTGCCATGCATCGAATTTCGCCTGTATGGGACGCTTTTTAAACATCTCCACCAGGCGTCCCAATGCATATTTCACATCACTCACCACGGGTAACTGCACCTTGCGGTTTTTGTTGTGCTCGGATTCATCGATGTCGACGTGGACAATGGTCCCTTTTTCACAGAACTTGTCCACTTTTCCGGTCACTCGATCATCGAATCTAACGCCGAAAGCCAACAACAAATCAGCTCCGGGATGAATTTCGGTGACGCGCACCTGTCCTTCGGAATCAATCTCCTTCTTGAATTCACCACTGACGGCCCAATTGGCAAACGCCGCGCCATGCATCCCGAGCCACCTCAATGAAAGCGGGTCGGTCTCAGAGAGCGCCCCGCAACCCATGATGGTGGAGGTGACTGGAATACCGGTCAACCGAACCAGTTCACGCAATTCTTCATGGGCATTTCCACTGATGATCCCACCACCCACATAAAGCACCGGGCGTTCGGATTTTTCGATCAATCCGACAATCTCATTCAAAGCCAGATCACTGGCATGCTTGACAGGATTGTAACCGCGGATATGGACCGATTTGGGAAAAACAGGTTGAGCCTTGGCCTGCTGAATGTTTTTGGGCAGGTCGATAATGACAGGTCCGGGACGTCCGGTGGTCGCTATGTGAAAAGCTTCCTTCACCACACGCGGGATATCAGCGATGTCGGTGATCAAAAAACTATGCTTCACAATCGGCAAGGTCATGCCGAAAAAATCTGTTTCCTGAAAGGCGCCCTTGCCGATCATGGCCTGAGGCACCTGACCGGTGATGGCAACCATCGGGATAGAATCCATGAAAGCGTCGGCAATACCGGTAACCAGATTGGTTGCACCGGGACCACTGGTCGCCATGCAAACCCCGGGCCTGCCGGATGCGCGCGCATATCCTTCCGCGGCAAAGGCTCCTCCCTGCTCGTGGCGCGGCAGGATCACCCTGATTTTATCCGATCGGGTCAAGGCCTGGTGGAGTTCCATACTGGCTCCCCCTGGATAGGCAAAAATGGTATCAACATTCTCACGCTCCAAGGCGGCCACCAGAATATCACTGCCACTCATGGTAGGGCCTATTTCGGATTTGTCATTCGAACTGGAACGGTTGTCCGTTCGCGGATCTTTCACTTTCGTTTCACTCATTGCACTACAGTCATTCTAAAGGGCCGGCCGGGACGGGTCACAACAAAAAACCCACGACCGTTGCCAGCCGTGGGTTCTTGTCAAAAAGTTTGTCCTAACTTCGACAAGCCCAGGCGGCTCCCCATCCTACTACTACTACGCTTAGCAGCGGATAAACGAACACATTAACCATGACTTGTCGAACGAAATTCATACCAGACGTAAATAAGTTAAGGATACTGAAAGGTCAGGTCAAATCCGAAATCGTAAAAATGCCACCGCCCATCACCTAGCGAGAAGCTCGCGGATATAACATGATCACACCATCCTCCACTTCAACCCGGTCCAAAGACTTCACCAGATCTCGGAGACGTGAGTGCACATCAAACAGTTCATTGATCGCGAACAATTGAACCGGTTCGGCAAACATGTTCATTATCCCGTCGCCCTGAAAGGCCATCGATTCAAATACATCGCCGGTGGATGCCTTGGACAAGTTGAAGGTCGCCAAAATGGGCCGCATATCACCAGCAGTCCGCAATCCTTTTTCAACCAACAACTTCAACGGAACATTAACGAGCTTCTTCATGCCTGATTTGGCAAGTTCTCCCACCCCCATGTTGTGCACGTAGTGCAGCCACCGATACATGCTGCGGTTGTTGATATTGAGTGATTCAATAGCCACTTTCAACTCGCCCGCATACAGACCAACGCGAAAAGTCCCCATTCCTTTCAATCGCCCTTCAGTCCCTCCAAAAAGGGACAATCCACCGAACTTGATATCAAATGCTGTCTGGATTCGACCATCTTTGATACGGGCGGTTATGGTGTCATGAAGCAGCCCCAGACGGGTGTCATGCTTTAAAATCGCATTCAGCTCACTTTCAGTAATCATCAAAGGCTGGAATGTTGCAGTGAGATCGGTCGAAGAAAAGAATTGGTGAAGCTTACCCTTGACCACTTTGAACTCATCATTTGCCAAACCGCGTTCCTCACCAACCTTTAGAACGGAAACCTGTTTTGTCACCCCACCCTGGTATATATCCTTCGACGGGGTTGAAAAATGGGTCCACCTCACCACCATCGCGGCAAAAATGCCACAGACCACCAACACAGATAGGGCGCCCCCGCCAAACACGGACAGGAAAATCCATGGATTGAAGAACTTGGGCACCGGCCTCCGGATTTGCACATCCTGTTGGGCTGATCGTGGCAAGGACTCAAGTGAACCATAGACTGTGCCCCCTTGATCCTTCCAAGGATTCCAGGGCAACGTTTCCTTTAACTGTCTGCGGGCCTTTATCATCATAACTACGAAACCATGATAAGCACCTGGAATGCCAACTCCGAAAAGAGGCCAAAAGACCTGTTAAAAACAGCAAAAACATGCTCTCGTTTCGCAAAAATGCAATACACCCGCCTTGGATCGCCGGCTCAATAAAGGATAGAGGATAACTTAAATAGCTTGTTAACAAACACTTGAACAAGCAACCTGAAAAAGCATCACCAGAAGCCTGGATTCTTAACAATGCAATGCCACACAAACATTGCATGCAATGCGCATGCAACACGCAAAACCTATATCACCTTGCAGAAACATCAGAACCCTTCTGCGAAGCCTCAACTGAACTGGTGAATTCCCCGTCAGACAAACGAGTCACTATCACACTCCCTGACTTCACATCCCTGACTGAACGAACCAGCTCGTCGGAGTCTGCCAATTGGGTAATGGAATATCCACGACCAAGCACCTGCATGGGCCCCAGTAGCTGCAATTGGGACTTTGCCTGTTGCAATCGGGTTCTTTTTTTCTCCATTGACGCTTTAAGAATGGATACAAACTGCTCACCGGACCGGTCAAACCTGAGCCGCTCCTCACTGATTCTCCGCTCCGGGTGCACTGCCCCCAGCCTATCCCGAATCCTTTCAAAACGATCCCCCAACCTCTCAAGAAGAAGCCGGGTCATGCGCGCCACCGACTCACCCGCATCATCCACTCGTTGGGCATGACGTTCGATAACTCGCTGCGGATGCAGATAATCAAGACGCTTCTGATGCTGCGACAAGTGAAAGTGCGCCCGCTCAAGGAAATCCTGAAGTTCGGATTCCATACGATGAGTGGCCGTTTCCAAAAAGGTTCGAGCGGTCATGATTGATTCAGTGATCCACTCCGCAGCGGCGCTCGGTGTCGCAGCCCGATGATCGGCAACAAAATCACTGATGGTAAAATCAATCTCATGTCCGACAGCCGAAACCACCGGCAACTCGGATCCGGCAATAGCCCTGGCGACCACTTCCTCGTTGAACGCCCAGAGATCCTCCAGACTTCCACCACCCCGGGTCACCAAAATCAAATCCAATCCTTGTCCCCGGGGTTTCGATGCATGAAACTGATTCAGCGAACGTATGGATGCGGCAATTTCCTCCGCAGCCCCCTGTCCTTGCACCCGACACCCGGCCACCACCACCTGGAGCCCGGGATGCCGCCGTTCCAGAACATGCGCCACATCGCGCAAGGCCGCGCCCGTGGGAGAGGTGACAACACCTATACGACTGGGGCGCTCGGGCAAAGGTCGCTTTCGGTCTTCTTCAAACAACCCTTCGGCCTTCAGTTTCTGCTTCAGCCTTTCAAAAGCCAGCTGAAGCGCCCCAACTCCGTCCATTTCAATGCCTCGCACGATCAACTGATACTGACCACGGGGCATGTAAACGGATACATCTCCCCGCAAGATCAATTTCACCCCATGTTCCAGCTGTTCCCTGTGGGAAACATGTTCACCTCGAAACAAAACACAGGACAGTTGCGCGTCCCCATCTTTCAATGTGAAGTAGCAATGCCCCGATGCCTGCGCACGGAAATTGCTCACTTCACCGCTCACCTTGACCAATTTGAACTCGCCTTCCAGCAAGGTCCGAATCTGGCGCGTCAATGCCCCGACAGACCACACGGGAGGAACACTCACCTTGGGCGCTTCCTCCTCTGGTGTCGTTCCCGGTTCGGGTTCCGGATTCGCACTGAAAAGATCTTCAAATTCCCATTGATTGGATTGCTTGCGTGGCATGTTTAACGGTTGAGTAGATTGGCGAAAACATCAAGTTCTGTGGTGGGTTGCTGACAGACAAAGTGCTCGCATACAAAGGCGGTCGTTCTACCGCCAATGGGGTTTACCGATTCCATGAATGACTGATGCCTCCCCAAAAACGCCTGCCCTTTTCCACCGTCAGCCAACAAGACAATTTTGCACGGAATGAACTGTTGGTTCACCAACTGATGCATGGACTTCAGGCCCTGGTCGTCTGCACCGGCGGCAAACACGATTTGTTTAAAAGGATGCAAATGTGCGTCCAAAGCGACCATCATCTGCGGCATGGCAGAGGGTTGCTTTCTCATTTTTTCAGCGAACAACTTGAACCCATAATCCACTTTCTGAACCAAATCGGCTTGACCAAGCACTTGATGTAGACGGACCAAATTCATCAAGGCAATTGAATTGGCGGAGGGCTCGGCCCCGTCATAGTCGTCTTTCATGCGCAAAAGAATGTCATTCGATATACCTCCCGTGGCAAAATAGCCCCCCTGATCAGCATCCCAAAACAAACGATCCTGAATCGACTGCAAGGAAGCAGCCCACTCAATCCATTGAATATCAAAAGTCGTTTCGTAAAGGTCCAATAGCCCACGGATCAGAAATGCATAATCGTCCAGAAACCCTTCAATCTCGGACCTCTCACCACGAAAAACACGATACAACTTGCCCCCAGAGGAATCGAAGAGCCTATCCCGTATGAATGAGGCCGCCTTGACCGCAGCTTGCGTGTAGCGATCACCATCAGGTAAAACCTGTCCGGCCTTTGAAAAAGCGGAAAGCATAAGCCCGTTCCAAGCAACGATCACTTTGTCATCCAGATGCGGACGAGGGCGCTTGTCGCGAATACCTTTCAGAGTGGCACGGGCATCTTGCATGGCCTTGCGCACTTTTTCAGGGTCGACACCAAATTGCTCGGCAATCTCGGCGGAGGTTTTGCGCTGGATCAGGATATTTTTCCCTTTGAACTCACCGTGTGGATCACTGCCAAGAGGGGCGTTGCCACCGGGTTGCACCCCATACATGACATTAAACCATCCAGCATGCTCTTTACCCAGAGCTTGTTCGATTTCATGTGATGTCCAGACGTAGAATGCCCCTTCGGCGTGATCCTTTTTTCCGTGCTCCAACAAACTGTCCGCATCCTCGGCGGAATAAAATCCCCCCTCACTCGAAGTCATATCCCGCAACACATAATCCAGAACATCACGCGCCACATCCGCATACCTTTTATCTCGCGTGATCTGATAAGCCTCCAGATAACTCACCGCCAACTGGGCTTGATCATACAACATTTTTTCAAAATGGGGCACATGCCAATACTGGTCGACCGCATATCGATGAAACCCACCACCCAGATGATCGTGTATTCCTCCTTCAGCAATCGCATCAAGGCTTTCCAGAGTCATGAACAAGGCCCTCGTTCCCACGTCCGTTTCCCGCCCCTTTCGTGACATGTATCGCAGAAGAAAATTGAAATTCACCGGTCGTGGAAACTTGGGAGCCCGACCAAAACCCTTGTTTTCCTCATCAAAACCCGATTCCATGCGCGTATAGGCCAGATCCAGCAAGGAACTTGTCAGGGCCTCTGACCCACCGGGTTTTGCTGTGTAAATCTCCCTCAATCGTTTGACCACCTCATTCCCGCTGTCGATCAAACGCTGTGGATCGTCATTCCAGGCAGAAGCTATTTGTTTGCACACATCCGGAAAACCGGGCAATCCGCTCCGTTGCTCGGGAGGAAAATAGGTCCCCCCCACCACCGGCTTGAGATCGGGAGTCAACCAAACGCTCATCGGCCATCCCCCGCCACCCGTCGTAGCCTGAACAAAAGCCATATATACTTTGTCCACATCGGGCCGCTCCTCACGATCCACCTTCACGCAAACAAAACACTCGTTCATCACTTTGGCGATGTCGGCGTTTTCAAAGGATTCATGCGCCATGACATGGCACCAGTGGCAGGTGGAATATCCAATGGACAGGAAGATCATCTTGTCCTCCTTCCTGGCTTTTTCAAACGCCTCCTCGCCCCATGGATACCAATCCACTGGATTGTGAACATGCTGCAACAAATATGGGGATGTTTCCCCGGAAAGATGATTTGTAGGATTCATATCTTCAGAAGGAGTGGCTGCCTCGACTCTGTCCTTTTTCATGGCATGAACACCGAGAAAAATGGTCGAAGAAACCAATACAAACGTTCCCAGAAGAATCTGAAAGGAGATCAAAGGATTGCCGGATGGTTGGGACGAATGCGATTTCATAGGTGCGCAAGGTTGATGCGTAAGCAGACATTCCGGTCATTTCAATCGATGACTGACACGAATCATCTGCTTCGATGCTTGTTACGAAAGCCCGGACGGGCACATCGGCCCGTCTTCAAAAAATCAATCTTCAAGAACCTTTAATTCCACTTTGCGGAATTCCACAGGATGGCTTTCAGATTGCAGGGAAATACTCCCCCCAAACAGTCGCGCATCTCCGCCATTGGCCCCGATGAGCCATTTGGAATGAGCGTCCCCGTCGTCCAGAACAGGATGGTTCAATTCAAACACCGTTTCACCATCCATGATGCATTTCATGGATTCATGGCCGCGGACTTCCACCTCCACCGTCACCCACTGCTCTCCATGATAGGTCTTGGAAGTGGAATTGACACAGTGTTGCTTGGTGAGTTTGCCTTTGAATTCGATGTGGGTTCCCGGGGTGCAAATGTTGGCGGTAGAGCGTTTGTTCTTACCGTCACCGCCCAGTAACTGCACTTCGATGGATGCCGGAAAATCCTGGTCCACATCCATGGTCTCAGGCAATTCACCATGCAGCATCAAACCGCTGTTGCGAATAGCCCAGCCCGGACCACCCTTGACCTGCTCGCCAACAAAGCGGTACTCGGCCCGCAAAATGTAATTCGTAAATGGCTGGTTGTAGAACAGGTGCCCGAACGTCTCTTTGAATTCGGGGTAAGCCTGTTTATCATAACCAACCTTCAAAATGCCTCCTTCCACACGAAAAGTGTTCCCGTAATTCTCGCCCAAGGCATGATAACGAACCTTTGGCACCCACCCATCCAGGTTTTTCGAATTGAAAAGTTGGATCCACTCACCCTTGCCGGCGCCGTCAGCGGCAAGCATGCTGCTGGTGGTCAGGATCAGGATTGAAATCCATTCAACCAGAAAGTTGACTGATAACGCGGTCTTGCTATGGAGGTGTCGCATGGCACAATTGAATCAAGTTCCGCGCTACGGTTCAAGCCTCGTGTCAAAATTCAAGATCCACTTTTACATTGGAATTCAACAAGGAAACAGAAACCACCGCAGACGGTCCGCAATATAGCCTTATTTAATCATTTGCTGACGTTTAAGGGAGGATCGACAGACGTCTTGTTTTTATTTTTCAACCAATCACGGTGCACACGAG
>JAQCFT010000190.1 GCA_027619545.1 Verrucomicrobiota bacterium | reverse complement strand
TAGAACGGGGCGGCTCACAAGGTAGCGACGGGCCGAGGACGACCCGTCGCTACTTTTTTAATGCTTGGCTTATCCACTTGAACACGGGGTTCAATGGATGCGGATCTGTTTGCGAATCTGACCAGGGTTTTTTATCCAGATCGGCATTGATGGAGCCCAGTTCCGGGCGGATGTCTTCAACTTTCTGATCGAACGAACTCAAGCTGCCGGTTTCCACGGCATAAGCAAGAAAGTGGGTATAGACGGGTTTGGCGGCTGAAGCGACGTCTCCCGCTTTACTCACATCGCCCCAACTGAAGACGCGAAAGCCATCTTTGACAATCATGCCACGCCCTTTGAGGTATTCCTGAATCTTCACTAGAAATGATTCCTGCAATCCAACTTCTGCGGTAGATCGCTCCTCCCAAGTCTTGCCGGGAAAGGTGGTGGTGGAGTGTGCTGTTTCGTCTGCAATGGAAATCGGTGTGAGCCACACGAATGGCATTAAGAAAAGGCCAAGGATCGTGTTTTGGAAACACGAAGAAGCTATGTGTTGTGCTGGACCGATCATGTGATGATTATAGGCCTAGGTACTCTCCAAAAGGAGAAAATTCAATCCGGAGAATTGAGAGAAACCTTTATCCAGCGTAACCAGTTGAAAATCTGCGCACGTCGCGAAGGCGGCCAACCAGGCATCCATCCAGAGTTTAGGGGATGTGGTTCGTTGTTCGGAAAACATGCGCCAAGTTGCCATGACATCCTTAGGTTCAGAAGCAAACGTAACGCATTCATCTTCCAGGAATGCATCCAGGACTTGAAATGCCTCGATATTCCTGAGTGGAGGCAGGTTGTATGGGGCGATCACTGACTTTGTCGTCAATAATTTCAACAATCCCAACTGAGTGGTGCGACAAAAATGAATGGATTTTGGTTTGGTCTGGCTCTCAAACCAGGATCGAGCTGTTTGATGATGTGTGTGACCTGACACCGCCAAGGCCAACCATACGTTAATGTCTGGTAGTGTCATGGTGCCATTCAGCTTCCTGTTGTAATAAGATCTCGTTGAGTTCGTCAGGTGTTAAATCCTTGGCAGGCGCAACAGGAGGTGAACATTCAATGATTGGAAAACGAACGCGATGCTGTACTTTTGAATGGTCAGGAGTTCGGGGTTGTTCAAGTCCTAGCCGCATGATCTCCGCCGCAACATCCTTTAACTTTCTACCTTCACTGGCCGCTCGGATCTTCATTTCCCTAACCAGTTCGGCCGGCAAATCTATCGTAGTTTTCACATTAGCAATAAAACCAGAAAACCAGCAAACTGTCAACATGGCATCGTTTGGCTCTATAAAGCCACAGACCTATTATTTCTATGGTTGTCCGGATTCTTTGTATGTGTGTAATAGGTTAACCATCAAAGGAAACTCGAGGATTGGAATTGAGATTCGTCAAGGAAGCAGCTTTTTTATTGTGAGTTACTAAGATTCAATTCCAGTGACCCCTCCTTAAAAACGTAGGTGACGCTCCAATGGTTTCTTTGTAACGTGTCCTGGTTGCCGGGGTGCTTCATTCGATGGTTGTCTTTGTTCCGTCGGAATCGCCTGCGGCATATCTTGAGTTTCAGAGATTAAGACATGGCCATTAAAATTGATTCGAAATTGACGCCGACCAAGCTGGTTCCGGCGGTGGAGCGTATGTGGGATCTTTCAGGTAAGAAGATCCTGAGCATCGAGAAAAACTGGAAACCCTCGCAGGGAACTCCCGTGTTTACCGTTCGTGGCAAGTATGCGACGCGCGGTTGGACCGAATGGACCCAAGGGTTCCAGTATGGCGCCGCTGTGCTGCAGTATGATGCGACGAACCAGAAACCATTTTTAAAGATCGGGCGCGATCAGACCGTTCAGCGCATGGCCACTCATGTTTCGCACATAGGGGTTCACGATCATGGATTCAACAACGTTTCCACCTATGGAAATCTTCTGCGCCTGATGCGTGAAAAACGCATTCCGCAAAACGAATTTGAGCAGAACTTCTACGAACTGGCCTTGAAAGTTTCCGGTGCTGTGCAGGCATCGCGCTGGACGACCATTGCCAATGGCGGGGGGTTCGTGCATTCTTTTAATGGACCCCATTCCCTGTTCATCGACACGATCCGATCGATGCGGGCTCTTGGTGTGGCGCATCGATTGGGACATGTCTTGATGGCTGAGAACGACAAACCGATTTCGCTTTTGAAGCGCCTCGTCGAGCACGCTCAGAGCACGGCAGACTATGGTGTCTACTACGGAGAAGGACGCGATGCCTACGATGTGCGCGGTCGCACGGCGCATGAAAGTGTTTTTAACGTGAAGGACGGCAACTATCGATGCCCCAATTCCCAGCAGGGTTATGCGCCGTTCAGTACTTGGACACGCGGGTTGGCCTGGGCGATTTGCGGTTATGCGGAGCAACTGGAGTTCCTGAAGACCATCTCCGACAAAGAACTCCAACCACTGGGTGGACGCAAGCAGATCGAGGCCATGATGCTTAAAGCTGCGGAGGCAACTTCGGATTTTTACCTGAAAAATACCTGCACCGACGGCATTCCGATGTGGGATACCGGCGCACCTAATCTGCATCGACTCGGTGATTACCTGGACCACCCCTCGGACCCATACAACGACTGGGAACCGGTGGATAGTTCGGCTGCCGCCATTGCGGCTCAGGGCCTGATTCGTCTGGGGAATTATTTGAAATCCAAAGGCAAAAAGCAGGCGGCCAAACAATATGTCCAGGCTGGATTGACCGTCACCGCCTCCTTGCTCGAAGAGCCTTATCTTTCCACAAACGACAAACATCAAGGTCTGTTGCTGCATTCGATTTACCACCGGCCCAACAACTGGGATCACATTCCGCGCGGCAAGAAAATTCCTTGTGGGGAGAGTTCCATGTGGGGGGATTACCACATGCGCGAGCTGGCCTTGCTGGTTTATCGCCTCGCCAAGAAACAGCCATACCTGACATTTTTCGGCTGCCTGGATTGAACAGGCATTGGTTTCTACAGTAGTTTTCCATTTTGACAGATAGTTTGAATCATGACGGAACCTTTTAAATTAACTCGTATCCCGACACTGAAAACACCTGCAGCTTTTCGGGAGCACGTGCAGTCACTTGGTCTGGACCTGCGTTGTGACGATGATCTGGCAACGGGTGATCAGTCCCCGCTGACACAGCCCGTATCGGGTGTCATCATCAACGGAAAAAGCATCGGCAATCGCTGGGCGATCCATCCCATGGAAGGTTGGGATGCCACGACCGATGGTGAACCGACCGAAGAAGTCGTGCGGCGTTGGCACCGGTTTGGAGTCAGTGGCGCCAAACTGATTTATGGTGGAGAAGCCATGGCGGTGAGACCCGATGGACGGGCAAATCCAAACCAACTCATCATTCAGAAAGGACGCGAGAAAAGTCTAGGCTCTCTGGTGAACACACTGACCCAGGCACACGAAGAGCATTATGGCAGAACGGATGATTTGGTGATCGGTTTTCAATTGACCCATTCGGGACGCTTTTGTCGTCCAAATGAAAAATCACGCTGGGAATCACGCATCGCTTATCGCCACCCGATTCTCGATAAAAAATTCCATGTCACCTCCGATGATCAGATATTGTCCGATGACGATGTGCGGGCATTGATCGCGAAATATGTCGAAGCTGCGGCAGTCGCCCGTGATGCCGGAGCGGATTTTGTGGACATCAAACATTGTCACGGATACCTCTTGCACGAATTTCTTGGAGCGCACACCCGGCCGGGCAACTACGGGGGTTCCTTTGAAAATCGTACGCGCATCCTCCGCGAGATCGTCGAAGGTATTCGCGCTTCCGGTAACAACATTGACATCGGTGTTCGTTTGAGCGCTTTCGACTTCGTTCCTTTCCGGCCTGATCCAGAGCTTTCCGTTCCGGGAAAACTCGGCCCGGGTATACCGGAACCTTACGATCATTGTCTGCCTTATCGGTATGGCTTTGGTATCAATCCGGATAATCCTCTGGAGTACGATTTGACGGAGACCTTTCAATTCGTCGACTTGTGCGTATCGCTTGGGGTGAAGATCCTGAATGTCAGCGCCGGTTCACCTTATTACAACCCGCACATGCAGCGCCCGGCAGCTTACCCGCCCTCGGATGGGTATCAGCCTGCGCATGATCCCTTGATCGATGTCGAACGACAAATCCAGGTCGTGCGACAAATCAAAGCCAAGACACCTTCGTCCCTCGCCGTTGTCGGCACGGCTTACAGTTACCTGCAGGAATACCTGCCGCACGTGGCACAGCACAATGTGCGCGAAGGATGGACCGATATGGTTGGCTTGGGTCGTATGACTCTGAGTTATCCTGACATCCTGGCCGATGCCACCACCAAGGGCTCGCTGACGCCAAGAGCCATTTGCCGAACGTTCAGTGATTGCACGACGGCTCCACGCAACGGATTGATCAGCGGCTGTTATCCGCTGGACGAGTATTACAAAGAGAAACCCGAATTTACCCAACTCAAGGACATCAAGAAAAACGTAGGAGCCTGATATGAGTGCACCCAAACCATCCCAAACAGTCAGCCGCAGTGGTCGTTTCAGTAAAGGACCTGCTGAAGAAGTGCTGAAATTTTCAGAGTCCGTTTCATTCGACTGGCGACTCTGGCGTCATGACATCATCGGGTCTATGGCCCACGCCCGCATGCTGAAATCCATCGGTGTGCTGACCGCCGCCGAGTTGCAGGAGATTCTCGAAGGGCTCGGCAAAATCGGTGAGGAAATCGAGGATGGCAACTTCGAGTGGAAGACCGAGCTGGAAGACGTTCACATGAACATCGAAGCCGAGCTGACCAAACGCGTTCCCGCCGGAGCCAAACTCCATACCGCTCGGTCACGCAATGACCAGGTCGCGCTCGACATGCGGATGTGGATGCGCGAAGAGATCGTCGATGTGATGGCGGAATTGCACACCTTGCAGTTGGCGATGGTTCAACTGGGCGATCGCAACAAGGAAACCCTGATCCCGGGTTACACACACCTGCAACGCGCCCAACCGGTTTACTTCGCGCATCATTTATTGGCTTACGTGGAAATGCTGGATCGCGACAAGGGGCGTTTCAGGGACACCTTTGAACGTGTCAACGTATGTCCCCTCGGAAGCGGAGCCTTGGCGGGATCGACTTTGAAACTGAATCGCAAAATGGTGGCCGAGGAACTAGGGTTTGTGAATCTGGAGGACGAACCTGTGATTTCACGCAACTCCATGGATGCCGTCAGCGACCGGGACTACATTGTCGAGTTCTGCTCGGCAGCTGCTTTGACCGCGGTTCACCTTTCGCGTTTGTCGGAAGATCTCATTCTTTGGTCGAGTTCCGAATTTGATTTCATCCGCATCTCAGATGAATACACCACCGGATCATCCCTGATGCCTCAGAAGAAGAATCCGGACATGGCCGAATTGACACGTGGTAAATCGGGACGCGTGATCGGTAACTTGATGTCTTTGCTGACACTGATAAAAGGCTTGCCGATGACCTACAACCGAGACCTGCAGGAAGACAAGGAACGACTCTTCGACACTGCTGACACGCTGCGAGCCTGCCTTCGCATCATGGCGGGCATGATCGGGCATATCACCGTGCGTCATGAAAACTGCTTGGATGCCGCCAGCGACCCGGTCTTGCTGGCAACTGATCTGGCGGACTGGTTGGTGGAACAGGGGGTGGCGTTTCGTGAAGCCCATCACCTGGTAGGAGCCGTTGTGGGTGTCTCCGAATCTTTGAATCGTCCGCTCGATAAACTGCGCGCATCTGATCTCAAGAAGATTGATAAACGCTTAACCAAGCAGGCGCTCGAAGTTTTTAACATAAAACGCGCGATGGAACGTCGGCAGATGACAGGATCTCCGGGGGTGAAAGAAGTCCGAAAGCAGATCAAGTTCTGGAAGAATGAATTGAAGGATTAATGAGTAGTGCCCTCGTCCTTGCTTGTAAAACTGAGAGGATTGGTTTGCCTTTAAACAGGACGCAGTCAAACGATGGTCTGATCGAATGAATTCAAAAACCTCATGTTCAGGAAAAGAGTAAATGTTGAATGTTGAGACGTGACCCCAATGCGTGAACATACCAAAGAAACGTTGTTGACCGATTTGCTGCGGCGGGTGTCGCGGTCGTTTTATCTGACACTCAATGTTCTGCCAAAACCGGTGCGGAATCAGATCGGATTGGCTTATTTGCTGGCGCGTGCTTCGGATACCATTGCGGATACCGAGTTGCTCCCTGCGGATCAACGTCTGGCATTGCTGGATGCCTACGGTTACGCGGTGCAATCGCAGGATGCTTCGGCTCCGTCCATGAATGCCTTTATCAAAAAGCAGGCTGATGATTCGGAGGCCGAACTTTTGCGGGTCTGTCACCAGGCAATTGACGTGCTGCGTCATTCGACTGAGGAGGATCGCGTGTTGATTCGGGAAGTGCTGGACATCATCATCAGCGGTCAAAAGCTCGATCTCAAACGTTTTCATTCCAGCAAGGATTCCAAAATTGTCAGTCTCGATACACCGGATGATTTGAATGATTATACCTACCGGGTTGCCGGCAGTGTCGGTGCGTTTTGGACACGCATGTGTCTGACTCATTTGCGGGGTCGGACCGGGGAATCACCCGAGGAGATGGAACGACTGGGGATTCGGTATGGCCAGGGTCTTCAACTGGTGAACATCCTGCGCGATTTTCAAAAAGATCTTTCCATTGGACGCTGCTACCTGCCACGGCAAATGTGGGAGCCAACCGGATGGCGCCCGGAAACTCCCGATCCCCATAACGAAGCCTTCAAGGAACTCTGGAAGGATCATGTGCACCTGGCGATCGATTGTCTGACGGATGGGTGGCGCTACACGATGGCGTTGCCCACCTCATGGACTCGTGTCCGGCTCTCCTGTTCCTGGCCGATCTTATTGGGGATCCGCACCATCAGCATGATGACCTCGCCACCCCAGCCAAACACCCAACCTGCCAAAGTCGTCCGGGCGGACGTTTACGAAATCATGCTCCGCACCATGTTAAGCGCTCCCTTTCCGGGTATTTGGGATAAGCTGTTTCAACGTTTGAACGAGCAAGTTGAGTTTTAGCTGTCATAGATCATGCCAGAATATCATTCAACAGACTTGCTTCTTTTGTGACCGTTGTCAGGCGTTGGTTGAGGCCGCCGGCCCAGGGGTAGGTGAGGTGTTCGTGGTCGAGGCCGAGGAGGTGGAGTTTGGTTCGGTGAAGGTCCTGGACCTGGACGGGGTTGACCACGGGGAGGAATCCGATTTCGTCGGTTTCTCCGTAGCTGAATCCGCCTTTCACGCCGCCGCCTGCCATCCACATGGTGAAGGCAGAGGGATGATGATCGCGTCCGGCGAATTTCATTTTGCGGCCGCCACGGTTTTCCTGCATGGGGGTGCGTCCGAATTCACCGCCCCAGATGACCAGTGTGTCGTCCAATAAACCGCGTTGTTCGAGATCCGTGAGGAGCGCCATGAGCGGTCGGTCGGTTTGTTGGCATTTGGTTTTGAATCCCGCGTTCAAAGCTTCGCTTTCACCCGCGCCATGGGAATCCCAGCCCCAGTCGAAGAGTTGGACATAACGCACTCCGCGTTCCACAAGTCGGCGCGCCAGCAGGCAGTTGTTGGCGAAACTCTCTCTGCCGGGTTCGGTGCCGTAGAGGGAGTGAACGTGTTCGGGTTCTTGTTGGATATTGAATGCATCGGTAGCGCTTGTCTGCATGCGGAAAGCCATTTCGTATTGGGCGATGCGGGTGATGGTTTCCGGATCTCCAAGGGATTCGTAGGTCTTTCGGTTCATGCGCGCCACGGCGTCGACCACTTTGCCTCGAAGTGTTTGGTCAACCCCCGCTGGATTGGATAAGTAGAGGACAGGGTCGCCTTCGCTGCGGCATTGTACGCCTTGGTAAACGCTGGGCAGAAAACCCGAACCCCAGACGGATTTTCCCGCACTCGGTACTTTGCCGCCGCTCAACAACACGATGTAACCGGGCAGGTTCTCATTTTCCGAACCCAGGCCGTAGGTGGCCCAGGCTCCGGCGCTGGCGGATCCCAGATTGGGACTGCCGGTGTGGAGGAGCAGTTGGGCGGGTGCGTGGTTGAATTGGTCGGTTGTCATGGTGCGCAGGAAGCACACTTTGTCCAAAACCTTTTCGAAATGCGGCAGTCGATCCGAAATAGGCAGCCCGGTTTTCTTTTCGCGATGAAACGGATATACGGGGCCCAGCAGTTTGGGTGTGCCTCGAATGAACGCGAACCGTCTGCCTTCCATGAAGGAAGCGGGGCAGTCCTGTCCGTCCAACCGTTCGAGTTCCGGTTTGTAGTCGAACAATTCCAGCTGACTCGGGGATCCTGCCATGTGCAGGTAGATCACCCTTTTGGCCTTCGGTTTGAAATGCGGTGCTTGGAGGGAAAGAGGACGCGACGGGTCACGCTGGATAATGGCGGCATCCGAGCGCTGCGTCTGACTCGCGAACCACAGGGCTCCGAGGCCCGAGGTGCATTGTTTCAGGAAGTGGCGTCGGGTTTGCTGGCGCAGGGTGTCGAGTTGAAGGGATTCGAGGGTGTTCATTTCGTCAAAATCATGTCGAGGTTCAAAAGGGCATTGGCAACGATCACCAGTGCGGATTGAGCGGCGTTGTCACCGAGGTCGGTGGCCAGTTCGGGGTGATCTCCGTAGTAGGTGATCGTTTCCTGATATAGTTCATGCAGCGGTTGGAGTGCGTCGTCATCGGTTTGGCGTACGCCGGTGATCAGTCGCATTCCATTTCGAATGGCGATGTCGGCATTGAACGAGCTTTCGTCTTGTCGCATGCGTTTGGCCAGAGCTTGCGCGCACTCCATATAGACGGGGTCATTTAAGGTCACCAATGCCTGGAGCGGCGTATTGGTGGGGACTCTCCTGGATGTGCAGACCTCGCGGGTGGGAGCGTCGAATGCCAGGAAGCTCGGGTAACCGCTGGTGCGGCGACAGTAGGTGTAGAGACCCCGGCGATACCGGTCTTCGCCCTCGGCGGTCTTCCAGCTTGCGCTGTTATAAACCGTGCGCCAGACACCTTCCGGTTGTGGAGGCATGACGGGTGGGCCATGCATTTTGGGGCTGAGCAATCCAGAGACCATCAGTGCCTGATCGCGGATCATCTCTGCGGTCAATCTTGTGCGGGGGCCGCGCGTGAGCCATCGATTGCCGGGATCTTTTTCCAGAAGTTTCGGGGTTGCTTGCGCGGCTTGACGGTAAGTGGCCGATAACACGAGTTCACGCAACAGCGGCTTCAATCTCCATTCCATGTCCTCCATGAATCGAACGGATAAATCGTCCAGCAACTTGGGATGCGTGGGTGGGCTGCCGGTCGATCCGAATTCCTCCACGGTGGCGACGATGCCCGTACCGAAGAGATTTGCCCAGATGCGATTGACAAAGACGCGTGCGGTGAGCGGGTTTTGTTTGGACGCCAACCATTGAGCCATCGCGAGCCGATCGGGTGTTCCTTCCTGATTGAGTGCAGGCAGCGTTGCCGGAACGCCGGGTTCGACTTTTTCTCCCCGATCCAGCCAGTTTCCCCGGAGGAAGATTTCAGTGATACGCTTATGTTCTTTGGGTTGT